>NZ_JADLQN010000002.1:0-300000 GCF_015477835.1 Nocardia higoensis | reverse complement strand
CTCGAGCAGTTCCTCACCGAGCGTGCGGCCGAACTCCTCGACGTGACCGGTCAGCGACATCCGGTCGATGTCCAGCAGCACCTTGCGGGCCAGGCTGTAGCCGTTGGAGTGCAGGCCCGAGGCGCCCATGGCGAGCACCACGTCACCGGGGCGCACCCGGTCCGGGCCGAGCACCGCGTCGGCTTCCACGACGCCCACGCCGGTGGCGGACAGGTCGTAGTCGTCGGGGTCCATCAGTCCGGGATGTTCGGCGGTCTCCCCGCCGAGCAGCGCACAGCCGGCCAGCACACAGCCCTCGGCGATACCGGAGACCAGTTCGGCGACCTTCTCCGGGACGACCTTGCCGATGGCGATGTAGTCCTGCAGGAACAGCGGCTCGGCGCCACAGACGACGAGGTCGTCGACCACCATGGCGACCAGATCGAGGCCGACGGTGTCGTGCTTGTCCATGGCCTGGGCGACCGCGATCTTGGTGCCCACGCCGTCGGTGGAGGCGGCGAGCAGCGGTTCACGGTAGCCGCCCTTGAGTGCGAAGAGACCGGCGAACCCACCGAGGCCACCTTGGACTTCGGGGCGAGTGGCCTTCTTCGCCAATGGCCCGAACAACTCGACTGCGCGATCACCGGCTTCGATGTCCACGCCTGCCGCGGCGTACGAGGCACCGCCGGTGGGGGTCTGTTCAGTCATTTTCGGGGAGAGCTCCAAACCGGATCGGCGGATACATGCCTGATCACGCTACCCGAACCGGATCTCGGGCACGCATGGGTGTCGGCCTCCACGCGACCCGATCGCGGGACGGCTCGACGACGGCAGTCAGGACGACTACGACGGGGAGTCAGGGACGACTCAGCGCGCTGGCGTTGGCGTTGTCGCCGAGCAGAACCGATTCCGGCTGCCCGGTGAGCATGCCCTCGAGCAGATTCTTGCCGATGGAAGCTTCGGTCGGGAGCGGAATCGGATAATCGCCGTCGAAACAGGCACAGCACAGTCGCGAGCGCGGCTGCTCGGTGGCGGCGATCATGCCCTCGGTGGAGATGTAGCCGAGCGAATCCGCGCCGATGGAGCGGCGGACGGCTTCGACCATGTCCTGGTAGCTGTCGTCGGCGCCCGCGCCGTTGGCGATCAGCTCGGCTCTGGAGGCGAAGTCGATGCCGTAGAAGCAGGGCCACTTGACCGGCGGGGAGGCGATGCGCACGTGGATCTCCAGCGCACCCGCCTCGCGCAGCATCCGGATCAGGGCGCGCTGGGTGTTGCCGCGCACGATCGAGTCGTCGACCACGACCAGCCGTTTGCCGCGGATGACCTCGCGCAGCGGATTGAGCTTGAGCCGGATGCCGAGCTGGCGGATGGTCTGACTGGGTTGGATGAAGGTACGACCCACGTAGGCGTTTTTCATCAGGCCCTGGCCGTAGGGGACGCCGGAACCCTGCGCGTAGCCGACGGCGGCGGGGGTCCCGGATTCGGGCACCGGGATCACCAGGTCGGCCTCGATCGGATGCTCCTTGGCGAGCCTGCGCCCGATCTCCACGCGCGTCGCGTGCACCGAGCGGCCCGCGATGGTGGAGTCCGGGCGGGCCAGGTACACGTACTCGAAGACACAGCCTTTGGGCTCGGGGTTGGCGAAGCGCATCGACCGCACGCCCTCGGCGTCGATGGCCAGCAGTTCGCCGGGTTCGATCTCGCGGACGAAGGCGGCGCCGACGATGTCCAGCGCGGCGGTCTCGCTGGCCACCACCCAGCCGCGTTCGAGCCTGCCCAGGCACAGCGGTCGCACACCGTGGGGGTCACGCGCGGCGTAGAGGGTGTGCTCGTCCATGAAGGTCAGGCAGAACGCGCCGCGCAGCTGCGGCAGCAGTGTCATCGCGGCCTGTTCGATGCTCGAGTCCGCGGCGGCGTGGGCCAGCAGCGCGGTCATCACATCGGAGTCGGAGGTGGCACCTACCGGCTGCGGGCGCCCGTCGGCGGCGACCGGTGTGCCGATCAGGCCGAGTTCCCGTGCGCGACCGGCCAGCTCGGCGGTGTTGACGAGGTTGCCGTTGTGACCGAGGGCCAGGCCGGAGCCGACAGCGGTGGTGCGGAAGATCGGCTGAGCGTTCTCCCAGGTCACGCCGCCGGTGGTGGAGTAACGGCAGTGCCCGACGGCGATGTGACCCGGCATGGCGGCCAGCGTCTGCTCGTCGAACACCTGACTGACCAGCCCGAGATCCTTGAACACCAGGATCTGCTGACCGTCGGAGACCGCGATGCCCGCCGCTTCCTGGCCGCGATGCTGGAGCGCGTAGAGGCCGTAGTACGTGAGCTTGGCCACGTCCTCGCTCGGGGCCCAGACACCGAAAACACCACACTCCTCGCGTGGTTCGTTCTCGTCCTGGTCCGAGGTGGCGGCGAGGTTGTCGACCGCGGATTCGGCGTTGATCACCGTACGCTCCCTGTTCGGGCGGGCTTGGGGGCTCTCGCCATTCTACGGGTGCCCACTGGTCGCGCGATCACCGCTTCGGCATACCGACGGCAATCACACCTGCCGGAGGATGTGCCGACAGCCGCCCGGGCGGTACCTTTCGATCGTGATGAGCGAAAACCGGCCGACGGAACAGACCGCACCGTCCCGGCCGCCCAAGCCGCACACACTGCTGCGCGCGACGGTCTTTCCGCTGGTCGTGATCACGCTGGTCGCGACTCTGCTGAGCTATCTGTATCTGGCCTATGTGGCCGATCCGGAGGAGAACCTGCACGGGTTCCCCGTCGCGCTGGTGAACATGGACGTCGGCGACACCCTCGGCACCGCCGCGGAACCCGAGCAGGTGAATTTCGGCACAGAAGTCGCCGAGGGCATTGTCGCCGGGATTCCGGCCGACGAGATCGACCTGCGAGAACTGGGCATCAACGAGGCGCAGCGCCAGCTGCGCAACGGCGAGGTGTACGGCGCGATCATCATCCCCGGCGATTTCAGCAAGCGCCTGGGCATCCTGGGCGTGGGCAGCGTGGTGCCCGGCGACATGGAGCAGCCGATCATCATCGTGCAGACCAATCCGCGGGTCGGCCCGTTCGCGACCACCATCGTCGACCGCATCGCCGATCAGATGTTCCCCCGGGTGAACGAGCAGGTCGGCAGACAGCTCACCGAACAGGTGCGAGCCCAGCTGACCCCGCCCGGCGGCGGCACGCCCACGGAGATCAGCGGCGCGACGCAGCTCACCCTGGAGTCCCCGCTGCGGCTGGTGCACGAGGAGTTCCGGCCGCTGCCCAGCGGCACCGGCGAGGGTCTGACCGCGTTCTTCTTCGCGCTGTTGCTGCTGCTGGTCGGCGTGATCGGCGCCATGACGATTCACACCATGGTCGACGCGGCGTTCGGTTTCGTACCGACCGAGTACGGACCCTGGTATGTGCACTTCCCGCCGACGCCGATCTCCCGGGTGCGCACCCTGTTGCTGAAGTGGGGTGTGATGACCGGCGCGGCGATCGTCATCGCCGGGGTCTTCCTGGTGGTGGCACACGCCTTGGACATGCCGATCGAGCGGCCGTTGGCGCTGTACCTCTACAGCGCGCTGGCGATCGTCGCGGTCGGGGTCACGGGGTTGTCCATGCTGGCGGCGTTCGGCTCGGCCGGCCTGCTGGTGAACCTGATCCTGTTCGTGGTGCTCGGCCTGCCCTCCTCCGGCGGCACCGTGCCGATCGAGGCGACGCCGAGCTACTTCGCCTGGCTGGCGACGTTCGAGCCCATGCACCAGGTGTACCTGTCCGTGCGAGCCATCCTGTACTTCAACGCCGACTTCAACGCCGGGCTCGGCCGCGGGCTGTGGATGACGATCTTCGGGCTGGTATTCGGCGTGATCTTCGGCCTGGTGATCACCCGCTTCTACGACTACAAGGGGCTGCACCGCAGCGCGGGCGAGCGCGTTCCCGCCTGATCCGATCCGGGCGACCGGTGGGGGCTCGGCACGAACTCGCCCGAGCGACTCGCCCCATCGGGGATCATTCGGAGGCCGGTCGCGTGATCGGCAGCCAGCGCGCGATCTCGCCCGCCCGGCTGCCCGACGCCGTGACCACCCCGTCCTCGACGGCGCGCGCGAATTCCGACAGCCCGGTGGCCAGCAGCAACCAGGTGCGCGGATCGGTCTCCACGACGTTCGGCGGCGTCCCGCGCGTGTGCCGCGGCCCCTCCACGCACTGCACCGCCACGAACGGCGGCACCCGCACCTCCACCGAGTGTCCCGGCGCGGCTTCCGCCAGCGTCCGCGCGGTCGCCCGCACCGCGGCCGCGATCTCCGCACGCGCCGGAGCGGCCGACCGCTCGTCGCGCAACCACTCGCTCACCGCCGCCACCGCGGCCCGCAACTCCCCCGGATCAACTCTGCGCCGTGCCACTCCGCGAGGCTACCGCCGTCCTCCCGCGTCACGAGTCGTGCCTCCGCCGAGCGAGCGTGACGATCACCGCACCGACGGCATCGAGGGTGAAATGCAGCAGCGCGGGGGCGGTGGTGCTGCGGGCACAGCGGTTCAGCAGAGTGAACACAACGCCCGCGGCGGTGGTGGCCACGACGGTCGGGAGCACCCGGTCACCCGCGCTACGGGCGGGGTGGATGTGCCAGAGACCGAAGGCGGCCGCGCCGAGGAGCAGGGCAGGGCGGGCACCGAACCGGGCGGTCAGCAGCGGGTCGAGGGTGGCGCGGAAGACGAGTTCCTCGGCCACGACGGTGCCGAAGGGGATGTGCACCGCGATCCATTCCGCCGGTGACACATCGGGCACGCGGTCGGGGGTTTCGGTGAGGACGGCGCGTACCGGGGCGAGGGCGAGCGCGGCGGCCGTGCCGGTCACGAGGACCGAGCTCACCGCGAGCCCCACGCGAAGGCCCGTGGCGGAACACCAGTTCGGCCGTCCCGCGAAAGTGGCGGCGTAACCGGTCGCGAAGCCGAGATGGGCCAGGGTGCGGCCGCGTCGACCCAGGCCGAGCGCGGGCGCGATCCGGTTGTTCCACAGCGGCGGAGCGATCAGCGCGGCGAACGCCGGGAACAACCGGATCACCGGCGCGTGGGAAAGACGCGGGCTCACTTGGTGGCTCGTTCGAAGTCCTCGGCCGACTCCAGCTGGAAACGCACCCGCTCGGC
This sequence comes from Nocardia higoensis, assembly GCF_015477835.1. Lineage (NCBI taxonomy): Bacteria > Bacillati > Actinomycetota > Actinomycetes > Mycobacteriales > Nocardiaceae > Nocardia > Nocardia higoensis. The sequence continues at coordinate 294,894 of NZ_JADLQN010000002.1, read as the reverse complement.
GAGCTCGGGGGTCCAGTCGGCGGGCTGGGCGATGGCGGCCCAGGCGTCGACGACCAGACTGCCGTAGCGGTGGCCGTGACCGTCGGCGACGCCCTGGGCATTGGTCAGGTCGGCGGTGACCTGCCAGAAGGTGATGAACGGCGCCCAGCGCATCTGCGAGGACACGTCCGAGCCGCGCGGTTCGGCCAGCCAGTCGGGACGGGAGAAGATCAGGTCGGGCGACCACCAGACGATCGGGTCGGAGGCATGCTGGAGGTAGGCGATGCGCGGCGTCTCCCACTGTGGTCCGGGCTCCGCCAGATCCGGTGCGTCGGCGGCGAAACGCACGACCAGCCCGTCGGCGTACATCGGCAGTACCTCCGGCGAGCCGGGGTCGCGGCGGTCGACGATCTGCTTCCACAGCCGGTTGGAATTCGGCGGTCCCACCCACAGCGCGCCGTCGACCTTGCCGCGCAGGTCCGCCAGCCCGGCGAACGCCTCCTCCGACCCCTGCGAACCGAGGCTCTCGCCGTAGACGAACAACTTCGGCCTGCTCTGCACCGGCTCCCGCGACCAGCGCTGGTACACCGCGTCGAAGATCTGCCTGCCCGCCGAGGCGGCCTTGCCCTTGTCCGCCAGGAACGACAGCACACTGGGCAGATACGAGTACTGCGTGGCGAGGATCGCGCTGTCCCCGCCGTACATGTACTCGATCGCGCCCGCGGCCATCGAGTTCACCCAACCGGTGCCGGTGCTGGTGGCCACGACCAGCACCTTCCGGTCGAAAGCGCCCGCGCGCTCGAGTTCGCGCACGGCCAGCTCGGCATGGGTCTCCTCGCCTTCGGCGGATTCCAGACCGACGTAGGCGCGGATGGGTTCCTGGGCGGGCCGGCCGGTGACCGCGGCGATCCGGCTCGCGGTGGGCCCTTGCGAGACGAACCAGCGCCCCTCGAACCCGAGGGTGTCCCACGCCGCGAACGATTCCGGACTGCCCGAGCGCTGCGGCAGTCGCGGCTGCACCGCGTTGGGCGAGGTGTGATCGTTGCGCACGCTGAACGCCGAGTTGGCGACGGCGAAGAAGGCCCGGGTGGCGACGCCGTTGAAGATCGTGGTCGCCGCCACCACCAGCACCAGCGCGCCGACGGCGGGGGCGAGTTCGCGCGGCACCCGGACCCAGCGATTGAGCTCTCTGGCCAGGAAGAGCACGATCTCGCGGATGGTGCGATAGACAGCCACCACGATGACGCCGATCGCCAGGCTCAGCAGCCCGGTACGCAGGTAGGCGGGCGTCGTGGTGCCCTCCATGCCCATCAGCGCGGTGATCTCGCGCTGCCAGCGCGCCGACTGCACCAGCATCAGCGCCGCGGTCAGCCCGGCGGTCGTCAGCACGGCCGCCTTCACCGCGTAGACCACCCAGCTCGGTGCGGGCGGGATCATGGTGAGCCTGGGACGGATCGAGGAACGGAAGCCCCACTCCAGCAGACAGCCGAGGCCGTAACCGAGCGCGGCGTTGACCCCGCTGATCAGTCCTTGGAACAGCCAGTCACGCGGCACCAGCGACGGGGTCACCGACAGCGCGAAGAACAGGGTGGCGACGACGATTCCGACGTAGTTGAGGTCGATGACGACCTCGGCCCGGCGCGCCAGGACGGCGCCGCGCGTGCGCAGCCTCGTCAAGGTGTCCGCTTTCTCGAGCACCCGAACAGTATGCGTGGTCGGTCCGGTTACCCGCCCGGCCCGCCCCGCAGTGTCCGGGGCGGGCCGGGCGGGTAGCCGGTGGGGCGCTCAGACCGTCTGGGCGCCGAACAGCTTCGGCAGCGTGCCCTCGAAGGCCTCGCGCAGTTCGGTCATCGGGATGGAGAACTGGCCCTGCACCTCGATCTCCTCGGAGCCCTGATCGACCACGCCGATGCGCACCCACGGCAACTGCCTGGCCTCGCACATCTTGGTGAACCGGGTCTCCTCCGAGCGCGGCACCGCCACCAGCACGCGACCGGCCGATTCCGAGAACAGGGTCACGAACGGGTCGGCGCCCTCGGGAAGCAGGATGCGGCAACCGGTCTCGCCGGCCAGCGCGGCCTCGACGACCGCCTGGGCCAGACCGCCCTCGGACAGGTCGTGCGCGGCGGAGATCATGCCGTCGCGCGAGCCGGCGACCAGCACCTCGGCGATCAGCTGCTCGCGGGCGAAATCCACCTTCGGCGGCACGCCACCGAGATGGTCGTGGGCGACCTGCGCCCAGATGGATCCGCCGAACTCGTCGTGGGTGTCGCCGAGCAGGATCAGCGTCTCCCCGGGCTCGAGGCCGAGCCCGGTGGGGATGCGCCGGTGCACGTCGTCGATGACGCCGAGCACTCCGACCACCGGGGTCGGCAGGATCGCGTCCTGACCGGTCTGGTTGTAGAAGCTGACATTGCCGCCGGTCACCGGGATCCCCAGGGCCACACAGCCGTCGGCCAGACCGCGCACGGCCTGCTGGAACTGCCACATCACGCCGGGATCCTCGGGCGAGCCGAAGTTCAGGCAGTTGGTGACGGCCTTCGGGGTCGCGCCGGTGGTGGCGACATTGCGGAACGCCTCGGCCAGCGCCAGTTGCGCGCCGGTGTACGGGTCGAGCTTGGTGTAGCGGCCGGAGGCGTCGGTGGCCAGGGCGATGCCGCGACCGGACTCCTCGTCGATGCGGATGACACCGGCGTCGGCGTTCTCCGCGAGCACTGTGTTGCCGCGCACGTAGCGGTCGTACTGCTCGGTGATCCACTTGCGGCTGCACAGCTGCGGGCTGGCGATCATCCTCAGCAGCGTCTCGCGCAGTTCCTCGGCGGTCTTCGGCCGCGGCAGCGCGTCGGGGGCGTCGGCGATCAACGCGTCCTGGTAATCCGGACGCCGCACCGGGCGTTCGTAGACCGGGCCCTCGTGGGCGACGGTGCGCGGCGGCACGTCCACCACGGTCTCGCCGTGCCAGCTGACGACCAGGCGATCACCGTCGGTGACCTCGCCGATCACCGTGGCCAGCACGTCCCACTTGGCGCAGACCGCCATGAAGGCGTCGACGTTGTCCGGGGTCACCACGGCGCACATGCGTTCCTGGGACTCGCTGGAGAGCACCTCGGCCGGGGTCATGCCGGTGGCGCGCAGCGGCACCTTGTCCAGTTCGATGTACATGCCGCCGTCACCGGCCGCGGCGAGTTCGGAGGTGGCACAGGACAATCCGGCGCCGCCGAGATCCTGGATGCCGACCACCAGCTCGGCCGCGTACAGCTCGAGACAGCACTCGATGAGCACCTTCTCGGTGAACGGGTCGCCGACCTGGACGCTGGGCAGCTTCTTGCGCCCGGAGCCCGATTCGTCGCCGGAGAAGGTGTCCGAGGCGAGCACGGACACGCCGCCGATGCCGTCGAGACCGGTGCGCGCGCCGAACAGGATGATCTTGTTGCCGGTGCCGGAGGCGAAGGCCAGGTGCAGGTCCTCGACCCGCATCACGCCCGCGCACAGCGCGTTGACCAGCGGGTTGCCCTGGTAGGAGGCGTCGAAGACGGTCTCGCCGCCGACATTCGGCAGGCCGAGGGAGTTGCCGTAGCCGCCGACGCCACGCACCACGCCGTCGACCACGCGACGGGTGTCGGGGGCATCGGCCGCGCCGAAGCGCAGCTGGTCCATCACCGCGATCGGGCGCGCGCCCATCGCCATGATGTCGCGCACGATGCCGCCGACGCCGGTGGCCGCGCCCTGGTAGGGCTCCACATAGGACGGGTGGTTGTGACTTTCCACCTTGAAGGTGACCGCCCAGCCGTCGCCGATGTCCACCACGCCCGCGTTCTCGCCGATGCCGGCCAGCATGCAGGCGCGCATCTCGTCGGTGGTGGTCTGACCGAAGTAGCGCAGGTGCACCTTGGACGACTTGTACGAGCAGTGCTCGCTCCACATCACCGAGTACATCGCCAGTTCGGCGTCGGTCGGCCTGCGGCCGAGGATCTCTTTGATGCGGGCGTACTCGTCGTCCTTGAGACCCAGTTCTTTGTAGGGTTGCGCGACCTCGGGGGTTGCTGCGGCTGCGCTGACGGTGTCGACCTGCGGAGTCACGGAGTACCAGGGTCCTTTCGGCCGGGCATTGTGAAGCGACGAGCTCCGGTCCCGCCGACATGACGGGAGGGCGGGCTCAGTCTACGGTGCACCCGCGACGGCCCCGCAGGTGAGGGGCCCGCCCGCGACCGCGGATGGGTACTCGGACATACCGGGCACACCCCGCCGGGAACCGATTCCGGGCCAGCGGTAGTCGCTGGGCCGTTGCCGCGAGCGCGCATCACCCCGGGTTCGCGGGCCACACGACTTGTCCACGCACCACACGGCCCGTGCGGGACAGATCGCCGCCCGTGACCGCGCAGTTGCCCGGACTGGTGAACACCGGGCCGGAAAGGTACAGCGCACCGGTACTCTGGGCGGGTGAACGAACGATCGGGGGTGGCCGAACAGGCCGCGAAGCCTGCCGACCTCGGCACCCCCCACCTCCACGGCGTAGAACCTCCCTCCCCCCGATCCACGGAACCCGCTGCCACGCTCGCGGGTTCACGGCTGCGGCTGCTTGCCGGCGCGCTCGCGCTCTTCGCCGTCTCCGCTCTGGTCTCGCTGCTGGCGCACTGGTGGAGCGGTTACATCGACCTGCAGGTCTATCGCAACGGCGCCCGAGTATGGCTGGACGGCGGCGAGCTGTACGGGCCGATGCCGCCGGTCGCCGGCATCGGGCTGCCGTTCACCTATCCGCCGCTGGCGGCGCTGTTCTTCGCCCCGCTGGCGCTGATGCCGCTGCTGCTCGCCGAGGTCGTCGTGCTGCTCACCTCGCTCGGCTGCCTCGGCCTGACGCTGTGGCTGGTGCTCGACCGGCTGCGCCCCGGCCTGGACCGGCGGGTGGCGGTGCCGGTGGTGATCGCCGCGCTGGCGCTGGCGCTCTACCTGGAACCGGTGCGCCAGACCTTCGGCTTCGGTCAGATCAACCTGGTACTGATGGCCGCGGTCGCGGCGGACTGCCTGGTACGCAAGCCGTTCTGGCCGCGCGGCATGCTCATCGGTATCACGGTGTCCATCAAGCTGATTCCGGGCGGCTTCCTGCTGTACTTCCTGCTGCGCCGGGACTGGAAGGCCGCTGCCACCATGGTGGTCTCCGCGATCGGCGCGGTGGGGCTGGGCTTTGTGCTGTTCCCGAGCGATTCGGTGGAGTACTGGTTCCGCACGCTCGCCGACACCGGCCGCATCGGTCCGCCCTACTTCGCGGGCAACCAGTCGCTCAAGGGCCTGGCCTTCCGGCTCGGCGTGCCCGACACCGCGGCGACGGTGATCTGGCTCGTCCTCGCGGTGATCGCGGTGGCGCTGGCCGCGGTGTGGATGCACCATCTGATCCGGGCCGGGGCGCACGTCGCGGCACTGCTGGTGAACGCGGCCGCGATCCTGCTGGTCTCCCCCGTCTCGTGGTCGCACCACTGGGTGTGGGCCGCGCCCGCCCTGCTTCTCACCGCCGACGTCATCGTGCGCAGGCGCGCCGGGCAGGCGCCCTGGCGGCTGTTCGCCTGGGTCGCCGGCGCGATCACCGTGCTGTACCTGATCGGCCCGCACTGGCTGCTGCCGCATGCGCAGGACCGCGAGCTCGACTGGGCGTGGTGGCAGCAGATCATCGGCAGCAGCTACGTGCTGGTCACCCTGGGCGTGCTCGCGGTCGCCGCGTTCACCTACCGGCCCGCGTCGGCGGCCCCGTCTTCGGGCGCCGAGAACGCGGCCAGCGCGGCGGCGTAGGAGACCACGTCGGCCGCGCCCATCAGTTCGCGCGCCGAATGCATCGCCAGCTGTGGCGCTCCCACGTCCACGGTCGGCATGCCGGTGCGCGCGGCGGTCATCGGGCCGATGGTGGAACCGCAGGGCAGATCCGCGCGGTGCACATAGCGCTGCAACCGGACCCCGGCCCGGGCGCAGGCCAGCGCGAACGCGCCCGCGCCGGTGGCGTCGGTGGCATAGCGCAGGTTCTGGTTGACCTTGAGCACCGGGCCGCCGTTGACCTCGATGCGGTGCGCGGGCTCGTGGCGCTCGGGGTAGTTCGGATGGGTGGCATGCGCCATATCCCCGGACGCGCAGATCGAACCGGCCAGCGCGGCCAGGTATTCGGCGCGGCCGCCGCCCCGGGTGAGCACGATGCGCTCGAGCACGGCGGGCAGCAGATCCGACTGCGCGCCGCGATCGGACTGGCTGCCGACCTCCTCGTGGTCGAACATGGCCAGCACCGGGATGGCCGTCCCCGGCGCGTCGACCGCGGCCAGGAATCCGTGCAGACCGGCGTAGCAGGTGCCCTGATTGTCCAGACGCGGCGCGCTGACCAGGTCGCGTTCCCGGCCGACCAGGCGACTGGGCGCCAGGTCGTGGGTCATCAGTTCCCAGCCGAGTACCGAATCCGATGCCACCCCGGCATATTCGGCGACCACATCCAGGAACGCGCCGCCCGTTTCACCGACGCCCCAGATCGCGTTGACGTGGCGCTGCGGATCGAGACTGACCCCGCGCCGGTCCTCGGACAGGTGGATCGCCAGTTGCGGCACCCGCAGAATGGGATCGTCGATGCGAACCAGTTCGGTGCGCACGGAGTTGCCGTCGCGGACGGTCAAGCGGCCGGACAGTCCCAGCTCACGGTCGAGCCAGGAGTTCAGCCACGCGCCGCCGTAGGGCTCGAGGCCGACCATCCGCCACCCGGCCGAGACCAGATCGGGATGCTGCTTGACGCGCAGGTTGGGACTGTCGGTGTGCGCGCCGACCACCCGGAACGGCGTGACGGCGGGACCGGGGGTATCGGCCCAGGCCACCAGAGAAGCCCCGCGCACCACGTAGTGCCTGCCCGGCTCACCCGCGGTCCACGCGGTGGACTCCGGCAACCGGGTGAACCCCGCCGCGTCGAGTTCGGCGGCGACGGTCCGGCAGACGTGGAACGGCGAGGGCGAGGCGTCGATGAAGGTGCACAGCCCTTCGGCGGTGGCGGAGGTGGTCGGGGTGCTGGCAGCTGACATACCGCCGATCCTAGGCAGCGCCGACCGCTACGCCGGGAAAGACCACGATGCCGGTGAAGACCCCCGGCTCGCCGCACTCAGGCCTCGGCGACGACCTCGAGCAGCCGCAACAGCTCTTCGTAGCGACGCGCGCCCAGTGTCGCCCGTACCCGCTGCTCGGCGAGCGCCTCGTCGGCGCGCACCGCGGCGACCAGTTCCACACCGCGTGTGCTCAGGCCGATGAGGATGCGTCTGCGGTCCTCTTCGGCCGCGACCCGGAAGATGAGCCCGCGTTCGGCCAGATGGTCCGCGTGCCGGGTGGCCGAGGACGGCGCCAGCTGAGCCTTGGCCGCCAGCTGGCTCATGGTGATACCGGTGTCGGCGGACAGATTGCACAGCATCGACCACTGGTCGGGCGAGAGTTGCCGTGCGCACAAGGTGTCGTCGAGGTGGCGCAGCCATCGGCGCTCCGCGGCGCGCAGCGCACCGTGCAATGTCGCGGTGCGGCCTACAATGGTGGTCATCGTTTTCCCGCCTGCCGTTTTCGCTCGATGGAGAAGAAGAGTACCGAATGTCCGCGTACGGGGAGAGCCCCGAGGACACCGTCGAGATCCTCAACATAGTTCCGATGCGCGGGCCGCTGGCGATCGCCGTCCCCTCCAGCGACAACGCCATCTCGCTGGCCACCGAGGAGATCAACTCGGGTACCGGGATTCTCGGCCGCGAGATCCGCGTCACGAACATCGACGGCGGACGCGCACCGGAGCAGGTCGCGACGGAGATCTCGGCGCTGCTGGCGACCGGCATGGTGCACGCCATCACCGGCTGGCACACCTCGGCGGTGCGGATGGCGGTGGCGGAGGCCGGCGGCGGGCGCGTCCCCTATATCTACGCCGCGTGCCATGAGGGCCTGCCGACGCCGACCGGCGTGCTGATGCTCGGTGAGCATCCGGCCGAGCACACCCTGGCGGCGGTGTCCTGGGCTCGCCGCGAACTCGGGGTGCAACGCTGGGCGATCATCGGCGCGGATTACATCTGGCCACGCGAACTCGCCAAGGCGATACGCGGGGCAGCCGCGGAATTCGGCGAGGTGGTGCTCGAACGATTCACGGCGCCGGGTGTGGCCGACTTCTCCGACTTCTTGGAGCACCGCGATCTGGACCGCGCCGACGGCGTGCTGATCATGTTGCTCGGCGCCGACGCCGCGGCTTTCAACCGGCAGTTCGCCGCTTCGGGCCGGGACGGGACACAGGTCAGGATCGGCCCGTCGATCGACGAGAACGTGCTGCTGGCGGGCGGACCGACCGCTCACCACAATCTGTACGTGCCCTCCAGCTTCTTCGTCGGCCGGTGTCATGAGAACGATCTCCGAGCGCGGTATCGCCGCCGCTTCGGCTCCTTCTCGCCGGGACTGACGACCTTCAGCAATGCCGGCTACGAGGCACTGCACACGCTGCGCGAGGTCGCCGAGATCGCGGGCTCGCTCGAGGTACCCGCCATCGAGCGGATCGTGCACGAGAAGGCCGCCTTCGACGCACCGGACGGGCCGTGCTTCTTCCGTGGCAGACAAGCCGTGCGGCCCAGTCGGCTGGCGCGCGTCGAGGGCGTCGACTTCGAGATCGTCGACACCCTCCACGGCGTCGGGCTCAGGCGCTGACGAGGCTGTCCAGCACCGACAGGAACAGGCCGAGGCCGTCGTCGCTGGGGCCGGTCAGCGGCTCGGTGGCGTGCTCGGGATGCGGCATCAGGCCCACCACCCGGCCGTTGGCCGAGGCGATGCCCGCGATGCCGCGCTGGGAGCCGTTCGGGTTCTCACCCGCGTAGCGGAACACCACGCGACCCTCGCCCTCGAGTTCGTCGAGCACCGCGGCCGAGGCCTGGTAGCGGCCCTCGCCGGACTTCAGCGGCACCAGGATCTGCGCGCCGGGCTCGTAGCGGGAGGTCCAGGCGGTGTTCACCGACTCGACAGTCAGCCACTGGTCGCGGCAGATGAAGTGCAGGCCCTCGTTGCGGGTCAGCGCGCCGGGCAGCAGGCCCGCCTCGCAGAGCACCTGGAAGCCGTTGCAGATGCCCAGCACGGGCAAGCCCTGCTCGGCGGCCCGGACGACCTCGCCCATGACCGGCGCGAACCTCGCGATCGCACCCGCGCGCAGGTAGTCGCCGTAGGAGAAGCCACCGGGCACGATCACCGCGTCGACGTTCTTCAGATCGGCGTCGGCGTGCCACAGGTTCACCGCCTCGGAGCCGGACAGCCGCACCGCCCGCGCCGCGTCGACATCGTCGAGGGTGCCGGGGAAGGTGATGACGCCGATGCGCGCGCTCACGAGAGCCGCACCACCTTCCACTCCTCGATGACGGTGTTGGCCAGCAGGCGCTCGGCGATCTGCTCGAGCTCGGCGTCGCTGACGTCGTCGGCCACGTCGAGTTCGAACCGCTTGCCCTGGCGGACATCCGAGATGCCCTCGAATCCCAGGCGCGGGAGTGCGCCGACGATGGCCTGCCCCTGGGGGTCCAGGATCTCGGCCTTCGGCATCACCTCGACCACGACTCGTGCCACGAGTTGCTCCTAGCTCTGAGGACACCACCCGAGCAGGGTGGTGGTTGCGGGGGGAATACCCATGCAGCCTAGTTGTCCTCCGACGTCACGCCACCTGCGGGGTCGAGCCGCATAGCATGGCGCCATGCGCATAGCCCATTTCGGACACTCCTGCCTGCTCGTCGAACTGCACGGCAAGAAGATCCTGTTCGATCCGGGGACGTTCTCCCACGGCTTCGAGGGCATCACCGGCCTGGACGCGATCGCGATCACCCATCAGCATCCCGACCACATCGACCCCGAACGCATCGACGCGCTCACCGAGGCCAATCCCGGCGCGCGGCTGCTGTCGGACCCACAGACCGCGGCACAGCGCGGGGGCCGCTGGGAGGCGGTGCACGCGGGCAACGTCCTGGATCTCGACGGGCTGCGCATCACCGGCGGGGGCGGTAGGCACGCGGTCATTCATCCCGAACTGCCGGTGATCGACAACACTGTCTTCCAGTTGGGGACAGCCGAGGATCCCGCCCAGCTGGTCCATCCCGGCGATTCGCTGTGGGTACCGCCGGTCCCGGTCGGCGTGCTGGCCACGCCCGCCGCCGCGCCGTGGATGAAGATCAGCGAGGCGGTGGACTATCTGCGAGCGGTCAACCCGCGCACCGCGATTCCGATCCATTACGGCATCGTCGCCCCGGAGGCCAGGGGCATCTACTTCGGGCGGCTCACCGAGATGCGGCCGGAGGGAACGGAATTCACCGTTCTGCCCGCCGAGGACAGCCGGGACTTCTCCGCCTGATCCCGCTCGCGGACCGAACCCTTCGCGCCGACACGAGCCCGGGCGCGAACGACCGCCGCCCCACACCGGATTTCCGGTGCGGGGCGGCGATCACGAGAACGACAGAACCGACTCAGAACAGGCCTTGGGGTTCGTCGTCCCCGCTCAGCGAAACGATCAGCGACAGCAGGAGCTCGAGCAAGCTATCCATGGTGCATCCTTTCGTCGGTTTCATGAGTGCTTGCACTGGCAGGTTTGCTCATTCACGGCGACCACAAACCACGCGAGCAAAGATTTCTCGAAAATCTTTCCCAGACCGCCGGATTGACCGACCATGATCAGCTGAAATCGCGAGAATCCGACCGAATCACCGGAAAAAGTCCCGAGCATCATGGATAGCGGCATGTTTGCACGCCGGGAATCGAACGCCGCGAATGCCGCTGCCCGTAGCGTGATTCGGATCGCGCGGGCCGGGTATGCCGCCCGACTGTCCGCCTATAGGTGATCTTGATCACATTCGCGGAACGATTCTCGCCCGAGTTGTCGCGCCCGCACAGGCCGGCTCATGCCGCGCGCGACGCGGAGGCCGGTGCGCGACGGTAGACCTCGCTGACCGCACCGTGATACAGCGCCAGATCCACCGCGTCGAGCATCGCCTGACGCGGACCGGGGCGCTGGAGTTGCGCGCCGGAGATGGCCAGCCGCAGGACACCGCCCCGGCGCGCGGTCCTGGCCGCGCCCATCACCAGTGCCCGGCACCACCAGGGCTCGGCACGGAAGCCCTCACCGATCCCGTAGACACGAGCCCGCTGCACACTGCCGCGTTCGAGGTCGTAGATGCCGGTCAGACCGAGGGCCACCCGGAAGCCGACGTCGGGCAGCGCGTCCAGCGCGCCCTCGGAGGCGCTCCAGCGCGGCGCGGCGAACAACCGGGTGCGCAACTCCACCTGCTCCATCACCCGGTCCGCCGCGGTCAGCCGCAGCCGCGCCTCGTGGCGAGGCAGCGCGGCGAATTCCGCGCGGCGGCGCTTGGTAGCGGCCTGGTCGTAGCCGTGCAGCACGATCGCGTCCTGTCTGGCGCGTCTGCCGCGCAACCACGCCTGGGTGGCGAGATCCTCGGTCAGCCGGTAGCCGCCCTTCAACCGGGGCGCGACCAACAGCGAGAGCCGGACCCGCCGCCGATCCATCTCGGCGGCGAATTCGATCGCCGCATCGCGAGTGGTGTCCCTGATCCCCGACACGGAAACGATCAGCTCGGCGCTCATGACACCACGATGCCGTACGCACGTGTACACCCCGTGCAGCCGACATGACGGGGCGACGAACACCCCATCACATTCGTCGGCAACACCGTCACACGGGTATCACCGGCACCGTGACGGCGCGCTGTCGGCCGGCAAGCGCTGGCCGCCCGGCCGGATTCCACACCTCACTCGGCGAGACCGACGGTGTCGAGCACCCAGGCGAACTCGAAGGCGACTTCCTTCCACTTCGCGTAGCGGCCGCTGACTCCGCCGTGGCCGGCGCTCATCTCGGTCTTGAGCAGCAGCGGCGCGTCACCGGTGCGGGTGGCGCGCAGCTTGGCGACCCACTTGGCCGGCTCCACGTACAGCACCCTGGTGTCGTTGATGCTGGTGATCGCCAGAATCGCCGGGTAGTCCGCGGCCCGCACGTTCTCGTACGGCGAGTACGACCTCATGTACTCGTAGACGTCCTTGTCGGCCAGCGGGTTGCCCCACTCGTCCCACTCGATGACCGTCAGTGGCAGCGACGGGTCGAGGATCGAGGTCAGCGGGTCGACGAACGGCACATTGGCCAGGATGCCCGCGAACAGCTCCGGCGCCAGGTTGGCGACCGCGCCCATCAGCAGACCGCCCGCGCTGCCACCGTCGGCGACCAGGCGATCCGGCGCGGTGACCCCGGCCTCGATCAGGTGCCGGGCGCAGGCCACGAAATCGGTGAAGGTGTTCTTCTTGCTGAGCGTCTTGCCGTTCTCGTACCAGAGCCTGCCCATCTCACCGCCGCCGCGCACATGCGCGACCGCGAACACCATGCCGCGGTCCAGGAGCGACAAGCGCGCCACCGAGAAACCGGGGTCGATGCTGGACTCGTAGGAGCCGTAGCCGTAGAGCAGCATCGGGCGCGGCTGCCCGCCGGGATCGGCCGCGCCCTTGCGCCACACCAGCGAGATCGGCACCCGGGTGCCGTCCTCGGCGACCGCCCAGTCCCGGTGCTGTTCGTAGTCGCCCGCGTCGTAGCCGCCGAGGACCGGCTGTTCCTTGCGCAGCAGCAGCTCGCCGGTCGCGGGGACGTAGTCGAAGACCTGCATCGGGGTGATGAACGAGGTCAGCCCGATGCGCAGAGTCGGCTGTTCCCACTCCGGATTCCCCCCCATGCCCACGGAGAACAACTCGAGATCGAACTCCAGCTCCCGCAGTTCCCCGTAGCCGGATTCGGTGAGCGGCCAGACCGCCACCCTGGTCAGCGCCTCACGGCGGTAGCTGAGCACCAGATGATCGGCGAAGGCGTCGATGTCCTCGAGCCGCACATCGTCGCGGTGCTCGATGAGGGTGCGCAGTTCGGACGGGTTGTCCACAGGCGCTTCGGTCAGCACGAAATTCTGCGCCTTCACACCGTCGGCGCCGGTGTCGTTGTGCAGGATCAGGAAACGGTCCTGTCCGGCGATCACCGCGTGTTCGGCGGAGTACTCCACACCCTCGCGGCGCGGCAGGATCACCCGGAACTCGCCTTCGGGATCATCGGACTCCAGCACCCAGCCCTCGGTGGTGATCTTGGAGCCGACCCAGATCATCAGGTACTTCTCCGAGCGGGTCGCGCCGACGCTGACCCAGTACCGCTCGTCGGGCTCGTGGAAGACCTTCACATCGGCGTCGGTGGCGGTGCCGAGCCGATGGCGCCAGACGGTGTCGGGCCGCCAGGATTCGTCGACGGTCTGGTAGAAGATGTGCGTCCCGTCCAGCGACCAGGTGGCGCCCGGCGCGGTACCCGCGACCTCGTCGGACAGCAGTTCGCCGGTGCGCAGATCCTTCACCCGCAGCGTGTAGCGCTCGTCGCCGACGGTGTCGACCGAGTAGGCCAGCAAATGACCGTCGTGGCTGACCGAGAACGCGCCGAGAGCGAAGAAATCGTGGCCTTCGGCGAGGGCGTTGCTGTCGAGCAGCACCTGCTCACCCGGGATCTCCCGATCCGCCTCGAGTTGCGGCGGCGTCCACGCCTGCGACTCGCCCGCGCTCGTGTCGATCGGGCACCGGCAGTGCACGCCGTACTGCTTGCCCTCGAAGCTGCGGGAGTAGTACCAGAACTCGCCCATCCGGGTCGGCACCGACAGGTCGGTCTCCTGGGTGCGCGCTTTGATCTCCTCGAAGATCTTCTCCCGCAGCCCGGCCAGGTGCGCGGTCCGCGCCTCGGTGTAGGCGTTCTCGGCCTCGAGGTAGCCGATGACCTCGGGGCTCTCCTTGTCGCGCAGCCATTCGTATTCGTCGACGAAGACGTCGCCGTGATGGATCCGCTCGGTCGGCACCCGCTTGGCGATCGGCGCCGCCACCTGACTCTCGACAGACATGGGGTCCACCCTACTGATCCGGCGGCCACGCGCCCGAGGGATCGGCGACGCCGCTCTCCCCTCGCCACTAGGCTCGCCCCATGCCCTCCGCCACGGCCGCCCGTCTCGCCGCCCTGGCGCTCCGGCGTCTCCGGCCCACGTCGCCTCGCACCGCCGCGACCGTTCCGCTCGCCTCGCCCGGTCCATCCGCCGCTGCGACCCGCGCCGCCGGACCGTCCCGCCGCGGGGCCGCCGCGGCTCGCGGTGCCGCGACGGTCGCGATCCTGGGCGCCGTGCTCTCGCCCGGCGCGATCGGCCCGGCGACGGCGTGCGCCTGCGGCGGCATCGTCAGCCCGGGCGACGCCGCGACGGTCCACCAGGAGACGGCGGCGCTGACCTGGGACGGACGACGCGAGACCGTGCTGATGCGACTGTCCCTGGCCTCCGACACCGACCACGCCGCCCTCGTCGTGCCCACGCCTACCCCGGCCACGGTGAGCGCCGGATCGGCGGACACCTTCGGCGAACTCGCTCGCCTGACCGCACCCGAATACATCGTCGAGACCGAGTGGTTCTCCGGCCGGGACGACGACGGCGTGGGCGCACCGGCGGGGGGCGGCGCGCCGATGGTGCTCGACCAGGTCCGGCTCGGCCCGCTCGAGGCGACCACCCTGTCCGGCGGCGATCTCGGCGGCCTGCGCCGCTGGCTCAGCGGCAACGGCTACGCCATGCGCCCCGAGGTGACCGCCACGCTGGAACCGTATCTGCGCGAAGGCTGGTCGTTCGTGGCCGTGCGGCTCACCGGCGACCGGGAACTGTCCGGCGCGCTCGACCCGGTGCGCCTCGCGTTCGACTCCGATCGGCTGATCTACCCGATGCGCATGTCGGCCGCGGCGAGCACCGCGCAATCGGTCCATCTCTACGTCCTCGGCGAGCACCGGATGCAACGCGACGACCCGAACGCGGCGGGTCAGAACACGGTGGTCGAGTTCTCCGGCCGTCTCTCCCCCGGCGACTCCGACGATCCGTTCCTGCGCGAAGCGATCGGCACCGGCCGCGACTTCCTGACCGAGATGCGGGTGCGCATCGGCGATCCCGGCGCCATCACCTCCGACTTCACCTTCGCCGCCGCGCCCGAGGACACCGTTTATCGCAAGCGCGTCGTGCAGACCGACACGGTGACGCTGTTCGGCCGACCGGCGGGGTACATCGTCCTCGGCGCCGCCGCGCTCGCCGCAGCGGTCGTGGTGGTCGCGGTCGTCCGGGTCGCGCGGGCTCGCCCCACCGACTGACCGCGACGGCCGTGGTGGGGCTCCGATGGCCGGGCCGACGGTGGCGCGGCCCGTCGCTGGAGGTAGCACCTGCACCTGGATGACCGACCCGTCGCGGGTGAGTCGGCGAACACGGCCGGGCTGGGGGCGCCGAACCTGTCGACGCGAACGCCCTGGGCTGCCCGAGGCAAGGGCACCTGGCGGACTCTCCGGTCTACTCGGCGCGCGCCAGCGCGCCCCGGATCGAACCGGCCAGATAGTCCAGATCGGCGCGGTGCGGACTGG
Organism: Nocardia higoensis; assembly: GCF_015477835.1. Classification (NCBI taxonomy): domain Bacteria; kingdom Bacillati; phylum Actinomycetota; class Actinomycetes; order Mycobacteriales; family Nocardiaceae; genus Nocardia; species Nocardia higoensis. The sequence goes on along the minus strand of NZ_JADLQN010000002.1, from coordinate 279,470 downwards.
TCGGGCGACCGCGCAGACCGAAGCCGTCGCCGGGCGTGCGCGGAATCACGTGCAGGTGCACGTGGAAGACCTCCTGTCCCGCGGTCACCCCGTCCGCGAGAAAGAAATTCACTCCGTCGCAGGCCACTTCACTGGCCCGCAGCGCGGCGGCCAGCCGCTGACCGACCTGGAACAGCTTGCCGCCCACCACCGGATCCAGCGCGGCGAGATCACGGGCGGGCACCTTGGGCACCACGAGCAGATGTCCGGGCGTCATCGGCCGGATGTCCATGAAGGCGAGGACGTCGTCGTCCTCGTACACCTTCGAGGCGGGTGCGCGACCGGCGACGATATCGGAGAAGACGGTGTACGGATCCACACCGCACCTTAACCCCGCCCGACGAGCCAGGCCGGGCAGCCGTCGCCGCGCCCAGGTCCGCAGACCGGGGCGGGGCAACGCGGGCATCGACAGCGGCCTGCGGACTACAGGATCGGGGACGGCGTGTAGCGGGCCGCCTCCGGATAGGTCTCGACCAGCTTCTGCACCTGCGCGACCACCTCGCCGGTCTGGTCGCCCGCGGCGCCGACGAAGGCCGACTTGTCCGCCAACGCGGCGTCGAGCGCGGCCCGGTCCAGCGGCAGCCTGGCATCGGCGGCCAAGCGGTCGAGCAGATCCGGCTCCCTGCCCTGTTCGCGCATGGCCAGCGCGACGGCCACCGCGTGCTCCTTGATGACCTCGTGCGCGGTCTCGCGACCCACACCGGCCCGCACCGCCGCCATCAGGATGCGGGTGGTGGCCAGGAACGGCAGGTAGCGGTCCAGTTCGCGGGCGATCACGGCCGGGTAGGCGCCGAATTCGGCCAGCACGGTCAGGAAGGTCTCCATCATGCCGTCGATGGCGAAGAACGCGTCGGGCAGCGCGACCCGGCGCACCACCGAGCAGAACACGTCGCCCTCGTTCCACTGCGCGCCGGCCAGTTCGGCGGCCATCGAGGCGTAGCCGCGCAGCACCACCTGCAGGCCGTTGACGCGCTCACACGAGCGGGTGTTCATCTTGTGCGGCATGGCCGAGCTGCCCACCTGGCCGGGCTGGAAGCCCTCGGTGACCAGTTCGTGGCCCGCCATCAGGCGGATGGTGTGCGCGAACGACGACTGTGCCGCGCCGATCTGCACCAGCGCCGAGAGCACGTCGTGGTCCAACGAACGCGGGTACACCTGACCGACGCTGGTCAGCACGGTCGCGAAGCCGAGATGGCCGGCCACCTGCTGTTCCAGGCGGGCCAGCTTCGCCGGATCGCCGAGCAGGTCCAGCATGTCCTGCGCGGTGCCCATCGGGCCCTTGATGCCACGCAGCGGGTAGCGGTCGATGAGTTCGCGCAGCCTGGTCAGGCCGATGAGCAGTTCGTCGGCGGCCGAGGCGAAACGTTTGCCCAGCGTGGTGGCCTGTGCGGCGACATTGTGCGAGCGGCCCGCCATCACCAGCGCCTGGTATTCGGCGGCCCGTTCGGCCAGCCGGGCGGCCACCGCGACGCCGTGGGCGTGCACGTGCTCGAGGGAGAGCCGGATCTGCAACTGCTCGACGTTCTCGGTCAGATCGCGGCTGGTCATGCCCTTGTGCACGTGCTCGTGCCCGGCGAGCGCGTTGAATTCCTCGATGCGCGCCTTCACGTCGTGGCGGGTGACCCGCTCACGTTCGGCGATGGAGGCGGTGTCGACGTGGTCGATCACCCGCTCGTAGTCGGCGAGCACGCCGTCGGGCAGGTCGATGCCGAGCTCGGACTGGGCCCGCAACACCTCCAGCCACAGCCGCCGCTCGAGCACGATCTTGTGTTCCGGCGACCACAGGTGCACCAGCTGCGGACTGGCATAGCGGGTGGCGAGGACGTTCGGGACGAGGGTCACGTGGGGTCAGTCTAGTGGCCGCATTTCCGGGCCGGTCGACCTGCTGCCGTTGAGTTGCTGCTCCAGGTCGGCCGGGCGCAGCGACGGGGAATCGACAGAGCGCAGCGGCGGGGCCACGATGTCGATCACTTCCAGCAGCGCGGCCCGTGCGGTGCGGCGCGGGTCGGGGTCGTTCTCGGTCAGCGCGGCGACGACGGCGCCGTCGACCACCGCCACCAGTCTTCGCAGATGTTCGGGGCGCACGCTGCGATCGGAGCGACGCAGCACGTCGGCGAGCAGTTCCTCGAGCTGCGCGCGCAGTCGGAGCTGGACCTCGCGTAGCTCGGGATGGCGAGCCGAGGCCACCGAACGCTCATAGCGGGCGATCAACTGGCCGCGCGCGGCCTCGTCGTGCCGATCGCCGATCAGTAGATCGAGCACCAGCTCGACGGTCGCCTCCGCACCGCGCCGACGGTGGCTGACCTCGCCGACGCGCTTGCGCATGGCGTCGAGTTCGGCACTGCCGCTGAACTCCACGGCGCGCGCGATCAGATCCTCGAGCGAGGCGAAGTAGTAGGTGGTCGACGCGAGCGGGAGGTCGGCGCGGGTCGCCACCGAACGATGCCGCACCGCATCGAATCCGCCTTCGAGGAGCAGTTCTGCGGCGGCGGCGACCAGGGCCTGGCGACGCCGTTCACCTTTCGGGGTCGTCGCGGTTATCACCGTGCCATCGTGCCAGTCATCATCGGTTCATCCGTGGAAAATCGAAAGAAGAGGCTTCAGCCGTCGAAGTGGGCTCAGCTGTCGAACTCAGCCGTCTTTTGTTCTACCCCATCCGGGGATCGACGGCATCGGAGCGGGGAAAGTTGTTGCCCACCAGACACTTCGAATCGGCGTCAATCCCCCGCGCGGAGATACCCCGCCAGCCGGAGCAATGCCTGCTCGATATCGGCGTGCGCACCGGCGAAAGAGAAACGCACAGAGCGATCTCCGTTCACGGTGTCGAAATCGATGCCGGGCGCCAGCGCCACCCCGGTGTGCGCGAGCACGTCCGCGCACCAGGCACGCGAATCCTCGGTCAGGTGGCCGATGTCGGCATAGGCGTAGAACGCGCCGTCGGCCGGGGCCAGTTTCGTGATCCCCAAGGCGGTCAGCCCGTCCAGCAGCAGCCTGCGGTTGGCCGCATAGCGCAGCACGTGGGAGTTCAGCTCGGCCTTGGACTCCTCGTCGAAGGCGTGCACCGCCGCGTACTGCGAGATGGCGGGCGGGCACACCGTCATGTTCGAGGCCAGCCGTTGCAGGGCCGGGCGCAGATCCGGGGGAACCAGCATCCAGCCCAGCCGCCAGCCGGTCATCGAGAAGTACTTCGACACCGAGCCGATGACCACCGCGGCGCGCGAACTCTCCCAGGCCGAGCTGGTGCGCGCGTCGTCGCCGTAGGTGATCCCGTGATAGATCTCGTCGGAAATGAGCAGCGTCCCGTTGTCCTCGCACCAGCGGGCGAGCGCGGCCAGCTCGCCCGGCTCGATCATGGTGCCGGTCGGATTCGCCGGGCTCGCCACGATCAGGCCCCTGGGCGGTTCCGGCAGCGCGGCCAGCATCTCCACCGTCGGCTGGAATCGGGTCTGCGGACCGCAATCGAGTTCGACCACGCGGCAGCCGAGCGCGCTGAGGGTGTTGCGGTAGGCCGGATATCCGGGCCGGGCCACCACCACGGTGTCGCCCGGGTCGAAGGCGGCCAGGAAGATCAGCGTGAAGGCACCGGAAGAACCGGTCGTGACCACCACGTCGTCGGGGTCGACCGGGTATCCGTAGGTCGTGGCGTGGTGTCCGGCGATGGCCTCGCGCAGCGCCAGGATGCCGAAGGTCTCGGTGTAGCCGAGCAATTCGGCGTCGATCGCGGCTTTGGTGGCGCGCAGCACCGGAGCGGGCGCGGGCGTCGAGGGCTGACCGGCGGCCAGCACGAGCACATCGCCGTGCGTTCTGGCGCGTTCGGCGGCGGCTTTCCAGACATCCATCACGTAGAAAGGTGGGATGGTCGACCTTCGAGATTCTCTGGACACCCGAACGACGGTAGAGCACCGTCGTTCGGGTGAGCCGGGATATGGTCGGCACGATGCTTGACAGGGCTCGTCGCACCGAACTGGATCGTGCGGGTGACGCGGGCGGCGGCGTCGTCATCCCGCCGGATTGGCGTTCGCGCGCCGCGCGCCGACGTCCCGGGCTGCGGCAGCGCGCCGCCGCACTGCGCCGCGCGGCCGGTCGCCGCGCCGCCGCGCTGGGAGACACGGCGGCCGGGCTGTGGGAGGCGGCCGAAGCGCTGCCCGACCGCGCCCGCACCGAACTCACCGGCATGCGGCACCGGGAGCTGCCCGATCCCCGGCGGCTGTGGACCGAGGACAAACGCGCCGAATACCTTCGTCTGCTGCAGCGCCATCGGTGGCTGATCGCCGGACTGATCGGCGTACTCGTGCTGGCCGGAGCCGATACGACCCTCGGACGCGGGTTCCAGGACGGTCCGCTGGGCCCGAACGAGGCCCGCCGCGTGTTCTTCGCCCACCCCCAGCAGTATCAGTCCACGCCGCCGTCGGTGCGCCGCTACCTCAATGCCATCGCCAACGGTGAACACCTGCGCGAACAGGCCGTGGTCGCCGCGGCCGCCCGCGCCACCCTGGAACGCGCCAAAGCCGAGGCCGCCGCCGCGGCCGCGGGGGAATGGCAGCCGTGGATCAACGAGCCCGGCGTGGTGGTCACGCCGGGCTCGGTGCTGCCGGGCATCGGCGGGTTCGTGCTGCCCGCGCGCGGGCTGTTCACCTCGGGATTCGGCTCCAGGTGGGGCACCTTCCACAACGGCATCGACGTCGCGGGCCCGATCGGCACCCCGATCTACGCCGTCGCGGACGGCACCGTCATCGACGCCGGTCCCGCCCAGGGCTTCGGCCTGTGGGTCCGCATCCGCCACGACGACGGTTCGATCACCGTCTACGGGCACATGTACGACTTCTTCGTCTCGGTCGGCGAACGCGTTCCTGCGGGCATGCAGATCGCCCGCATGGGCAACCGCGGCGACTCGACGGGCCCGCATCTGCACTTCGAGGTCATCGTCAACGGGGGCCATGTGGATCCCAGCCCCTGGCTCGCGGCCCGGGGCCTGCGGTACTGAGCACGATCGTCCCGGATCGGCACGACCTCGCCCCACCGGAGGGCCCGGTCCCGGTGAACTCAGATGGTGATGCGCGACTCGACGGCGGCCAGACCGATATCGGTGCGGAAGTGGCCGCCGGGCAGTTTGATCGAGGCCATCCGCGCGTAGGCGCGCTCGCGGGCCTGCGCCAGATCCGCGCCCACCCCGACGATGCTGAGCACCCGCCCGCCCGCGGACACCAGCGCACCGTCGTCCCTGGTGTTCGTCCCCGCGTGCAGTACGGCGGTCGTCTCGTCGGACGCGGCGTCACCGGCGCCGGTGATCACATCGCCCAGCCGTGGCCGGCCCGGGTAGTTCTCGGCGGCCAGCACGACCGTGATCGCCGCCCCGTCCTTCCAGCGCGGCGCCTCGACCTCACCGAGGGTGCCGGTGGCGGTGGCGTTCAGCAGTTCGCCGAGCGGGCTCTCCAGCAGCGCCAGCACCGCCTGGGTCTCGGGATCGCCGAAGCGGCAATTGAATTCGACGACCGCGGGGCCCGCCGCGCCGATCGCCAGACCGGCATAGAGCAATCCGGAGAACGGGCAGCCGCGGCGCACCATCTCGGCGGCCACCGGCTTCACCACATCCTCGACGATCTCGGTGACGGTCTCGACGGGCAGCCACGGCAGCGGCGTGTAGGCGCCCATGCCGCCGGTGTTGGGACCGGTGTCGCCGTCACCGACGCGCTTGTGATCCTGCGCGGGCAGCAGCGGCACCACGTTCTCCCCGTCCACCAGGCAGAACAGTGATACCTCCGGCCCGTCGAGGAAGGACTCCAGCAGCACCGGATGCCCCTGCTCGAGCAGCTCGGCGGCGTGATCGCGGGCCGCGGAGCGATCAGCGGTCACCACGACACCCTTGCCCGCGGCCAAACCGTCGTCCTTGACCACCCAGGTGGGGCCGAACCGGTCCAGCGCGTCGTCCAGCTCGGCGGGGGTGTCGACCACTTCGCTGTGCGCGGTGCGCACACCCGCCGCGGCCATCACGTCCTTGGCGAACGCTTTGGAGCCCTCGATCCGCGCCGCGGCGGCCGAGGGCCCGAAGCAGGCGATGCCCGCCGCGCGCACCGCGTCGGCGACGCCGAGCACCAGCGGCACCTCCGGCCCGATCACGACCAGGTCGGCCCGCACATCCTTCGCCAACGCGACGACCGCCTCGGCCGAGGAGGCGTCGACGGGACGCACGTCGGCGTGCTGGGCGATCCCGGCGTTCCCCGGCGCCGCGATCAACGCGGTGACGGCGGGGTCCCGGCGCAGCGCCAGGACGAGGGCATGTTCACGGGCTCCGGCTCCGATGACGAGTACGCGCACCGCAACAGCTTAGGGGACCGGCCCGGGGCCACTGTGCGCACCGGAGGACCGGTCGGCTGCTGTTCACCCACCGTTTGCCGGTCTCGTGCGAAATCGCTTGTCGTGCTTGACGTGTAGCACGCCGCGATACGGGCATAGTGGAGATACGGGCTCCGCGCACCTGGTCGGAGCCGCCGACGGGGACAGGGGCGAACGATGGGTCTGATGGATGGATTGATGGGCAATGCGGGCCGGATCGACCCGGCCGCGGCCCAGCAGGAGTACGCCAAGCTGCTCGGCAACGGCGAACAGGTCTACACCGCCTACATCCTGGTACGCGACGCCCTGCTGTTCACCGACCGCCGCCTGATCATCATCGACAAGCAGGGGCTCACCGGCCGCAAGGTCAATTACCACAGCGTCCCCTACCGGGCCATCACCCACTTCGCCGTGGAGACCGCGGGCACCTTCGACCTCGACGCGGAACTGCTCATCTGGCTCTCCGGCAGCGACGTCCCCATCCAGAAACGCTTCAACCGGCAGGTCGACATCTACGAGGTGCAGGGCATCCTGTCGCATTTCGTCGCCCGCTGACTACTACTCTGCGGGGCATGGCTTCTGTCTTCAGCGCGATCATCGCAGGTCAGCTCCCCGGTCGATTCGTATGGGAAGACGACGAATTCGTCGCCTTCCTGACGATCGCCCCCGTCACCCAGGGCCACACCCTCGTCGTGCCGCGCGCCGAGATCGATCAGTGGCAGGACATCGACCCGGCGGTGTTCGCCCGGCTCACCGCCGTCGCCCAGAACGTCGGTCAGGCCGTGCGCACCGCCTTCGACGCCCCGCGGGCCGGCCTGCTGATCGCCGGCCTCGAGGTCCCCCATCTGCACGTCCACGTCTTCCCCGCCTACGACATGGGCGACTTCGACATCTCCCGCGCCGACCCGAACCCCGCCCCCGCCTCCCTGGACGAAGCCCAGGCCAAGATCAAGCAGGCCCTGCGCGACCTCGGTCACGGAGCCAACGTCCCCGAGTGAGCCGACGAGAGCCGTTCCCGTCCCTGCCGACCCCGTCACCGCCGCCAACGCGGCGTCGACGGGATCGTCTGCGTCTGGGGCCGCCCGACCTCGACGCCCCCGTCGAGACGGCCATCCGACAGAGTCGTCCGCTCCCGACCGCGTGGTCCGAGTGTCCCGGAACCCTCGGATCCGGCCGAGGGCCTGCCCCGCTCGCGGCCGCGCGAACGGGCATGAGGTGCACCGACTTCCAGAACAGCGGCGTCCTTGCACTGCGACGTGCCGATCAGCCGCTGTGTCCGTCCGATTTCCCTTGACCGGTACACGCCGAAGCCCGGCATACGGGTGGTGGATGTGCGAGTGCGGCTCCGCACTGGTCGGAGCCGTTCCGGGCGAAGAGCCCCCTGTCAGGATTGAACTGACGACCTTTCGCTTACAAGGCGAGTGCTCTACCACTGAGCTAAGGAGGCGAAGATCGGAGTCCGGCTACGCGGAATCCGACGACGACGGTCATCATAGCCGCGCTCCGTCGCCGCGCGTCACCGGATATCGGTGACGTGCGGCGACGGTCGAGCGAGAGACTCCCGGCGCAGTATCGGCTACCGCAGGGTCAGGACTGGCTGCCCTGCCTGGCCGCGTCGTCGGCGGCCATCGCGTCGCGCAGGCTCTTGGGACGCATGTCGGTCCAGTTCTTCTCGACGTACTCCACGCAGGCGGCGCGGCTGTCCTCGCCGAACACGACTCGCCACCCGGCCGGGACCTCGGCGAAGGCAGGCCACAGGGAGTGCTGTTCCTCGTCGTTGACCAGGACGAAGAAGCGGCCGTCCTCGTCGTCGAAGGGGTTGGTGCTCAATTTCACCTCACTGGATACTGGCGCTTGTACGGGATTAGGCTCTTGGACCCCTCCGTTGCGGTGGCCCGTGCCACGACGAGCCACGCACCGGATGACTACCCGAGCGTTGTGTCGACCCTAGCAAGGGACACGTTACGGGAAGGCCATTACCTCGGGTGCCGACCGGCCGCACGTCCCCGGACGCGGTCGGCTCGGGTTCATTCGGTGAAGAAGTCGAGCAGGATCTTGTTCACCGTCTCCGGGCGCTCGAGATAACCGAAGTGACCGGCATCGGGTACTTCCTGGTAGCGGGCGCCCGGGATGACGTCGGCGACTTCCCTGGTCAGGTAGGCCGGGATCATCCGGTCGTCGGCGAACCCGACCGCCAGGCAGGGCACCTCGATCGCCTTGTACGCCTGCACACGGTCGAAATCGTGATCCATTCGCCGCTGGGCGCGGATGCCGGGGGTGACCGGACCGCCGGTGAATTCGAACAGGTCCAGCCAGTCGCGGGCGGCACTGACGTCGGCCAGGGTGGCCGGCGAGAGATTCATGACGGCGGTGACCGCGGCCTCGTATTTCGGCGGCAGCTTCACCCCGGCGGCATCGAGTTCGTGTTCGCCCAGCGACAGGGTCTTCTGGAACTGGTCGAGGCGGGCGTGCCCGGCCATGAAGACGGCCTTGCGGACCAGATCGGGACGGGCCAGCGCCAGTTCCTGGGCCACCCGCGCGCCCATCGAGGTACCCGCGACCAGGGCCGGCCCCTCGTCGAGAAGTTCGATCAGACCGGCGGTGTCGGCGACGAGATCCTCGATGGTGATCCCGGCCGCCGATTCGTCGGAGGGAGCGATACCGCGGTTGTCGAAGGTGCAGACGCGGAAACCCGCGGCCAGCAGCGCGGGCACCTGGTGCAGTTCCCAGACCCGGCCCGGGCTGCCGGTGCCCATGATCAGCAGGATCAGCGGCGCCGACCCCTTCGCCTCGGTGCCCTTCGCACGGTCTCCTTTGACCTGGTAGTTCAACGGTATTCCGTTCACCGTGGCCAGCGGCATGGTCCACCCTTTCGTCAGATGATGCAGCGCACCCACGGTATAGGCCGTACCCCTGTCGCCTACCATGGACACTTCGAAACGCTCGAGCGTAACGAATCGGGAGGACACGACAAATGGCCGCGAAGAGCAGCGCGAACGATATCGCGGACGACGAGCTGGAGCCACTGACCGACGAGACGGCGCGGCAGGCGCAGCGGGTCGTGGCGGCCTACGCCGCCGACGCCGACGAATGCCGGATGCTGCTGTCGATGCTCGGCATCGGGCCGAACAGCCGCGCCGAGTAGATCACCTGGCGCCGAGCGGGGACAAACACTCGGACCGGCGTGATCGCGGCGTGAGCGAGGGGCTGCCGCCGCTACGTGAGAACAGAACAAGGATGCGTGAGTGGACCAGATGACCGATCAGCCGTCCGAGAACTCCCAGCACTCCCAACCCGAACCGGAATCCGGCGCGGTGCGGTCCGACGACGGGCCGCATGACGCGGGTTCCGGTTCGGCCATCGACCGGCCGCGGGAAGCGGGCTCCGATTTCGTCGTGGTGGCCAACCGGCTGCCCGTCGACCTGGAACGTCTGCCCGACGGCACGACCCGGTGGAAACGCAGCCCCGGCGGTCTGGTGACCGCGCTCGAGCCGGTGCTGCGCAACAACAAGGGCGCCTGGGTCGGCTGGGCAGGTGTGCCCGATATCGATGTCGACCCGATCATCGAAGACGGCCTGGAACTGCATCCGGTGCCGCTGTCGGCGGGGGAGGTGGCCGACTACTACGAAGGTTTCTCCAACGGCACGCTGTGGCCGCTGTATCACGACGTGATCGTCCGGCCCACCTACGACCGCGCCTGGTGGGCGGCGTATGTGCAGGTCAACCGCCGTTTCGCGGAGGCGACGGCGAAGGTGGCCGCCCAGGGCGCGACGGTCTGGGTGCAGGATTACCAGCTGCAGCTGGTGCCGAAGATGCTGCGCATGCTGCGCCCGGACCTGACCATCGGGTTCTTCCTGCACATCCCGTTCCCGCCGGTCGAACTGTTCATGCAGATGCCGTGGCGCACCGAGATCATCGAGGGCCTGCTCGGCGCGGATCTGATCGGCTTCCACCTGCCCGGCGGCGCGCAGAATTTCCTCTACCTGGCGCGTAGGCTGGCCGGGCAGCCGACCTCCCGCGGCTCGGTCGGGGTCCGTTCCAAGCTGGGCGTCGTGCAGGTCGGTTTCCGCACCGTGCGGGTGGGCGCGTTCCCGATCTCGATCGCCTCGGCCGAACTGGACGAGCATTCGCGCAGGCGCTCGATCAAGGAGCGGGCCGCCAAGATCCGCGCCGAGCTGGGCAATCCGAAGAACATCCTGCTCGGGGTCGACCGCCTGGACTACACCAAGGGCATCGACATCCGGTTGAACGCGCTCGAGGAGCTGCTGCGCGAGAACCGGTTCGATCCGGCCGAGACGGTGATGCTGCAGCTGGCGACTCCCAGCCGGGAACGCGTCGAGAGCTACAAGCAGATGCGCGGCGACATCGAGCGCCAGGTGGGCCGGATCAACGGCGAGTTCGCCCGCGTCGGCTACCCGGTGGTGCACTATCTGCACCGGCCGATCCCCCGCGACGAGCTGATCGCCTTCTTCGTCGCCGCCGACGTCATGCTCGTGACGCCGTTGCGCGACGGCATGAACCTGGTCGCCAAGGAGTACGTGGCCTGCCACAGCGGTCTCAACGGCGCGCTGGTGCTCAGCGAGTTCACCGGCGCGGCGGCCGAGCTGCGCCAGGCCTACCTGTGCAACCCGCACGATCTGGACAGCGTGAAGGACGCCATCGTCGCCGCGCTCGAGGACGACAGGGAGACCAAGCGTCGCAAGATGCGCGGGCTGCGCAGGCAGGTACTCGCCCATGACGTCGACCGCTGGGCCAGGGCGTTCCTCGAGGCGCTGGCTCGCGACCAGGTGGCGGGCAGCGCGCTGATCGCCCCGCCCGAGGAGTTCTCCGACGAGGACGAGTTCTCGCGCTGACCGCCCTGGCGGACACCGCGGGACGCGCGAGCGGCCGCACAGCGACTTCACAGGAACCCTCCAGCGAGGTCCCAGCCCGCGGGCGCATCATGAGCGTATGAGTGATGCGCCCGCGGTGCGGCGTCCCGAGGCCCGCGTCCTGGTGGTCGACGACGAGCCGATGATCGTCGAACTGCTCTCGGTGAGCCTGCGGTTCCAGGGCTTCGAGGTCCAGACGGCGGTCGACGGCGCGCAGGCGCTCGATCGGGCCCGCGTGTTCCGGCCCGACGCGTTGATCGTGGACGTGATGATGCCCGGCATCGACGGCTTCGGCCTGCTGCCCCGGCTGCGCGCCGACGGCATCGACGCCCCGGTGCTGTTCCTGACCGCGCGCGACGACGTGCAGGACAAGGTCGCGGGCCTGACGCTGGGCGCCGACGACTACATCACCAAGCCGTTCAGCCTCGAAGAGGTGGTGGCCCGGCTGCGGGTGGTGTTGCGCCGGGCCGGGCACGGCGAGCCGGTGCGGGCGAGTTCGCGGATCACCTTCGCCGACATCGAACTCGACGACGACACCCACGAGGTGTGGAAGGCGGGTGAGCCGGTGGCGCTCTCACCCACCGAGTTCACGCTGTTGCGCTACTTCATGGTCAACGCGGGCACCGTGCTGAGCAAGCCGCGGATCCTGGATCACGTGTGGCGCTACGACTTCGGTGGCGAGGTCGGGGTGGTGGAGACCTACGTGTCGTATCTGCGCAAGAAGGTCGACACCGGCGAGCAGCGCCTCATCCACACCCTTCGCGGCGTGGGTTACGTGCTGCGGGCGCCGAACCGGTGATCGCCGCGCGATCGGGATCCACGCGCCCCGCTCCGGCCCCGCTGGGGCCGCTGCGCCGGGCCCGCGAGTACGTCGGGGCCCGGCTGAGCGCCATCCCGCTGCGGGTGACTTTGGTACTGGCGCTGGTCGTCTCGGCCGGGCTGGGCCTGGTGGTGTCGGGCACGGTGGTCACCTCCGCGCTGGAGAAATCGCTGCTCAGCCGCACCGATCAACAGTTGCGCGATGCGGTCTCACCTCGGCCGCGACCTCGCCCGGCCACCCCGCCACCGCCCGCGGACCCGCGCACTCCCCCGAGCTCGTTCTACATCGTCATCGACTCCGGTCCCGGCACAGACCTTTTCGTGCTGCGGCCCTACGACGTGGACGCCGCACCTGACCTGTCGAGCGTTCCCTCGGCCCAGCCGGTGACGGTGCCCTCCCTGGGCGGCGGCGAAGTCCATTGGCGCGCACTGAGAGTGACAGTGGCCGGCGAGACGACCACCATCGCGGTGCCGCTGACGCAGAACGAGGACACCGTGGCCCGGCTGGTGGCGCTGCAATCGATCGTCGGGCTGGCCGTGCTCGCCGTGCTGGCGCTGGCCGCGTATTTCGTGATCAGGCGCAGCCTGCGACCGTTGCGGCGAGTGGAGAACATCGCGGCGGCCATCGCGCGGGGTGATCTGTTCCGGCGGGTGCCGGTGCGCGGCACCAACACCGAGGTGGACCGATTGTCCCAGTCGCTCAACGGAATGCTGGCGCAGATCCAGTCGGCGTTCGCCGCGACCGAGGCTTCGGAGGCGGCCGCTCGCGAATCCGAGGCGAAGATGCGCCGGTTCGTCGCCGACGCCAGCCACGAACTACGGACCCCGCTGACCACCATTCGCGGGTTCGCCGAGTTGTACCGGCAGGGCGCGACGGACGACCCGGCGATGGTCGTCGACCGCATCGAGCACGAGGCCCGCCGGATGGGTCTGCTGGTCGAGGACCTGCTCATGCTGGCTCGGCTGGACGCGCAGCGCCCGCTGCGGCTGGGCACGGTGGATCTGCTGACCGTGGCGGGCGAGGCGGTGCACAATGCCCGCGCGGTGGCCGCGGCCGCCGACCCGGAGGGCCCGCGCAGGAGGATCGAGCTGGAGGTCGAGCCGGGGCCGGGGACGCTCGAGGTCAGCGGCGACGCCGATCGGTTGCGGCAGGTGCTGGCCAACCTGCTGACCAATGCCCTCACCCATACACCGGTCGAGGCGGAGGTGACTGTGCGGCTGACGCCCGGTGCGCACGAGGTGACCGTCGACGTCGTCGACACCGGCCCCGGACTGGCGCCGGAGGAAGCCGAGCGGGTGTTCGAGCGGTTCTATCGCACCGATGTCTCGCGCACCCGGGCCAGCGGCGGCTCCGGGCTGGGCCTGTCGATCGTGCAGGCGCTGGTCGCCGCGCACGGCGGGCGCGTCACGGTACGCAGCGCGCCAGGTGAGGGCACCTGTTTCGCGGTGTGCCTACCGCGTGCGACCTGATCCGGACCGGTCGCATCGCCGCGCCGGGCTCGAACTGTGAGACGGGTTCGACGCGTCACCCAGCCGGGCCGACGACATCGACCGGCGTCCCGGTGCGTGCGTTTCGATCGGGCACGCGCGTCCGCCCGTCGCGACCGGGAACGGGATTCAGATGGGGGTGACGGCGTCGACCAGCCAGCGGTCGCCGTCCTTGTCCAGTTCGACGCGCAGTCTGCTGCCGGTGGTGGTGCCCTCCGGGCTGTCCTTGCTGGTGGTCACCTGGTTGAGGAACAGCATTACCACGGCGTGTTCGCGATCGGCGTCGACGATGCCACCCGCCTGCGCGGTGGCCATGACGCTGAGCTGCTTCTCCTTGGCGCCGGGCGCGATGGCGCTGGTGATCAGCGCCAGATAGTCCTCGCGGAAGGCGGGCGAGAGCAGGTCGGCCGTCTTCGGCAGTTCGGTGTCGACAGTGGTGTATTCGTAGCTGAACATGGCGGGCACGGTCGTGGTGGCCGCCGCCAGCGCCTGCTCACGGGCCTTGTCGTCCTGGTCGGCACTCCAGTAGCGGTAGCCGCCGAAACCCATGACCAGCAGCGCGGACAGGGCGAGCACGCCCGCGAGGAACGCCGCGATCACTCCTGGGGTGAATTTCATGGCACGAACTCCACATTCGAGGCCGTCAGGCCGGAGTCGGATTCGGATACCGTCACCCGGAAGCGGTAGTACCGCGTCTGCGGCCCCTCCTGGCCCGCGTTGGTGAGGCTCTGCTTGGCAGCGACGAGCACCTTCGCCGAATTCTCCTCGTCGCTCTCCAGGGCGGCCTCGACGATCTCACCGGTGGCACGGACCTCGGCCTGCTGCACGATGGTGAGGAACGGATCGACCCGACCGTCGAACTCGGTCTTGAACTTGCCCGACGCCAGCGACAGGATGCGGTCGATGTCCTCCGCGGCCGTGTCGGCGTTGATGGTGGTGAGGTTCAGGATCGCCTGCTCGGCGGTCTGCACGTATTCGGTGCGCCGGTCGGCCTGGCGGTCGATGGAGCGGACGGCGAACACCGAGACCACCGCGCCGGCCACCAGCGCGGCGATCAGTACCGCGGCGGCCGCGACGAGCACGATGCCGCGCGTACCGAAACCGGTGGAGCGGGCGGGCACGTCCCCGGCGACGGACTCCTCCGCCGACTTCGACGACACGACCGTGGCCGCTTCGCCGGACACGTCCTCGTCGGCGGACGGGTCCGCGTCCGCCGACTTCGACAGCACCACCGTGGCGGACTCGGCGTCGGCTATCTGTTCGTCGGACTTCTTCGCCGCGGCCGGCGTCTTCGGCTTCGCTTCGGCGCCGACGGCCGCCCGCTGCCCGGCAGCGGACCGAGTCGCCGACTTCGAGGCCCCCGCGGTCGTCTTCGCGGTCGCCGACGCACCGGTATCGGCCGCACCGGCATCCTCCACCGGTGGGCCCGCGGTGCGGACCGCCCGGCGGCGGGTACGTCGTGAATCGTCGTTGATATCACTCATCGTTGCTGCTCCTCGAGCATCGCCTGCCAGCTCGACGGTACCGTCCCCGAACCGCCGGGGGCGACATCTCCTTGCCGATAGGTGCGGCCGTCGGTGCCGATGTAGACACCTGTGGACGGATCGTAGGACCGCCCCGCCGCGGGCGCCTGGTACGAGGCGGGGGCGGTGGTGCCGGGATCCTCGCCGGAGCCCGCGGCCGGGGGGACCGGATTCACCGGGCCGTACGCCGGTTCGTCGCCCAGCGGGACGTATCCCGTGCGGCACAGTTCGGGGGTGGGCGCGCGCCTGCCCGGGTACTCCATGCACGGGGTGTTGCGGATGCCGCGCACCTCGATCGGCGAGTCCTGCGGGAGCTTGCAGTACAGGCCGGGCGGGGTGGGGATGTAGTCGGTCTCACTCGGCGAGCGCCGCTGGTCCGCGGGCAGGAAGCCGGTGGTGCACGCGGGCGGGTCGTGCACGGTCGTCATGAAGTCGACCATGACGCCGTATTCCAGCGGGCCGCGGATCGCGGTGATGAGGGAGGCGATCAGCGGCGGATACACCACCAGTATCTGTTCGATGCCCGGGTGGTAGATCGAGGACACCTGTCCGACGCTGACCAGATTGGACAGCAGGATCGGCAGCGTGGGTTGCAGCTCGTTGAACTGCTGGGTCACCCGCGCCATCGCGGCGGGGCTGTCCTGGAGCAGGCTGCGCAGGGAGGGGTCGTGGGCACGCAGTTGGTCGGTGAGGGTGGCCAGGTCGGCGGTCCAGGATCGGATGGCGTCCTCGGAACGGACCTGGGTGTCCAGCAGCGGGCCGATCTGCTCGATCAGCTTCTTGGTCGGCTCGGTACTGTCCTGGGCCTCCTGCACCAGCAGTGCGGCCGAGTCGATGAAGCGCTGCAGATCCGGGCCCGCGCCGTTGAACGCCTTGAACGCCTCGTCGATCACCTGGCGCAGCCGGGTGTCCTGCACGCTGGCCAGCAGCCGCTCGGTCTGGTCGAGCAGCGCGCCGACGTCCTGGGGCAGCTGGGTGCGCTCGACGGGGATGACCGCGCCGTCTCCCAACTCGCCGCCGGTCGACGGGTCCGGCGGGATCAGATCGACGTACTGCTCGCCGATCGCCGAGACACTGCGCACCCAGGCGTCCACGTCGGCGGGGATCGGGTAGTCGCTGTCGATGGACAGTTCGGCTTCCACGCCCTCGGTGGTGAGCCGAACCTCCTTCACCCGCCCCACATTGGTGCCGCGATAGGTGACATTGGCGTGCTCGTAGAGCCCACCGGTGGCGGCCAGCTGCACGGTCACCTGGTAGCGGCCGATGCCGAACATGGCGGGCAGTTGCACATAGGTGCCCGCCATGACGGTCAGGCCGACCACGGTGAGGATCGAGAAGATCACCAACTGGGTGCGGACGAACCGGGTCAGTTTCATGGCTGTCCCCCTTCCAGCGGAACGGTCAGACCGGGAATGGCGGGCAGACCGGGGATCGGCGGCAGTCCGGGAATGGTCGGGGTGGGCGAGGGCGTCGGCGCGGGTTCGGCGAGCGGACCGGTGGCCGGGTTGCCGACGTCGCTGGCCGTGCTCGGCGCGAAGCTGCCGACAATGCCTTCCACGCCGCCGAAGCGACCACCCAGCGGGGTGCCCGACAGCCAGTTGGAGTCCAGGCGTTTGCCGGTCATGTCGACGGTCATGAACAGGTTCAGGTAATCGCCCTTGATGGCCTTGTCCAGGTTCTTCAACGGGAACGGGAACGTCAGCAGGATCTTCAGCGACTCGGCGAGATTGCCGCCGGTGTCGGCCAGCTGCTGCAGGGTCGGCCAGAGCGCGTCGAGGTTGGCCTTCAGGTTCTCCCCGCTGGTGTCGATGACCCGCTGGGTGACATCACTGAGCTCGCCCAGCGCGGTGATCGCGCGGGTGATGTTCTCCCTGCGGTCGGCCAGCACAGTCAGCGCCGGATGGATTCCGTCGAGCGCGTTCTCGAGCACCACCCGCTGATCGGCGAGTTGCCCGCCGAAGCGGTCGAGCCCTTCCATCGCGGCGATGATGTCGCCGGTCTGCGCCTGCAGATTGGTGGTCAGCTCGTTCAGCTGCGGCATCAGGTCGCGAATGGCGTCCTCACGGCCGGTCAGGGCCGCGTTCAGTTCGGTGGTGATGGTCTCGAGCTGCGCGATGCCGCCGCCATTGAGCACCACCGACAGCGAGGACAGCACTTCCTCGGTGGTCGGGTAGGCGCCTGCGCGGGCCAGCGGGATCACATCGCCCGGCTCGAGCTGTCCTTCCGGCGCGACGTCCTCGGGTGCGGCCAGCTCGACGTGGTTGGAGCCGAGCAGACTGGTCTGGCCGATCCGGGCGACAGCGTTGGCGGGCAGGCGCACCTCCGGATTCAGTGAGACGGTCACCAGCGCGTGCCAGTCCTGCACCACGATGTCGGTCACCGAGCCCACATCGACGTCGTCGACGCGCACCGGCGAGTTCTGCGTCAGCGTGGTGACATTGGGCATCTGGATCTGCACCTGGTAGGCGCCCTCGCCCGTGCCCTCCGCACCCGGCATGGGCAGCGAGTTCAGGCCGGTCCATTCACAGCCGGTGGTGGCCAGTGCCAGGCTCACCCCCAGCGCGAGCACCGCGGTCGTGCGGCGTGCGCGGCTCATCGTCCACCTCCGGGAATCGCCAGTCCGGCCAGCCCGCTGGGCACGACGACCGGCGCGGGTGCGGGCGCGGCCCGCGGGTTCTTCACCGATTCGGGCACCTCGTCGGCCAGGCTCGGCGGACTGAAGGTGAGCTGGTTCGGGAAGGCGTGCACGCCGGTGGCCGGGTTGACCATGATCGGCGCGTAGTTCATCGCCAGCGAGTCGATGACCGGGGCCAGATGGGTCGCGCACAGGTCGGCGCTGCGATCGGAGTCGTTCTCCTCGAGCGCGCGCACCGAACCGCACAGGAAGCTCAGCGGGTCGGCGGTGTTGTTGAGCGCGACGGCGCCGGTGAAGCTCCCTTGGGCCGGCTTGTAGAGCTGGTAGAAGTTCACCAGCGCGGTCGGGCCGGAGTGCAGCACTCGTTCGACCTCCGGGCGCTTGTCCACCAGGATCTGGGTGACCTCGGCCAGGCGCTGGGTGCTGTCGGTGAGTTCGGCGCCGCTGGAATCCAGGAAACGCTGCACGTCGGCGACGGCCAGATCCAGATTGTCCAGACCCGCCCCGAGGTCGTCGGACACGCCGGCCAGCACCGAGGAGACCGAGGCCAGCCTGCCGCCGAACTGCACGATCTGCTCATTGCTGGCCGAGATGACCTCGACGAACTGCTGCAGATTGCGGATGGTGCCGAACAGGTCGGTGCGACCGTCCGACAGCGTGGTCAAGGTGGCCGACAGTGCGCGCAGCGTTTCGCGCATCCGTTCGCCGTTGCCGTCGAGGTTGTCCGCGGTGGTCTCGACGAAGCGGCCGAAGGAGCCCTGCTCGTCGTCGCCGACCGGCCCCAGCGTGGTCGCCAGCTCGGACAGTTCGGTCTTGATGTCGTCCCATTCGACCGGGACGGCGGTCCGCTCGATCGGGATCTCGTCGCCGTCGACCAGCTTGTCGCCGCCGGTGTAGGCCGGGGCGAGCTGGATGAAGCGGGCGGTCACCAGCGAGGGCGAGACGATGACGGCGCGAGCGTCGGCGGGGATGTCGACGCCGCGGTCGACGGTCATGCGCACCTTCACCTGCTCGTCACCGGGCTCGACCGAATCGACCTTGCCGACCGGGACGCCGAGCACCCGCACGTCGTCGCCCTTGTACAGGCCCGAGGTGGACGGGAAGTAGGCGGTGATCCGCATGGTGCTGATCCGGGTGACGCCGATGTAGAGCAGCGCCCCGACGAGGGCGACGACGATCGCGGCGGCGACCAGCAGCGCCCAGCGCGGCGGCCTGCGCAGTCCGGAGGTCCGGTCGGCGGTGTCAGATGTGGTCATCGTGGCGGCTCCTGCACGGCCGGCTCGATCGAGGGCGGCGGGTTCAAGAAGAAGTTGCGCAGATCGTCGGGCAGATGCTCCGGCCACACCAGCGCGTCGACGAGGGGTTGCAGGCCGACGCTGGTCGCGTTGACGACGTAGGCGTTGAACCACGGCCCGTTGCCGACCTGTTCACCGAGGGCCGCCGCGAACGGGCCGAGCCCGTCGAGCGCCTCGCTGATGTCCTGGCGGTTGCGCTGCAACACATCCAGCACCTGATTGAGCTTGTCCAACGCGGGCGCGAGCTGCGCCTCGTTGTCGGCGACGAGTCCGCGCAGTTCCTGAGCCAGCCCGTTGACGTGGACGATCAGCTGGCCGAGCGCGGTGCGCCTGGCGTCGAGTTCACCGAGCAGCTGGTTGCCGTCCAAGAGCAGCGCGTTGATCTGCTGGCTGCGGTCGGAGAGGATCTTCGTGACGCTCTGCGCCCGTTCCAGCAGCTGCGAGAGCGCCTCGTCGCGGGTGTTGATGGTGCGCGAGAGTTCGGTGATGCCGTCGAGGGCGCCGCGCAACGGCGCGGGGGTGTCGGCGAAGGTCACCGACAGCGCGTCCAGGGTCTCGTCGACCTTCTGCATGTCCAGGCCCCCGACGGTGGTGGCGAGTTCGCCGAGCGCGTCGTTGAGCGAGTACGGCGAGGTGGTGCGCTCGAGCGGGATGGTGTCGTCGCGACGCAGCGCGCCCGCGCCGTCGGGCACCACCTCGAGCGACTTGCGCCCGAGCACGGTATTGGTCTTGATCGCGGCGGAGGTCCTGTCCCCCAGCACGAGCGTCTCGTCGACGGTGAACCTCACCAGCACCTTGTCCCCGGCCAGCTCCACGCCGTCGACCCGGCCCGACCGCACCCCGGCGACCTGCACATGGTCACCGGGCAGCAGTCCGCCCGCGTCGGCGAAGAAGGCGGTGTAGCTCGCGCCGGAGCGGATGAACGGCAGCCGGTCGAACTGCAGTGCCGACAGCGCCACGCAGACCGCGACGACGACGCCGACGATGCCGATGGTGATGGCGGGCGAGCGGTTCCCTGTCTTTCCGGCGTCTGTCTTTCCGGTGTCTGTCATTCCGCCGCACACCTTCCCGTGTCCTGACCGCCGGGCATGTTGACCAGCAGCGGTTTACCGTCGGGACCGTCGATCAGGAAGTTCGTGGCGCAGACGTAGAGGGCCAGGAACGAGCCGTAGGAACCGATGCGGATCAGCTTGCGGTAGGTCTCGGGCAGTTGCTGGATGACCCACTCCATGGTGTCTTCGCCGGCGTTGAGATTGCCCGCCAGCCGATCGGTCTGTTCGACGGTGGCGCGCAGATCCGGCCGAGCCTGGGCGAGCAGATCGGTGAGGTCGCCGGTGGCGCCGGCGATCCTGGGGATGGCCGAGGCGATCGGGTCGCTGTCCGCGGCCAGCCCGCTGACCAGGCGCTGCAGTTCGTTCAGGGTGGTGTCGAACTGCTGGTCGCGCTCGTCGATGGTGGCGAGCACGGTGTTGAGGTTGTCGATGACGCTGCCGATCAGCGCGTCGCGCTCGCCGAGGGTCCGGGCGAAGGAGCCGCCACTGTCGAGCAGGGAGACCAGCGTGCCGCCCTGGCCCTGGAACACCTGCAGCAACGCATTGGTGAGGTCGTTGACCTGGCCGGGGTCCAGGCCGCGCAGCAGCGGCTTGAATCCGCCGAGCAGCATGTCCAGATCCAGCGCGGGCGCGGTCTGCTGCACGGGAATGGTGCCACCGGGGCGCAGCTCGTCGGCGCTGCCCGGCCCCTCGACCAGTTCCAGATAGCGGTCGCCGACGAGGTTCTCGTACTTGATCTGGGCACGGGTGCTGGTGAGCAGCCGGTACTTGCGGTCGATGTCGAATTCGACGTGGGCCAGGTAGTCGCCGCCGGGCTCGTTCGCGTCGGACCTGTCCACCTCCACCGAACTGATCGATCCGACCGGCACGCCCGCGATGCGCACCTTGTCGCCGGGCAGGATGCCCGAGGAGCTGGTGAACACGGCGTGGTAGCCGTCCTGTCTGGCGAAGCGCATCTGACTGAACACGACGGCCAGGCCGGCGAAGATCAGCGCCATCACCAGGGTGAAGATGGTCAGTTTGACCGTGGTCGCGGTGTTTTTCACGGCGCGCTCACCCCCGGAAGACCTCCCAGCAGCAACTGGAACACTTTGGGACCGTTGAATTTCGTTTCCATGGACGGCACGTACGGCATGCCCTGACTGGTGTCGGTGACGACGTAGTTCACATGGCTGCCGGGCACCCGGTCGACCAGGCCCTCGCAGCGCGGACCGCCGGTGGCGTTCACCTTCGGCAGGTCGTCGGGATAGGAGTAGGGCTCGGCGCCGAACATGAAGTTGGTGTTCATGGCGACACCGGGCTGCAGGCCGCCGAACACCGCCTCGCCGAGGGGCATCATCGCGGCCACCGCGTTGATCATGCACTGCGTGCCCGGCGCGTACTGCTCGAGCAGTTGCGTGGTCGGGCGCAGCAGATCCAGCGCCGTCCCCAGGTTCTGCTCGTTCTCCCGCAGCACCGCGCCCGTGGTGTCGGCCAGGCCGATCAGGTTGGCCAGCACGTCGTCGAGGCTCGCCTGTTCGTCGACCAGCGCGGAACTGGTGACGACCGCATTGTCCACCATGCGCAGCAGATCAGGGGCGGTGTCGGCGTAGAGGTGGCCGACCTGCGCGGTCACCCGCAGATCCTCGCGCAGGGTGGGCAGCGTCGGGTTCATCTCGCGCAGGTACCCGTCCAGGTCTTCCATCAGCTGCCCCAGTGTCTCGCCGCGACCGTTCAGGGCTTGGCCGAGCGCGGCCAGCGTCGCGTTGAGCTTCTGCGGCTCGAGTTCGGTCAGGATGTCGGACAGCTGCTGGAACAGCGTGTTGAACTCGACGGTCACGTGGTCGGCGACCACCGTCGCGCCCGCCCGCAACGTTTCGGCCGACGGATTCTCCGGGATCTGGAAGTTGACGTACTTGGCGCCGAACACCGTGGTGGACCGGATGTCGACGGTCGCGTTGGCCGGCACCAGCTTCAGCTTGTCCGGATCCAGCGCCAGCTTCAGCGTCGCGTCCTCACCGTTGTGATCGATCTGCGCCACCGTGCCGATCTCCACGCCGCGCACCTTCACCTTGGCGTCGGGATCGAGGACCAGACCGCTGCGGGGCGCCTGCACCAGCACCGTGGCCGTGGTGGTGAAACCGCCGACGAACATGGTCAGCGCGACCGCGACGACGGCCACCAACCCGAGCACCATCGCCAGGCCCGCCAGTTTGAGGCCGAGCGGGCTGTCCAGCCTGCTCTGTGAATTCTTCGTACCCGCCATGTCCTGAGCCCGTCTACCCGGAGAGGTGGAAGTTGCCGGAGGTGCCGTAGATGGCCAGCGACATCAACAGCGTCACCGTGACCACCGCGACCAGTGAGGCGCGCACCGCATTGCCGACCGCGACGCCGACCCCGACCGGGCCGCCCGCGGCGAAATATCCGTAATAGGTGTGAATCATCATGACCGCCAACGCCATCAGGATCGCCTGCGCGAAAGACCACAGGATGTCGCTGGGGATGAGGAAGGTCGAGAAGTAATGGTCGTAGACGCCGGCCGACTGGCCGTAGATGACGACCGTGGCGAAGCGCGCCGCGAAGAACGAGGCGATCACCGCCAGCGCGTACAGCGGCACGATCGCGATCATCCCGGCCAGCACCCTGGTGCCGATGAGATACGGCACCGGGCGGATCGCCATCACCTCGAGCGCGTCGATCTCCTCGGAGACCCGCATCGCGCCCAGCTGCGCGGTGGATCCGGCGCCGATAGTGGCCGCCAGACCGATACCGGAGATCACCGGGGCGGCGATGCGCACGTTCAGGAAGGCCGAGAAGAAGCCGGTCAGCGCCTCGACGCCGATATTGCCCAGCGAGCTGTAGCCCTGCACGGCGATGGTGCCGCCGGAGAACAGCGTCAGGAAGCCGACGATCACCACCGTGCCGCCGATCACCGCCAGCGCGCCGGTGCCCATCGAGATCTCGGCGATGAGCCGGATGGTCTCGGTGCGGTAGTGCACCAGCGCGCGGGGGATGGAGGCCAGTGCCCTGGCGTAGAACACCGCGTGCTTGCCGGCTGTATCCAGCGAATCGGAGAGCCGGCGCACCCGTCGCACCGCCTTGGGGAAACGGGAAGCGATCACGAACGACATCGCGTCACCGCGCCGAGAACTTGATGCCGACCGCGGTGACCACCACGTTCACCACGAACAGGGCCATGAAGGCGAAGACGACGGTCTGGTTCACCGCATCACCGACACTCTTGGGACCACCTTTGACGTTCAGGCCGAGATAACAGGCCACCAACCCGGCGATCAGCCCGAACAGCCCGGCCTTCACCTCGGAGATGATCAGCTCGGGCAGATTGGTCAGCAGGGTGATGCCGTTGACGAAGGCGCCCGGATTCACGTCCTGCAGGTACACCGAGAAAAGAAAACCGCCGACGATGCCGATGGTGCACACCAGGCCGTTGAGCATGAGTGCGACGAACATCGAGGCGAGTACGCGCGGCACGACCAGGCGCTGTACCGGGTCGATGCCCAGTACCCGCATGGCGTCGATCTCCTCGCGGATGGTTCGCGCGCCGAGATCGGCGCAGATGGCCGTGGCGCCCGCGCCTGCCACGATGAGCACCGTGACGATCGGGCCGACCTGCGTCACCGCACCGAAAGCGGCGCCCGCGCCGCTGAGGTCGGCGGCGCCGATCTCGCGGAGCAGGATATTCAGCGTGAAGCTCACCAGAACGGTGAACGGGATCGCGACCAGCAGGGTCGGCACGATGGATACGCGCGCGATGAACCAGGACTGATCGATGAACTCACGCGCTTGGAAGGGCCTGCGGAAACTCGCTCGGGCGACATCGGCGCAGAGTTCGAAGAACCCTCCGACGGCGCGAAGCGGAACGGCAAGGACCTCGTTCATCCGCGATCCTCCTAGCTCACTCAGCACTTACGGCGACGGGACACGACCGATCGCCGTGGCCGCTTCGCCGTCATGATTAGAACACGTTCACATCTGAATTGTGAGTTTTTACCCACAATTGACCTGCATTTTGTCGAATGTCAGTCCGCAAAATTTGCAACACGTATCAGCACCATGTACTCCGTGTTTCGTCGATCCGGTGTGAGCCCGAGCACACATGGGGACACACATGTCTACCAAGACGCGGACCGGTGATCAACAAATGGACACTTGATCAGTTGAGCCGCGTCGCCGGTAGCTTCCGCGCGGTGGACCCGAAACCCGGTCCCACCGTCGCGACACCGGGCGCGAGGAGCTACCCCAGATCCTTCAGCGACGACGCCGAGAAGGTGCGATCGGCGGGACGCTCGGCGAAGTAGCCACCCAGCGTGGACGCCAATTCGGTTGCGCCCCAGGCATCTCCAGCAGCATCGAAGCGCTGCTCGACCACGGGTGCCGCCATCAGCGCGACCATCGGCCCGTAGACGACGAACAGCTGCCCGTTCACCGATTCCGCCGCGGGCGAGGCCAGGTACGCGACCAGGTTCGCCACATGATCGGGCGAGAGCGGATCGACAGCGCCCTCGGGCGCGTCGCTGAACACCGCCGCGGTCATCGCGGTCCTGGCCCGCGGGGCGATCGCGTTGGCCCGCACGCCGTAGCGCGCGAGCACCCGCGCGGCCGACAGGGTCAACGCGGTGATGCCCGCCTTGGCCGCGCCGTAGTTCGCCTGACCTTCCGGGCCGAGCAATCCCGCCTCGGAGGAGGTATTGATCAGCCGGCCGTATACCGGAGCTCCGGCCTGCTTGGATTTGTCGCGCCAATACGCGGCCGCATTGCGGGTCAGCAGGAAATGACCGCGCAGATGCACCGCGATCACCGCGTCGAATTCCTCGTCGGACATGTTGAACAGCATCCGGTCGCGGGTGATGCCCGCATTGTTGACCACGATGTCCACACCGCCGAAGGACTGTACGGCGGTGTCGATCAGCGCGTCGGCGGTGGCGCGCTCGGCGATGCTGCCCGCGACGAATTCCACCTTCGCGCCGCAGTCCCTGATCTCGGCGAGGGTTTCGGCGACCGCTTCATTCTCCGCCAGGTCGTTGATCACCACCGAGGCGCCCGCGCGGGCCAGCGCGAGCGCCTCCGCCTTGCCGAGTCCCGCACCCGCACCGGTCACCAGGGCCACCCGGCCCGCCAAGCTCAGATTCGTTTCGCTCACGGGCCGACTCTAGAACGTGTTCCTACCGGTGACAAGCATCGGTCAGAGCAGCTTCAGCGCGGCCTTCGGGCACTGCGCCACCGCATCCTCCACCGCGGCGCGGCGATCGGCGGGCACATCGTCGACGAGGATGTGCAGCTGGTCGTCGTCGTCGAGTTCGAACACGTCGGGGGCGAATCCGACGCAGATTCCGTTGGCCTCGCACTGGTCGAGATCGACGCTGACCTTCATGAGAACTCCTTTACACCCGACTCGGACGCCAGACTACAAGCCGATGCGGGCACTCGCGCGCGCATCGACGGTATTCACCGGCAATACTGGAACATGTTTCAGTCGATATGCAATCATCGGGACAACATCGGTATCGCCCAGAACACCCGCTGACACCCGCCGTCACGACATGAGGTCTCGCCATGCGCATCGCGTACACGCCGCAGCAAGAGGAGCTCCGCGCCCAGCTGCGCGACTACTTCGCCGAACTGCTCACCCCCGAGCGGCGTGCGGCGCTGAGCTCCACCACCGGCGAGTATGGCGAAGGCGACGTGTACCGGGAGGTCGTGCGTGACATGGGCCGCGACGGCTGGCTCGCGCTCGGCTGGCCGAAGGAATTCGGCGGTCAGGACCGCCCCACCATGGACCAGCTGATCTTCACCGACGAGGCGGCCATCGCAGGCGCCCCGGTGCCGTTCCTGACCATCAATTCGGTGGCGCCGACGATCATGCACTACGGCACCGAGGAACAGAAGAAGTTCTTCCTGCCCAAGATCGCCGCGGGGGAACTGCACTTCTCCATCGGCTACTCCGAGCCCGGCGCGGGCACCGATCTGGCCTCGCTGCGCACCACCGCGGTCCGCGACGGCGACGACTACGTGATCAACGGCCAGAAGATGTGGACCAGCCTGATCGCCTACGCCGACTACATCTGGCTGGCGGTGCGCACCGATCCCGATGCCAAGAAGCACAAGGGCATCAGCATGCTCATCGTGCCCGCCGACGCCGAGGGCTTCTCCTGGACTCCGGTGCACACCATGGCGGGCCCCGACACCAGCGCCACCTATTACCAGGACGTGCGGGTGCCGGTCAGCTCGCGGGTGGGCCCGGAGAACGGCGGCTGGGCTCTGGTCACCAACCAGCTCAACCACGAGCGCGTGGCGCTCACCTCCGCGGGCTCGCTGATGACCGGTCTGGCGCAGACCCTGCAATGGGCGCGCGAGACGAAGACCGCCGACGGCTCCCGGGTGATCGACCAGGAATGGGTGCGGGTGAAGCTGGCCGAGGTGCACGCCAAGGTCGAGTACCTGAAGCTGCTGAACTGGGAGATCGCCAGCCGCGCCGACGCGGGCGGCGACGCCGCGCCGCGCCCGTGGGATGCCTCGACCTGCAAGGTGTACGGCACCGAACTGGCGACCGAGGCCTACCGGCTGCTGATGGAGGTACTCGGCCCGCAGGCCTACCTGCGCCAGGACTCGGCGGGCGCGCAACTGCGCGGCAGGCTCGAACGCCTGCACCGCGCCGCACTCATCCTGACCTTCGGCGGTGGCACCAACGAAGTGCAGCGCGACATCATCGCCATGACCGCCCTGCGTCAGCCCGCCTCGGCCCGCTGATCGGCCCACGCGGAACCGGAAAGGTAGACACACCATGGATTTCACGCCCACCGAGGGCCAGCTCGATCTCGCCGCACTGACCGGCGAGGTGTGCGCCAAGCTGGTGACCGCCGACCGGCTGCGCGAACTCGACACCACCGCGAGCCGGACAGGCGCAGGGCGCTTCGACGAACCGCTGTGGGCCGCGCTCGCCGAGACCGGCATCCTGTCCGCGACGGTGCCCGAAGACGTCGGCGGCAACGGGCTCGGTGCGCTCGAGCAGTACGCGGTGCTGCGCGAACTCGGCAAAGTGGTGGCCGCCGTGCCCTACCTGTGGTCGGTGGTCGTCGGCGCGGGCACGCTGGCGCGCTTCGGTTCCGACCAGCAGCGGGAATGGGCGCGCCGCGCGGGCACCGGCTCGGCCGTCCTCAGCGCCGCGCTGATCGAAGAGTTCAACTACCGCCCCGAAGCGCCCGCCACCGCCGCGACCGAGAGCGCGGACGGCTGGCGGCTGACCGGCACCAAGATCACCGTTCCCTACGCCGACCGCGCGGCGCGCCTGCTCGTCTCCGCCCAGGTGGCGGGCTCGCCCGCCGTGTTCCTGGTCGATCCGGCGGCCGAAGGCGTGCGGATCACGCCCCAGCAGGTCGTCGATCTCGGCGCCGAGTCCATCGTCGAATTCACCGATGCCCCCGCCGAGCTGATCGGCCCGGAGGGCGCGCCGGAGAACGGCGCGACCGTCCTGGACTGGCTGCTGACCCGCGCCTGGTTCGGGCTGAGCGCCCAACAGCTCGGCACCTTGGAGCGCGCGCTGGACCTCGTCGCGGGCTACGCCAGGGAACGCGAGCAGTTCGGCAAGGCCATCGGAAGCTTCCAGGCCGTCGCCCAGCGCCTTGCCGACGCCTATATCGACGTCCAGGGCCTGCGCCTGGCCGTCACCCAGGCCGCGTGGCGGCTGGCCGAGGAACTGCCTGCCGCCGAGGCCGTGCACACCGCCAAGTTCTGGGCCGCCGACGCGGGCCACCGCGTCGCCCACACCGTCGTCCACATCCACGGTGGCGTCGGCATCGACCGCGACCACATCGTGCACAACTACTTCACCGCCGCCAAGCACAACGAATTCGCCCTCGGCGGAGCCACCGACCACCTGCGCGCCCTCGGCGCGCTCTTGGCCGACCCCGCCTGAGCGGGCTCGTGCACGGCGAAGCCGCCCGGCGACAAGCGTCGCCTGGGCGGCTTCGTCGTCCGAAGTCGTCGCGCGGCCCGTCTACCTAGCGTCGCGAGAAGTCCACCTGGGCGGCGGGATTGGCCACCGCCGTGGTCACGCCCGCGCCGAACGGCCCGTCCTCGTCGAACAGCGTGGCATTGCCGACCGCGATCCCGTCGGCGCTGAAGTGGTTCTCGGCCTGCACGCCGATCGCGCCGCCGCGTGGCAGCCTGCTCAGCACCAGGGTGAGGTCGCCGTTGATGAAGCCGACGCCCTGTGCGCCCCAGTTGGTCAGCATGCTGGTCGATTCGCCGACGGTGGCCACGGTGGCGAGCACATTCGGCTCCTCGCCGAGGATCACCGGGAACGGCCGCTGCCAGGTGCGCTTGCGCTGGTCGTTCTGGTGTCCGCCCAGGCGGCGTGACCAGCCGGCGGGGTCCTCGCCGCTGTTCCACAGATACGACACCGGCCCGCCGCTCAGCTCGGCGGGCGGCGGCGCGGGGATCTCACCACGGGTCCAGACCTCGCCCGGCGGCTGTTCGGAGGGGCGGAGGAACACCGCGGTGGCCCTGGCCACCGCACGGCCTTCCTGGAGCAGCTGAGCGTCGGCCACGGCGATGCGCGACCCGCGGCGGACCTCCACGGTGGTGACCTCGAGCGGCTTGCGCAGCGTCGCGCGGAACAGGTCGACGGTGAGCCGCGCCGGCACGAAACCTTCCGGCCGGTGCGCCGAGTCGAGCTCACCGGCGAGCAGACCGCAGATCGCGGGCCCGTTGACCATGTCGGGCGACCACGCGCCGACCGCGGCGGGCAGCGGCTCGAAACCACGGTCGGTGCGCTCGAAGAACGCGGGCGGAATATTCATCTCACTCCTGTCCGCCGCCGGGCGCGAAAAAGCCGCCGCGTCGTGACGCGGCGGCCCCTCGACCCTTCGGCCCTACTGCTGTGCCGGTTGCTTGGCGCCCGCCTCCGCGTGCGCGTCGGCCGGACGCGCCTCGGTCTGTTCCTTGGCCCAGCGGTAATCCGGCTTGCCCGCGGGCGAGCGCTTGATCTCGTCGACGAACCACAGGCTACGCGGATGCTTGTAGGAGGCGATCTCCTGGGTGAGCACCGGACGCAGCTCCTCGATGCTCGGGCGGTTCTCGCCGCGACACTGCACCACCGCGCAGACCCGCTGCCCCCAGCGCTCGTCCTCGACTCCGACGACCAGCGCGTCGAAGATGTCCGGATGCGCCTTGAGCGCGCCCTCGACCTCTTCCGGGAAGATCTTCTCGCCGCCGGAGTTGATGCTCACCGAACCACGCCCGAGCATGGTGACGGTGCCGTCCTCCTCCACGCGCGCGAAGTCGCCCGGGATCGAGTAGCGGATCCCGTTGAACTCTTTGAACGTCGCCGCTGTCTTGGCCTCGTCCTTGTAGTAGCCGAGCGGGATGTGGCCCTTGCGCGCCAGCACACCGATCTGCCCGGAGCCGGGGACCACCGGATTGCCCTGCTCGTCGAGCACCTCGGTGGAGGCGTCGATCTTCACCCGAGGACCGCCGCTGTTCCCGGCCCCCTTGGCGGCCATGCTGATGCCGGCGAAGCCGGTCTCCGAGGAGCCGATCGAGTCGGTGATGACCCGGTTGGGCAGCAGATCGAGGTACTTCTCCTTGATGCTCGGGGAGAACAGCGCCGCGCTGCTGGCGATCGCGTACAGACTCGACGGCTCGTAGGGCTTACCGGTCTCCGGGTTGCCCTCCAGCAGCGCGTCCAGCATCGGCCGTCCCATGGCGTCGCCGGTGATGAACAGGACATTCACCGCGTGCCGTTCGATGGCCTGCCACACCCCGTGCCCGCTGAACTCCGGCAGCATGACGACCTTGCCGCCGCCGAACAGGCTCTGGAAGGTCGCCCACTGCGAACCGCCGTGGATCATCGGCGGGATCGGGTACCGGGTCAGCGCGCCGTTGGTCTGCCCTTCCTTGGCCAGATCCCACTCGTCGCCCACGACCGCGCCGGTCATGAAGTTGATGCCGCCGCCGAGCACGCGCCAGACGTCTTCCTGCCGCCACATGACGCCCTTGGGCATGCCTGTGGTGCCGCCGGTGTAGAGCATGTAGAGGTCGTCGGGCGAGCGTTCGCCGAAATCCCGCTCCCCGGAGGACTGCGCCAGCGCCGCTTCGTATTCGACCGAATCGGCTGCGGTCGCGATGGTGCCGGTCGTATCGTCGTCGACGACGACGACGGTGCCCAGTTTCGGCGTATTGGCGCGCACGGCGGCCACCTTGTCGCTGTAGCGCCGCTCGTGGATCAGCGCCACCATGTCCGAGTTGTCGAAGATGTACTGCAACTCGTTCTCGACGTAACGGTAGTTGACGTTGATCATCACCGCGCGCGCCTTGAACACCGCGACCATGGCCTCGACGGCCTCAACGGTGTTACGCGAGTAGATACCCACCTTGTCGCCGGGCTTCACGCCCTGCTCGAGCAGGTGGTGGGCCAGTTTGTTGGCTCGCTCCTCCAGCTGTGCGTAAGTCACCTCACGGGCGTCGTCGACCAGCGCGACGCGGTCGGGCATGAGGTCGACGGCATGTTCGACGAGGTCCGCTATGTTGTAGCTCACAACCCCCAAAATAGAACGTGTTACTGTTTCTGACAAGACTCGAGCAGTCAGGAGAACAGAAGTCATGGCCCCAGAAGCGGGAACTTCCCACCCGGACACGAGCCACTGCCTCGTCGAGAAGCGCGGTCACGTCCTGATCGTCACGATGAACCGCCCCGAGGCGCGCAACGCGCTGTCGGCGGAGATGATGGCGATCATGCGCGATGCCTGGGATCAGGTCGACAGCGATCCGGAGATCCGCGTGGCGATCCTGACCGGCGCGGGCGGCGCGTTCTGCGCGGGGATGGATCTCAAGGCCATGAACTCCCGGCCGCCGGGCGATTCGTTCAAGGGCGGCGGCTGGGATCTCACGCGCTTCGACGCACTGCTCAAGGGCCGCAGGCTCACCAAGCCGCTCATCGCGGCCGTCGAGGGCCCCGCCATCGCGGGCGGCACCGAGATCCTGCAGGGCACCGACATCCGGGTGGCCGGCGAGAGCGCGAAATTCGGTGTGTCGGAAGCGCGCTGGGGGCTGTTCCCGCTCGGCGGCTCGGCGGTACGACTGGTCCGGCAGATCCCGTACACCATCGCCGCGGAGATCCTGCTCACCGGCCGCCACCTCCCCGCGGCCGAGGCCAAGGAGATCGGCCTGATCGGCCATGTGGTCCCCGACGGC
The DNA here is from genome assembly GCF_015477835.1 of Nocardia higoensis. Lineage (NCBI taxonomy): Bacteria > Bacillati > Actinomycetota > Actinomycetes > Mycobacteriales > Nocardiaceae > Nocardia > Nocardia higoensis. The sequence continues at coordinate 248,225 of NZ_JADLQN010000002.1, read as the reverse complement.
ACCGCGCTCGACAAGGCACTGGAACTGGCCGATCAGATCGCGGCCAACGGCCCGCTCGCGGTGCAGGCCATCCTGCGCACCATCCGGGACACCGAGGGCCTGCACGAGGAGGAGGCTTTCAAGATCGAGGCGAAGTTCGGCGCCGAGGTCTTCGCCTCGGCCGACGCCAAGGAAGGCCCGAGGGCTTTCGCCGAGAAGCGCAAGGCCACTTTCACCGGGCACTGACCTTTCCGGGCACCCGCACCTCGGGTGCCCGACCCCGGTGTGGCCGTCCCGGTCACTCCGCGCCGGGGTAGTCCATCCAGAACGGCTCCCACTGGTGGCCGTCCGGGTCGAGGAACGTGCGCCCGTGCATGCCCACCTCGGCCTCTTGGGCGCGCTTGTCCTCGTTGATCTCCTCGGTCCCGCCCGCCGCCAAGGCCGCCTCGGTCAGCGCGTCGACCTCCGCCGCGCTGCCGAGCGACAGGGCGTAGGCCGCGCCGGTCGCCGCGGTGGTCTCGGCGACCGGGCGGCGGGTGAAGGTCTGGAAGTACTCCCTGGTCAGCAACATCAGGCAGATGTTGTCGTCGACCACGATGCAGGCCGCGTTGTCGTCGGTGAAGTCCTCGTTCAACTTCCAGCCCAGCCTCTGGTAGAAGTCCTTGGCGCGGGACAGATCGCCGACCGGGAGATTGACGAAGATCATCTTGCTGCTCATGGTGTTTTCCTCTCGCACACGGTGTCGGTGTCATCAGTGCAGACGGAGCCCCACGGGCGGATTCATCGCTCCGGCCGTGCCGGTTTCGTACCCTGTTTCCTGTCGGTGGGCTGTGGCATCGTGATCGCCATGACCGAAACGTCAGGCTCGACCACCGCCACGGCCGACGCGAACGTGCTGGCCTCGTTCGAATCCCACCGGCGGGAACTGTGCGCCTACGCGTACCGTATGCTCGGATCCTCCTTCGAGGCCGAGGACGCGGTGCAGGAGACCTTCACCCGGGCATGGAAGTCCTACGGCTCGTTCCAGGGCCGCGCCAGCCTGCGGTCCTGGCTCTACAAGATCACGACCAATGTCTGCCTGGACATGCTCGACGGGCCACAACGCCGCGCCAGGCCGATGGACCTGTCCGGGCCGTCCCGGCCGGATTCGCCACTGCCCGCCCCGCAACCGGACTACGTGTGGGTGGAGCCGATACCCAACGCGCTGGCCTTCGGCGCCGACCCGGCCGAGCACGCCACCACCAAAGACTCTTTACGGCTGGCGTTCGTGGCGGCCTGTCAGCACCTGCCCGCCACCCAGCGGGCCATTCTGATCATGCGCGAGGTACTTCGCTTCTCGGCGAGCGAGACCGCCGAGGCGCTGACGCTGTCCCCCGCCTCGGTCAACAGCGCCCTGCAACGAGCGCGCGCCACCATGGCGAAGGTGCGCCCGGCCGACAACGACGAGTACGACGAAACCGACGACCAACAGCGCAGGCTCGTCGACGATTTCGTCACCGCGTTCGAGGCCTACGACATGGAGGCGCTGACCGCGCTGCTGAAAGCCGATGTGGCGCTGTCCATGCCGCCGATCGAGCTATGGATCAGCGGGCCGGAGAACGTCGCCGAGTTCATGCGCGGCACGGGCAGCGCCTGCGAGGGTTCGCGGATGATCCGGTTGGACGGGGCCAACGGGCTGCCCGCCTTCGGTCACTACAAGCCGACCGAGACGCCGGGAGTCTTCGCCCCCTGGTCGATCACGGTGCTCGAACTGTCCGGCGGCGCGATCAGCGGACTGAACTTCTTCCTCGACACCGAGCGGCTGTTCCCGCTGTTCGGCCTGCCGATGGAACTACGCGAGGAAACCGCCACCGAGCGGGCCGAGCAGGCTGCCTCCTAGCTCACCGGCGTCCCAACTCACCGGCGTCCCAGCTCACCGACGTCCGGACACAGAGCCGGCGCACGACCCGACGAGCAGCAGGAACGGTCGGTCCTGGGCTCGCGGGTCGTGCACAGTGCCTCGGTCGGCGCGCGATATCAGCTCGCCGGGACGTAGCGCTCGCGCAGCTTGCGCTTGTAGAGCTTGCCGTTCGGATCGCGCGGCAGCTCGTCGAGGTAGTCGATCGAGCGCGGCATCTTGTACTTGGCCAGGCGCTCGGCGGCGAAGGCGAGCAGTTCGGCGGTGAGTTCGTCGTCGCCGGTCACGCCTTCGGCCGGCTGGACGACCGCCTTGACCTCCTGGCCCCAATCCTCGTGCGGAATGCCGAAGACCGCGACGTCGGCGACTTTCGGATGGGTGATGAGTACGGTCTCGACCTCGGCCGGGTAGATGTTCACGCCGCCGGAGAGGATCAGGTCCGAGCGACGGTCGCACAGGAACAGGTAGCCGTCCTCGTCGAGATAGCCGATGTCGCCGACGGTGAACAGGTCGCCGACGCGCGACTCGTCGGTCTTGGCCTTGTCGTGGTGGTACTCGAAGCTGGAGGCGCCCATCTTCATGTAGACCAGGCCGGTCTCACCGGGCGGCAGCTCCGAGCCGTCCTCCTCGCTGAGCACCTTGATCACCGAGTACGGCCACGACTTGCCCACCGAGCCCGGCTTGTTCAGCCATTCGGCGCCGCTGATGACGGTACCGCCGCCCTCGGTGGCCGCGTAGTACTCGGTGACCGTCGGACCCCACCATTCGAGCATCCGGCGCTTGGTCTCCTGCGGGCACGGCGCCGCGCCGTGCACCATGCTGCGCAACGAGGACACGTCGTAGCGCGCGCGTACCTCGTCGGGCAGCGCGAGCAGGCGATGGAACTGGGTGGGCACCATGTGGCTGTGGGTGACACGATGCTTGTCGATCAGCCGCAGCATCTCCTCGGCGTCCCACTTGTCCATCAGAACGACCTTGTGCCCCAACTGGATCGAGATGGTCGCGAAGTTCAGCACCGCGGTGTGGTAGAGCGGGGAGCCGCAGATGTGCACGTGATCGTCGTAGGGCTCGAGCCCGAACAGAGCGAAGAAGGCGGTGTTCGCGGCCGACACCACATCGGGATCGGCGCCCGTGAGCGGGCGCCGCACTCCCTTCGGACGTCCGGTGGTCCCCGACGTGTACAGCATCGGCGCACCGGTGGTGCGCTCCTGCGGCCTGCCCGCGTCGTCGCTGCCCAGTTCCGACAGCGGGGTGAAGCCTTCGATCTCGCCGACCGCGAAGCGCGCCGTCGCGGGCAGGCCCGCCTCGTCGGCGGCCGCGGACGCCGCGGCGGCGAAGCGATCGCTGGCGAAGAACGCCTTGGCTTCGCTGTCGCCCAGGATGTAGGCGACTTCCGGCCCGGTCAGGTGCCAGTTCACGGCCACGATGTAGAGACCGGACTGATAGGCCGCGAAGTAGATCGCGATGGCCTCGGCACAGTTGTGCACCATGCTCACCAGCACGTCACCGGTGCGCAGGCCCAGCTCGTGCAGCCCGGCGGCGTAGCGGTTGGCCAGCTGGGCCAGTTCGCGATAGGTCACCTCCCGTCCCGACGGATCGACCAGCGCGATCCGCTCGGGTTCGGCGGCAGCGATGTTCCAAAGACCGAGAATTTCTGACTCCTGCGTCGTCACCCTGTCGAATTTAGAACGTGTTCTACTGATCGACAAGGGGTGCGAGCTTCCGAAGATGTTCCACGTCGGGAGCCGACACCAACATCATGGTCACGCCGGCCGCTTCCCAGATCTTCAGCTGCTCGCGCACATGGGCCTCGTTTCCGATGATCGCGGTGTCCAGGATCAGCTCGTCGGGGACCGCGGCGGCGGCCTCGGCCTTGCGTCCGGCCTGGAACAGCGCGCCGATCTCGTCGACCTCGCGGTCGTAGCCCATCCGCCGGTAGACCTGGGCGTGGAAATTCATCTCCGGAGCGCCCATGCCGCCGATGTAGAGCGCCATGATCCAGCGCATCCGCTCGAGTTCGGCGGCCGGATCGTCGGTGATCACCACCTGACAGCTGGCGGCGATCTCGAAATCCTCGCGGGAGCGGCGCGCGCCCGGCCGGGCGAAGCCCTCGTCCAACCAGGAGTGGTACATCTCGGCCAGTCGCGGGGCGAAGTAGATCGCCAGCCAGCCGTCGGCGATCTCGGCGGTCAGCGCCACATTCTTCGGCCCCTCCGAGCCCAGCCAGATCGGCAGATCCGCACGTAGCGGGTGCACGATCGGCTTGAGCGGCTTGCCGAGGCCGGTCGCGCCGGGGCCCGTGTAGGGCAGCGGGTAGTGCGGTCCGTCGTTGGTCACCGGCGCCTCGCGGGCCAGCACCTTGCGGATGATCTCGACATACTCCCGGGTGCGCTGCAACGGCTTGGCGAACGGCTGGCCGTACCAGCCCTCCACCACCTGCGGGCCGGACACGCCCAGCCCGAGCACCGCGCGGCCACCGCTGAGATGGTCCAGGGTCAGCGCGTGCATGGCGGTGGCCGCCGGGGTGCGCGCCGACATCTGCACCACCGAGGTGCCCAGCCGGACCCGCTCGGTGCGCGAGCCCCACCACGTGAGCGGCCCGAAGGCGTCCGAGCCCCAGGATTCGGCCGCGAAGACCGCGTCGAACCCGGCCGCCTCGGCGGCGACCACCAACTCCCCCGCGTTGGCGGGCGGCTGCGCCATCCAATATCCGAGTTGCAGTCCGAACTTCATGGTCGACCCTTTCAACGCACTTCTGCTTGCCACCAGAATAAGAACCTGTTCTACTCGAAAGCGTGACCGAGGGGAATAGCGCGTCCGGCGGCGTCGCAGCGCCCCACCCGGATCGACGCCGCGCCCTCACCACCATTGTCACCGCCGAGAAAGGGCCGGAATTGGACACCGCCACCAGCACGGGACCCGATGTGCTGAGCGCGCCCCTGCGGATGCGCTTCGACTACACCCGCTCGGTCGGACCGACCATCGGCGCGTTCCTCACCGGACTGCGCGCCCGCAAGGTCGTCGGGGCCCGCGGCAGCGACGGCCGGGTGCTCGTCCCGCCGCCGGAATACGACCCCGTGAGCAATCTCCCGCTCACCGACTTCGTCGACGTCGCCGACACCGGCACCGTCTCCACCTGGACCTGGGTGCGCGAACCGCAACCCGGTCAGCCCTTCGACCGGCCTTTCGCCTGGGCGCTGATCACCCTCGACGGCGCCGATTCCGCCCTGCTGCACGCCGTCGACGTCGACTCCCCCGAGCAGATCCACACCGGTCTGCGGGTGCGGGCGCGGTGGGCGGCGGAGACCACCGGCGACATCAAGGACATCGTCTGCTTCGAGCCGGGCGAGGGCTCCGAAACGGCCACGGCGCCGACCACGTCCGAGGGCGACGCCGAGCCGGTCACCATGATCACCACGCCGGTCGACCTGTCCTACAAGCACACCGCCTCCCCTCAGGAGACGGTGTATCTGCGCGGACTGGCCGAGGGCAAGCTGATCGGCGCGCGCACCGACGCGGGCGGCAAGGTGTACTTCCCGCCGCGCGGCGCCAACCCGACCTCCGGCCTGCCCACCGAGGACTACATCGAGTTGTCCGACCACGGCACGGTCACCACCTTCTGCATCGTCAACGTGCCCTTCCTCGGTCAGCGCATCAAGCCGCCCTATGTGGCGGCCTACGTGCTGCTCGACGGCGCCGACATCCCGATACTGCACCTGGTGCTGGGCTGCGAGGCGAGCGAGGTCCGGATGGGCATGCGGGTGAAGGCGGTCTGGAAACCGCGCGAGCAGTGGGGCCACGGGCTCGAGAACGTGGACCACTTCGAGCCCACCGGTGAACCCGATGCCGACTACGAGACCTACAAGCACCATCTCTGAGAGGCGAGCACGTTGACCGACAACTCCACCGACATCGCGGTCGTGGGTTTCGCCCATGCGCCGCACGTGCCGGAGACCTTCGGCACCACCAACGGTGTCGAGATGCTGGTGCCCTGCTTCCAGCAGCTCTACTCCGAACTCGGAATCACCAAGTCCGACATCGACTTCTGGTGCTCGGGCTCCTCGGACTACCTGGCCGGGCGCGCCTTCTCGTTCATCTCCGCGGTGGACTCGATCGGCGCGGTGCCGCCGATCAACGAGTCGCACGTGGAGATGGACGCGGCCTGGGCGCTCTACGAGGCTTTCGTGAAGTTGAAGTCGGGCCAGGCGTCCACGGCGCTGGTCTACGGCTTCGGCAAGTCCTCGGCGGGCAGCCTGCGCCGCATCCTGACCATGCAGCTCGATCCGTATCTGGTCGCCCCGCTGTGGCCGGACGCGCTGTCCATCGCCGGCCTGCAGGCCCGCGCGGGCATCGACGCGGGCCGCTGGAGCGAACGCGATATGGCCGCCGTCGCCGCGGGCGAGTCCGGTGACCTCGACGCTCTGCTCGACTCGCCCTATGTCGCCGATCCGCTTCGCGCCCACGACGTCGCGCCGATCACCGACGGCGCCGCCGCGATCGTGCTCGCCACCGGCGACCGGGCCCGCGAGCTGCGCGAACGTCCCGCCTGGATCACCGCGATGGCCCATCGCATCGACTCACCCGTGCTCGGCGCGCGCGATCTCACCGTCTCCCCCTCGGCCGCCGCGGCAGCCCAGGCCGCGACCGGCGGTGATGTGAGCGGCTTCGACCTGGCCGAACTGCACGCCCCCTTCAGCCACCAACAGCTGATCCTCACCGAAGCCCTGGGTCTGAAACCGGAGACCAGGATCAACCCCTCCGGTGGCGCGCTGGCCGCGAACCCCATGTTCGCCGCCGGACTCGAGCGCATCGGCCACGCGGCCACGGCGATCATGACCGGCACGGCCGGGCGCGCGCTCGCCCACGCCACCAGCGGCCCGGTGCTGCAGCAGAACCTTGTGACCGTCCTGGATTCGGAGGCGAGCCGATGAGCTTCCCGGCCGCGGTGCTCGGCACCGGACAGACCCATCACGTGACGAAGCGCCACGATGTGTCGATGGCGGGCATGTGCCGCGAAGCCATCGATCGCGCGCTCGCCGACGCCGGCCTCACCATCGCCGATATCGACGCCGTGGTGGTGGGCAAGGCCCCCGACATGTTCGAGGGCGTCATGATGCCGGAGCTCTATCTCGCCGACGCGCTCGGCGCGACCGGCAAGCCGCTGCTGCGCGTGCACACCGCCGGTTCGGTCGGTGGCTCGACCGGCATCGTGGCGGCCAATCTGGTGCAGGCCGGTGTGCACAAGCGGGTGCTGGCGATCGCGTGGGAGAAGCAGTCGGAGTCGAACGCCATGTGGGCGTTGTCGATTCCGGTGCCGTTCACCATGCCGGTCGGCGCGGGCGCGGGCGGGTACTTCGCCCCGCACGTTCGCTCCTACATCCGCCGCTCCAACGCGCCCAGCCACATCGGCGCGATGGTCGCGGTCAAGGACCGCCGAAACGGGGCCAAGAACCCGCTCGCCCATCTGCAGCAGCCCGACATCACCCTGGAGAAGGTGCTGGAATCCCAGATGCTCTGGGATCCCATTCGTTTCGACGAGACGTGCCCGTCCTCCGACGGTGCGTGCGCGGTCGTCATCGGCGATGCCGAAGCCGCCGAGAAGGTCGAGTCGCAGGGGCGCAAGGTCGCCTGGATCCACGGCACCGCCATGCGCACCGAACCGACCACCTTCTCCGGCCGCGACCAGGTGAACCCGCAGGCGGGCCGGGATGCCGCCGCCGCGCTGTGGGAGGCCGCGGGCATCACCGATCCGCTCGAGGAGATCGACGCCGCGGAGATCTACGTGCCGTTCTCCTGGTTCGAGCCGATGTGGCTGGAGAACCTGGGCTTCGCCGCGCCGGGTGAGGGCTGGAAGCTCACCGAGAAGGGCGAGACCGAGATCGGTGGCCGCATCCCGGTCAACCCGTCCGGTGGCGTGCTCTCCTCCAACCCGATCGGCGCCTCCGGGCTCATCCGCTTCGCCGAGGCCGCCAAGCAGGTCATGGACCGGGCGGGCGACTACCAGGTCGCCGGAGCCCGCAAGGCGCTCGGTCACGCGTACGGTGGTGGCTCGCAGTACTTCTCGATGTGGGTTGTCGGCTCGGAACGGCCGGGCGCATGACGGTGTCCACACAGCCGTTGCAGTTCACCCTCGGCATCGCGCTCAGCCCGCTCGAGCAGCTGGGCGAGCTGGCGCGCACCGCCGAGGAGTGTGGCTTCACCTCCATCGCGCTGCCGGACTCGCTGTTCTACATGAAGTCGGCGGCGGCGAAGTACCCCTACACCGCCGACGGCTCCCGGTTCTGGGGCGCGGACACCCCGTGGGTGGACCCGCTGATCGGCGCCACCGCGATGGCCGCGGTGACCACCCGGCTGCGCTTCTACACCAACGTCCTCAAACTGGGCTCGCGTAATCCGCTGCTGCTGGCCAGGCAGGTCGGCTCGGTAGCGAACCTGTCGAACAACCGGTTCGGATTCGGCGTCGGCATCGGCTGGGCGCCGGAGGAATTCGAGTGGTGCGGGCAGCCCTACGCCCGCCGCGGCGCGCGGGTCGACGAGATGATCGAGGTCATCAAGCTGGCGCTGGGCGGCGGCATGGTCGAATTCCACGGCGAGTTCTACGATTTCGACGAGCTGCAGATCAGTCCCGCGCCGAGCGAGCCGGTGCCGTTCTACATCGGCGGACACACCGACGTGGCGCTGCGCCGGGCGGCCAGGGTCGGCGACGGCTGGACCTCGGCCATGATGACCTTCGCCGAACTGACCGACACCATCGGCAAGCTGGACGCGCTGCGGGCCGAGTTCGGCCGCACGGAGGTGCCGTTCGAGATCCAGGCGGTGTGTGTGGACAAGGCGGGCCGCGAGGGCTATCAGGATCTCGCCGACGCGGGCGTGACCGACGCGATCGTGGTGCCCTGGCTGTTCGACGGTATCGGCTTCGACGGCGAACTCGCCGCCAAGCAGGACTCGCTGCGCCGCTTCGCCGAGAAGTACATCGCCGACCCGATCATCGGGCGGGCGCGATGAGCACCGCCGCCGAATCGAGGATCACCGAACATCCCGCGCGCGCGGCGGGCCTGGCCTCCCAGGCGGCCGTGCGCTCCCGCGACAAGGCGGCATGGCTGTCGCTGTTCGCCGTCGATGGGGTCGTCGAGGACCCCATCGGGCCGTCCGGCTTCGACCCCGAGGGCCGGGGCCATCACGGCCTCGACGCCATCGGCGCGTTCTGGGACACCGCGATCGCGCCGACCGAGTCCATCGAATTCCGCTTCGAGGACTCCTTCGCCTGCGGCGACGAGGTAGCTTTCACCGGCCTCATCCGCACGACCCTGGGCGGGCACCTCATCGACGCCGAGGGCGTGTTCACCTACCGGGTCGACGCGGAGGGAAAGATCGCGGCCTTGCGCGCCTACTGGGAACTCGACCGCGCCATGAAGACCGCGCGTCCGGCGCACTGAACGCCGGGCAGAGTCCCCAGGCCACCACGAAGGCCCTCGAATCACACCGATTCGAGGGCCTTCCGTGTTTCTCGCTACGCGGCGTCAGCGCGGTGGTCGGCACCGTCGCGCGCACGGCACCGAGGCCGCGCCGAGGTGCCGGTAGTCTCCGTCACCGCACCGAACGGCCGGATCGCGGCGCACAGCGCCGGATGGCCGGATCGCGGTGTCGCTCGCGACCGGCCGAACCGGAGCGTCAGTGCTTGACCGGGCAACCACCGGTCTTGTAATCCACCTGGAATTCCTTGATGCCGTTCAGCCAGCCCGAACGCAGCCGCTGCGGATCGCCGATCTTGGTGATGTCGGGCAGGTGGTCGGCGATGGCGTTGAAGATCAGGTCGATCTCCAGGCGGGCCAGGTTCGCGCCGATGCAGAAGTGCGCGCCGGTGCCGCCGAAGGACAGGTGCGGGTTGTCCGCGCGCATGATGTCGAACTTCAGCGGGTTCTCGAAGACGTCCTCGTCGAAGTTGGCCGACCGGTAGGCCAGCACCAGGCGCTGCCCCTTCTTGATCTGGACGCCGCCGAGCTCGACATCCTCGAGCGCGGTGCGCTGGAAGGAGGTGACCGGGGTGGCCCAGCGGATGATCTCGTCGGCGGCGGTGGCCGGGCGCTCCTTCTTGTAGAGCTCCCACTGGTCGGGGTTCTCCAGGAAGGCGATCATGCCGTGCGAGATGGCGTTGCGGGTGGTCTCGTTGCCCGCCACCGCCAGCATGATCACGAAGAAGCCGAATTCCTCCTCGGTGAGCTTGTCACCGTCGACGTCGGCCTCGATGAGAGTGGTGACGATGTCGTCGGCCGGGCAGGCCTTGCGGGCGGCGGCCATCTGGTAGGCGTAGCCGAGCACCTCGGCCGAGGCGACCACGGGGTCGGCGTCGTTGTCCGGATCGTCGTAACCGGTCATCTGGTTGGACCAGGTGAACACCTTCATCCGGTCCTCCTGCGGGATGCCGATCAGCTCGGCGATCGCCTGCAGCGGCAGCTCACAGGCCACCTGGGTGACGAAATCGCCCGAGCCCGCCTCGGCGGCGGCCTTGACGATCTGCTCCGCCTTGGCCGAGAGCTCGGCGCGCAGGCCGTTGATGGCCCGCGGGGTGAAGCCGCGCGAGATGATCTTGCGCAGCTTGGTGTGCTCCGGGGCATCCATGTTCAGCATCACGATGCGCTGCAGCTCGATCTGCTCGCGGGTGATGTCGTCGTTGAAGCGCGGGATGGCGGTGTTCTCGAAGTTGGAGAACACGTCGCTGCGCCGCGACACCTCCTTGATGTCGGCGTGCTTGGAGACGACCCAGAAGCCCTCGTCGTGGAATCCGCCGACCTCCGGCGGCTGCGGGTTCCACCAGATCGGGGCGGACCGGCGCAGCTCGGCGAATTCTTCGACCGGAACTCGCTCGGCATAGATGTCGGGGTCCGTCACGTCGAACCCTTCCGGCAGATTCGGGCGGGCGTTCCGAGTCTCAACCACCAGATGTCTCCTTCACCGCAGATGTCTCGCTCGCAGATTGCCCACGTCCGGATCGACCACGTCGGCAAACTGAAACACGTTCTACAATCAATTCCAGCACAGCCGGTCGCACTAGTAAAGAAGACCTGGGCATCCAGCTGTCACACGTTCCAGTTTTCCCGAGAGGAAGGTTCCCCCGATGGGCACTCCCGTCATCGTCGAGGCCGTACGTACCCCGATCGGCAAGCGCCGCGGCGCACTCGCCGGCCTGCACGCCGCCGAACTCCTCGGCCTCGCTCAGCGCGGCCTGCTCGATCGCGCCGGCCTCGACCCGGCACTGATCGAACAGGTCATCGGCGGCTGCGTCACCCAGGCGGGCGAGCAGTCCAACAACATCGCCCGCGTCGCCTGGCTGCACGCCGGACTGCCCTGGCAGACCGGGGCGACCACCGTCGACGCGCAGTGCGGTTCGGCCCAGCAGGCCAACCACCTGATCGCCGGCCTCATCGCCACCGGCGCCATCGAGATCGGCATGGCCTGCGGCGTGGAGGCGATGAGCCGAGTTCCCCTGGGCGCGAACATCGGCGAGAACGCGGGCCCGCGTCGCCCGGCGTCGTGGAGCATCGATCTGCCCAACCAGTTCGAGGCCGCCGAGCGGATCGCCAAGCGCCGCGGCATCACTCGCGACGACGTGGACGAACTCGGCGTGCGCTCCCAGCGACTGGCCGCCCAGGCCTGGGCCGAGGGTCGATTCGACCGCGAGATCATCCCGGTCACCGCCCCGGTGGTCGACAAGGAAGGCACGCTCACCGGCGAACAGCACGAGGTGACCCGCGATCAGGGCCTGCGCGAGACCACCAAGGAAGGGCTGGCGAAGCTGAAGCCGGTCATGGAAGGCGGCATCCACACCGCGGGCACGTCCTCGCAGATCTCCGACGGCGCGGCCGCGGTTCTGCTCATGGACGAAAAGGTCGCGCAGCGTGAGGGTTTGCGTCCGCGCGCGCGGATCCGCACTCAGGCACTGGTCGGTGGCGAACCGGAGTTCCATCTCGACGGCCCGGTGCAGGCCTGCTCCCGACTGTTGGAGCGTTCGGGTATGAGCATCGGCGACATCGATCTGTTCGAGATCAACGAAGCCTTCGCCTCGGTCGTCCTGTCCTGGGCCCAGGTACACAAGCCCGACATGGACCGGGTGAACGTCAACGGCGGCGCGATCGCACTCGGCCACCCGGTCGGATCGACCGGGTCTCGGCTCATCACAACGGCTTTGCACGAACTCGAACGGACCGGCGGAAGCACCGCGATGATCTTGATGTGCGCCGGCGGGGCGATGGCGACCGGCACGATCATCGAGCGCATCTAGGTCATTTGCCCAAATCTCGACCGTATGTTGAACCTTCATCCCCAGCCCGGCAAAACGTGTCGTACACCACACCATCCGCGTCGGTGGTAAACACATGAGATGTCAGCTATCTCACGGTTATCATGGGATGACTTCCGAAGACCGTCGCGACGGGCCGGAACCGGTGCGTACCGGGGGTCCACTGGAGGCGTTGGGGTGACCCGCAAACGCTATAGAGTCGACCGGTTCGCCACATCGGAGCCCTGGTTCGCGAAGGAAAACCCGAATCAGGCGTAGGTTTTCAGTTACTGAGCCGCTAATATCAATGATAGGTATCCGAGATAACGACTGTTAGTACAGTGAAGGGAATTGGGCGGCTCACAATGGCTGATTTCGCGGCGCGGCTGAACAAGCTGTTCGAAACCGTGCATCCCCCGGGGCGCAAGCCTCACACCAACGCGGAGGTGGCGGCTGCGCTGACCGCCTCCGGTCATCCGATCTCGAAACCGTATCTGTCGCAGCTGCGGTCGGGACAGCGGACGAATCCCTCGGATGAGACGGTGGCGGCGCTGGCCAAGTTCTTCAAGGTCAAGCCGGACTACTTCTTCAACGACATCTACGCTGCCAAGATCGATCACGATCTGGAGCTGCTGTCCCAGCTGCAGGGCTATGGACTGCGTCGCTTGTCGAGTAGGGCTTTCGACCTCTCCGAAGAATCACAGAACCTGCTGACCTCCATGGCGGAGAAGTTGCGAGCAAGCGAAGGCCTGCCCGAAATTCCTCCGGACGGCACGGAATAGGTTCACCGGCAACGCGGGCAGTGCGTCCTCCGGGCCGCACTGCCCGCGTTCTGCCCGCCGCCCGCGTGGGCGGCGACGCCGTCACGCCCGCCCGTGCAGGGGCAGGCAGCGGCGGCGAGGTCGCGGCAATGCCGCGATCAATTCACGCTTCGGCTTCTCACGCGGAAACTCACTATTGCAAGTACAGACGTACGTGCATTTCCGGGGACACGGATACCTATCTCACCAAAACCTCCCCGGCAACGCCTCCGTGATCGTACAGCGATCGCGAATGTCTGTGACAAGACCCGAATGCCCTGGTGGTTTCTCGGGATGCCGCACAGTTCTCCGTGACGACGCCCGACCTCACCGCCGGACGACCGAGGATGTGAACCTCGATCGATCGCTGAACGACTGCGGTCGGCGATCGATCGGGTGGTCAGCGTTCGGCGTTGCCGCTCACCAGCAGAGCTTCGTCGGACGCGTCGAAGGCCCGGGCGATCGCCCGCACCCAGCCACGCGGGCTGATGTCCTCCGGAGGCGCGATCCAGCGCGCGTCGACCACGATCTCGCCCAACGGGTTACGCGCCCAGCGGGCCACCCGCTCGGCTCGCACGGGCACGTCGGCGGGCGGACTGCCCGCGGCGACCAGCTCGATGCCGCTGCCGGACTGCAGATACAGCGCGTCCATGATCTGGGCGACCTGGTCGGAGGCGCGCAACTGAGTGGACGAGCTCGGCTGCTCGTGCGCGATCACCTCGGGGAAGCGTTCGAGCATCGTCCGGTGCAGCGCCCTGGTATCGCGCAACGTCTGCTTGGCGCGCACCCACAGTTCCACCACGATCCACACCGCGCCGAGCGCGAGCAGTAACGAAGCCGCCGACCACACCGGCCACGCCCATTGCGCCTGCCCCGGCTCCATCGACTCGGCGCCGGTCCACGACCGCCACGCCTGCAACGCCGCGAGCACGCCGACCACGGCAGTACCGGCGGTATAGACGGCGATGCCTCGGCCGAGGGCGGTCCAGTCCAGGTTGCGCAGACCGGTGAGCACGATGAACGCGCAGGCCAGGACGAGCGCCACCCAACCGGCGGTGAACGACGACACCAGTGTGCCGAGGATCGCCAGCGCGCCCACGCCGTAGATCACCGATGCGATCTGGCGAAGATTGCGCCGCGACACCACCGGCCACGCGGCGGCGGCCACCACCGAGGTGGCCGTGGCGAAGGCGATCCAGGCCGAGAGGTGTGCGCCGTCGGACAGCGATCCGGCCGGCAGTCCGGCCGGACGCAGATTGTCCACTGCCAGCGCGATTTCCGGCACCCCCACCGTGGCAGCCGCGCCGACCGCGGCCACGGCGGTCACGATCGCCACGCGCGGCGTCGTCGCCGGCCGCACCAAGACGCGGCCCACGCGGGCCCCGACGGCAACCCAAACCAGAAGAGCTGTCAACCACACGGTCATCCGAGAGCCTCGTCGAATCGAAGGGCCGAGACGCCCGCGCCCCGGCTGTTGAACACGCGTAGCCGCGTCATCAGCATCGCCGCGAAGGTCTCGGCCTCCCATTCGGCCATCTCGTCCGCGCCGTCGTCGACGATCTGCTGGTGCGCCCGCTGGCTGAGCATGTAGGCGATCAGATCGTCGCTCGCCTCGAGGGTCACCTCGGCGGCGGGCGCGCCTGCGTGGTTGAACACGATGTGCCCGAGTTCGTGCGCCAGTGTGTGTTCCCGGCTGGGCAATGCGGTCGCCAGCACGATCACGTCGCGGTCCGGGTAGAAGCGCCGCTGACCGCAGACACCCGGCCCGAGGTCGGCGTCGGCGATCTCGATGTCACGCATCCGCTCGGCGGAGACGGCGGCGACCACCTGCTCGAGCGTGGTGGCGTCGAAATCGGCGGCGACCGCGCAGACCGCGTCGACCGCGGCCGCGACCCGGCGGTAGGACCGCGGATTGATCCTGGTTCTGCTCTGACTCATGGTCATCCTCACAACCTCGGGCCCTACAGCCTCGGGCCGAAGAACTCGGCGCGCGCGGCGTCGACTCGGGCTTGGGCGGCAGAGGCGCTCTGGAAACTGACCGCGCCCGCGCCCGCGGCGACCAGTGCCATCGCGGCCAGGCCGCCGAGCACCACCAGTCCGTCCGTGTCGGGCGGCTCGGCTTCGGCGCTGGTCGGGCGCACGGAGTGGTCCGGCGCGGGCGGCGACGCGTGGGAGCGAGGCCGCTCGGCGGGGGCGGCCGGAGGCGGATCGGGGGCGGCCTCGACAGCGGTGGGAGCTGAGACCGGCAGTGCGGATTGCTCGGCGGACGGCCCCGTCGGCAGGGAAGGCGCGGAAGGCGTTGGCGCGGAAGGAATGTCCAGGGGCGTCGACGGCGTGGCGGGCACCGACGGGACAGGTGACGCGGGCACGCTGGGCAGCGGGATCAGCAGCAGTAGCAGCGGTACTGCCGAACCGACCGCCGCCGAACCGAGCGCCGCGCCCGCCGAACCGGCACCGAGCGCCGAGCCGAGTCCCACAGATCCGGCGCCCAGCCCCAGACCGAGTCCGGCCGAACCGACGCCCAGCCCCAGACCGAGTCCGGCGGATCCGGCGCCGAGTCCGGCGGAGCCGGTCGCCGGGCCGAGCCCCACACCCGCCGAACCGGTCCCGAGCACGGTGACGAGTCCTGACGAACCGGCGCCCAGTACCGCGGCGAGACCGGCAGAGCCGCTGCCGAGCACGACGGTCGCGCCCGCGGAACCGGCCGCCGAGCCCGCACCGGACCCGGTGGCACCGATCGGCTCGGGCGCATCGGATGTCGTGGGCGGGTCGAGCGAGAGTTCCGGTCCGACCGGAAGGCCGGGCGCCGGAGTGCCGCTCGCTTCCGACCCGGATGCCGATCCGGTCGGGGGCGGCTCGGGAACGTTCGCGATCGGACCGCTCTCGCCCTGTCCGGGGTTCGCACCCGCATTGCCCTGGTAGCCGGAATTCCCGTTCCCCGGGTTCCCGCCACCGGGATTGCCGTTGTTCGGATTCCCGTTGCCGAGGGTGCCGTTCGCGTTGCTGTTGCCGGATTCTCCTCCACCGGGACTCCCCTCGGTGGCGTCGCCGTCGGCCGGGCCACCCGCCCCGGACTCGGTGCCGGAAGGGCTGCCGCCGGAGTTACCGTCCGAAGCACCACCGGGACCGGCGTCGCCGGGTGAGCCGCCCCCTGGATCGATCCACGGGGTGCCCCCGCCCGAATTCCCGTTCCCGGCGTTCCCGTTCCCGGAGTTGCCGTTGCCGGAGTTGCCGTTGCCGGAGTTGCCGTTGCCGGAGTTGCCGTTGGCAGGACCTTGGTCCACGGACAGGTCGAGGGGCACATCGGAGTCGGTCGCGGGCTGCGCGGGGGCGGCGGGCTCGGCCGGAACGGCTGTGACCGAGTCGAGCGGCGGCTTGCCGCCCTCGCTCGCCGGCGCGGCCGACGCTCCGGTGGAAGCGGACAGCGCAATTCCGGCAACAGCGCTCGCCACGGCCACAACGCGCCTCGCGCGACCAGCGGCCATCGGCCGCCCTCCCCTCTGTACAGCGGCAATCCCGCTCGGTCACCCACTCCCGCCGGGACTTCGTACAACGGGAGCACATACTAATGCGCTTACCGAATAATGTGCGAAGAACGTTAGCAACCGTGGGAAAAGCCGAGAACAGTGGCTATGAGGGCTTCTTCGACCGCCGAGACGGGCCGCGCTCGAGCGCGCGGCGATCAGGCTCCGTATACCGCTTCCGGCGGCGCGGATTTGGCGATGAGATCGGCGACGACCGGCCCCAGCTCGGCCGGATCCCAGCGCGCTCCCCGGTCGACGGCAACGCCGTGGCGCCAGCCGTCGGCGAGGGCCACCTTGCCGCCCTCGAGCTCGAACACGCGCCCGGTGACCGCGGCCGATTCGGCACTGCCCAGCCACACCACCAGTGGCGAGATGTTCTCCGGGGCCATAGCGTCGAAGCCGGAATCGGGCTTGGCCATCATGTCGGCGAAAACGGTCTCGGTCATCCGGGTGCGCGCCGAGGGCGCGATGGCGTTGACCGTGGCGCCGTAGCGGGCGAATTCCGCGGACGCGGTCAGGGTCAGCCCGGCGATACCCGCTTTGGCCGCACCATAATTGGATTGTCCGACGCTGCCCTGCAGGCCCGCGCCGGAACTGGTGTTGATCACGCGCGCATCCACCGGGTGGCCCGCCTTGGATCGCGCGCGCCAGTACTCACCGGCGTGCCGCATGGTCGCGAAGTGGCCCTTGAGGTGGACCCGCACGACCGAATCCCATTCTTCCTCGGAGAGATTGACCAGCATCCGGTCGCGCACGAAACCGGCGTTGTTGACCAGCACGTCGAGTGTGCCGAAGGTGTCCACGGCCTGCTGCACGAGATTGCGCGAGCCCGTCCAGTCGGCGACGTCGTCGTAGTTGGCCACCGCCTCGCCGCCCGCCGCCCGAATCTCGGCGACCACCTGTTCGGCCGGACGCTCGCCGGTGGCGTCGCCGTGCAGGGACGAGCCGATGTCGTTGACGACCACCCGGGCGCCCGCCGCGGCGAAGGCCAGCGCGTGCGCGCGGCCGATTCCGCGTCCGGCGCCGGTGACGATGACGACACGCCCCGCGCAGATCTGCTGATCCATTCCGTTGTCCTCTTTCCGTTCTCGATGCGGGTCAGGCCCGCTGCTGCTCGCCTGTGCTCGCGGTGCCGTTGCCCGCTGCGCTGTTACCCACTGCGCTGTTGCCCGCGGTGGACACGGCGAGGAAGGGGGGCCGTTCACCGCCACCGTGCACCTGCACCATCGCCCCGCTCACATAGGCGGCCAGCGGGGAGGCGAGGAACACCGCGACCCGGCCGACGTCCTCGGGCTTGGCCAGCCGCCCGAGCGGGATGGTCGAGGCCACCGCGTCGATGCCCGCTCGATCGCCGTAATGCAGTTCGCTCAGCTCGGTCTCGACCGGGCCGACGATCAGGGAGTTGACGCGCACCTTGGGCGCCCATTCCATCGCCAGCGACTGGGTGAGGCTGTCCACGCCCGCCTTGGCGGCGCCGTAGGCGGCGGTGCCCGGCGAGGGCCGGTGCCCGCTGAGGCTGGAGATCATCACGATCGATCCGCCCTCGGGCTGCTGTTGCATCACGGCATTGGCGGCCTGTGAAACCCACAGCGCCGACATCAGATTCAGTTCCAGGATCTTGGTGTGGAAGTTGACGCTGGCCGTCGCGGCGGGCGCGAACGGTGCGCCGCCCGCGTTGTTGACCGCGTGATCGAGACGGCCGTGGGTATCGACCACGGTGTCGACCAGGGCGCGCACCGCCTCGGCGTCGCGCACATCGCAGGGCAGGAAGTGCGCCCGCCTGCCCTCGAAGCTCACCGGCGTCTCGGGTTCGCGGCGCGCGCACACGACGACGGTCGCCCCGGCGGCGAGGAATTCCCGGCTGATGCCCGCGCCCACACCACGTGCCCCGCCGGTCACCAAGACGACGCGATCGGACAGGTCGATTTCGAGTCCCACCGTGCTAACCTACCAAGCAACTGCTTGCTTTGCCAACCATTCGCTTTGTCACCAGAGCTGCATCTACGAAGGGCCTGCGATGGGCATCAACCGTCACACCGAATCCACCGGCATCGCCGTCGTCACGATCGACTACCCGCCGGTCAACGCCATCCCCACCGACGGCTGGTTCGCCATCGCCGACGAGATCCGCGAGGCCGGGCGCGACCGGAAGACCAAGGTCGTGGTGCTGCGCGCGGAGAACCGCGGTTTCAACGCGGGCGTCGACATCAAGGAGATCCAGAGCAAGCCGGGACACCAGGCGCTCATCGACGCCAACCACGGCTGCTTCGAGGCGTTCGGCGCGGTGTACGACTGCCCGGTCCCGGTGATCGCCTCGGTGCAGGGCTTCTGCCTGGGTGGCGGCATCGGCCTGGTCGGCAACGCGGACGTCGTGATCGCCTCCGACGACGCCACTTTCGGCCTGCCCGAGGTCGATCGCGGCGCGCTGGGCGCGGCCACCCACCTGGCCCGGCTGGTCCCCCAGCACCTGATGCGCGCGCTGTTCTACACCGCGAGCACCATCACCGCCCAGCAGTTGCACCACCACGGCTCGGTGTACCAGGTGGTGCCGCGCGCCGAGCTCGATGCCGCGACCTTGAAGGTGGCCGAGAACATCGCCGCCAAGGACGGCCGGGTGATCCGCGCGGCCAAGAAGGCCCTCAACGGCATCGACATCCAGGACGTGCACCGCAGCTACCGCTACGAGCAGGGCTTCACCTTCGAACTCAATCTGGCGGGCGTCGCCGACGAGATCCGCGCCCGCTTCGACGACGACCTCGCGGCCCGCAAGTCCGCGAACCAGGAGTGAGGACGATGAAAGACAAACGAATGTCGCTCGACGACGTGGTCGGCGAGCTGCGCAGCGGCATGACCATCGGCATCGGCGGCTGGGGTTCGCGACGCAAGCCGATGGCGCTGGTGCGCGCCATCCTGCGCTCGGACGTCACCGACCTGACCGTGGTCAGCTACGGCGGCCCCGACCTGGGCCTGCTGTGCTCGGCGGGCAAGGTGCGCAAGGCCTACTACGGCTTCGTGTCGCTGGACTCCGCGCCGTTCTACGACCCGTGGTTCGGCAAGGCCCGCACCTCCGGAGCGATCGTGTCGCGCGAGATGGACGAGGGCATGCTCAAGTGCGGGCTGGAGGCGGCCGCGGCCCGGCTGCCGTTCCTGCCGATCCGCGCCGGGCTCGGCTCGGATGTGTTCACCTTCTGGGAGGGTGAGCTGAAGACCGTCTCCTCGCCGTATCCCGGCGCCGACGGCAAGACCGAAACCCTCACCGCCATGCCCGCGCTGAACCTCGACGCCGCGCTGGTGCACCTCGACCTCGCCGACGAGCACGGCAATGCCGCCTACACCGGCATCGACCCGTACTTCGACGACCTGTACTGCATGGCCGCCGAGCGCCGCTACCTCTCGGTCGAGCGCGTGGTGGACACCGAGGAACTGGTGAAAGCCGTTGTACCGCAGCAACTGCTGCTCAACCGCATGATGGTCGACGGGGTGGTCGAGGCGCCGAACGGCGCGCACTTCACCTTCGCCGGCGACTACCAGCGCGACGAGAAGTTCCAGCGCCACTATGTGGAGGCGGCGAAGACGCCGGAGTCCTGGCAGCAGTTCGTCGACACCTACCTGGCGGTCTCCGAGGACGAGTACCAGGCCGCTGTCCGCCGGTTCGCACAACAGCAGGAGGGCTCGCGATGACCAGCACCGAGACCGTCACCAGGGCCGAGTACTGTGCCGTCGCCTGCGCGGAGATCTTCGACGGCGCGGGCGAGATCGTCGCCTCGCCGATGACGCCGATGGCCACCCTCGGCGCCCGGCTGGCCCGGCTCACCACCGAGCCGGATCTGCTGATGTCCGACGGCGAGGCGCTGCTGCTCGCCGACACTCCCCCGCTCGGCGGCAAGTCCCCCATCGAGGGCTGGATCCCGTTCCGCAAGGTCTTCGACGTGCTCGCCTCGGGCCGTCGCCACGTCGTGATGGGCGCCAACCAGATCGACCGCTTCGGCAACCAGAACCTCTCCGCCTTCGGCCCGCACCAGCAGCCGACCCGGCAGATGTTCGGCCTGCGCGGCGCGCCCGGCAACACCATCAACCACGCCACCAGCTACTGGGTCGCCAAGCACAACAAGCGCGTCTTCGTCGACGCCGTCGACATCGTCTGCGGCGTCGGCTACGACAAGGTCGACCCGGACAACCCGGCCTTCCGGTTCCTGAAGATCCATCGCGTGGTGACCAACCTCGGTGTCTTCGATTTCGAGGGCCCCGAGCACACCATGCGGGCCCGCAGCCTGCACCCCGGCGTCACCCCGGAGGAGGTCGCCGAGAACACCTCCTTCGAGGTCGCCGGTCTGGCCGAGGCGCCGCACTCCCCCGCGCCCAGCGCCGAGCAGCTGCGCATCATCCGGGAAGTGCTGGATCCGAGGAAGATTCGCGAGAAGGAGGTGCCGTCCGCATGACCACCCCGACGCCGCGCTTGCGGACCGCGCTGACCGACCTGGTCGGCATCGAGCACCCCATCGTGCAGACCGGCATGGGCTGGGTCGCCGGACCGAGCCTGGTCTCGGCGACCTCCAACGCGGGCGGCCTGGGCATCCTCGCCTCGGCGACGATGACCTACGCCGAGCTGGAAGCCGCGATCGCCAAGACCAAGGCACAGACCGACCGGCCGTTCGGCGTGAACATCCGCGCCGACGCGGGCGACGCGGGCGAGCGCATCGACCTGCTCATCCGCGAGAAAGTCGCGGTCGCCTCGTTCGCGCTCGCGCCCAAGAAGGACCTCATCGCGAAGCTGAAAGACGCCGGGGTCGTGGTGATCCCGTCGATCGGCGCGGCGAAGCACGCGGTGAAGGTGGCCTCCTGGGGCGCGGACGCGGTGATCGTGCAGGGCGGCGAGGGCGGCGGTCACACCGGCCCGGTCGCCACCACCCTGCTGCTGCCCTCGGTGCTGGACGCGGTCGACATCCCCGTCGTCGCCGCGGGCGGCTTCTTCGACGGCCGCGGCCTGGCCGCCGCGCTCGCCTACGGCGCGGCCGGGGTGGCGATGGGCACCCGCTTCCTGCTCACCCAGGACAGCAGCGTGCCCGACGCCGTCAAACAGGAGTACCTGAAGCGGCACCTGCAGGACACCGTGGTCTCGCTCAAGGTCGACGGCATGCCGCACCGAGTGCTCAATACCGAACTGGTGCAGCGCCTGGAACATTCGGGCAATTGGCGCGGGTTCACCGCGGCGGTGTCGAACGCGGCGAAGTTCAAGAAGATGACCGGCATGAAGTGGTCGGCCCTGGTGCGCGACGGCCTGGCCATGCGCAAGACCAAGGACCTCACCTGGTCGCAGGTCATCATGGCCGCGAACACCCCGATGCTGCTGCGTGCCGGGCTGGTCGAGGGCAACACCCAGGCGGGTGTGCTCGCGGCCGGTCAGGTCACCGGCATCATCGACGACCTGCCGACCTGCAAGGAGCTCGTCGAACGGATCGTCGACGAGGCCGAGGCGCGGCTCGACGCGCTCGCGGCCCTGCGTAATTCGTCGAAGGTGACTGCCTCGGAGTGACCCGGCGACACGGCGGGCTCGGACCGGTGGATCGGTCCGAGCCCGTTCTGTGTTCGAGGTTCCACGCACGCCTGCGTCGAGCGTCACGGCATCGCGCGGGTCGACAGCGGAGCGGATTCCGCGCGGGGCCTACCGGCGCGTCCTGGATCCGGGGTCCGGATCGGAAGTTGTCCCCAGGTCTGCACAGGTGCTGATCACCAGGGCAGTCGCCCGTATTCGATGCCATCGGTGGCGCCCCAGCGGTAGCCCCAGAGCTGCCCGGTCGGGCCGTCGGCAGGCAGGGTCGCCAGATGCACGATCGGTTCGGCGCCCTGTTCGGGGGTGCGGAAGCCGGTGTTGTGGTTGAGGTCGGTCGCGCAGTAGCCCGGGTTCGCGGCGTTGACCTTGATCGGGGTGTCCCACAGCTCCTTGGCGTACATGGTGGTGATCATGGTGAGCGCCGTCTTCGACGACGGATAGGTGATCGACGTCATCGGCCACATCGGGCCGTCCTGGTCGTTCATCAACTGCACCGAGCCGACCTCGCTGGAGACATTGACGATGCGCGCGGCCTCGGCGCGACGCAGCAGCGGCAGCACGGCGTTGGTGACCGCCACCGGGCCGAACACATTCGTCTCGTACACGGTGCGCAGGGAATCGACCGAGGTGGTGGACGGTTGCAGGCCGGTATCGAAGCCGCCGGTGATGGCGGCATTGTTGACCAGGATGTCCAGCCGGCCGAATTCGGTGTCGATGTACTCGGCGACTGCGGTGATCGAGGCGGCGTCGGTGACATCCAGCCGGACGAAGCGGACCTCGCCGCCCTCGGCGGCCAGTTTCTCCGCGGCGGCCCGGCCGCGCTCGGGATCTCTGGCGCCGAGCAGGACGGTGACGCCGCGGGCGGCGAGCGAGCGTGCGGTTTCGTAGCCGAGGCCCTTGTTGGCTCCCGTGATCAGAGCAATGGAGGTGGTGTCGTTGGTCATGCCGACAATGGTTCCAGTGCGCACGGCCCCCAGGGGAGGGCCGAACGAGCGTGGTATCACCGGTACCCCCCTCCGACCGCCACGAGCGAGCACACTGGGGACATGGCGAATCGGACCGATCTTGCGGCATTCCTGCGGGCGCGTCGCGCCGACCTGCGCCCCTCGGATGTCGGACTGCCGCAGACCGGGCCGCGACGCACACCCGGCCTGCGGCGTCAGGAGGTCGCGCAACTGGCGGGCATCTCCGTCGAGTACTACGTGCGCCTCGAACAGGCCCGCGGCCCGCGCCCGTCGGCACAGGTGATCGGCGCGCTGGCCAGGGCGTTGATGCTCACCGCCGACGAGCGCAACTACCTTTTCCGCACCGCCGGACACCAGCCGCCTGTCGTGGCAGGCCCGAACCGCACCGTCTCCGTCGCCGTCCGCGCCATCCTCGACGGGCTGACCGCCATGCCCGCCTACGTGGCCGACGCGAGCTACGACATCCTGGCCTGGAACGCCATGGCCGTGTTCTTCATCTCCGACCTCACCGACACCCCGGCCTCGGATCGCAATATGGTGCGCTGGGCGTTCCGTCGCCGCGCCGACGACCCGAGCTGGTCGGACCCGGAGACCCTGCAATTCGCCAGGACCACTGTCGCCGACCTCCGCGCCGCCTACGCCCGCTATCCCGGCAACTCGGGCCTCGGCGCCCTGGTCACCGAACTGCTCGGCACCTCAACGCGTTTCGCGCAGATGTGGGCCTCCCAGGACGTGGCCGAACGCCGCAACCACCGCAAGCGGGTCACGCACCCCGAATACGGCGTGCTCGACTTCGAGTGCCAGGTGCTGCATCTGCCCGACAGCGATCAGCGGATCATCATCTACTGCGCAGATCCCGGCTCGCCCACCGAAGCGATCTTCCGCGAACTCGCCGAAGGCACGAGACCCCTTGTCCCACTATCATTGCCGGGAAGCGCGCGGCGCGTCTGAGGGAGGCCGGGCCTCGCATACCCGCCCTTGACGTTTCTCAGATCTCGAACGGGCAGACACAATGCAGGACATGGAAAACGGTGACGACAAGGACGCGACCGCGCCTTCCCCCGCCGTTCAATACTGGACGGTGGGTTTGACGTGCGTGGCGATCGTCGCGACCGCCTACCTGATCGTCGGACTGTTGCGCAAACCGCTGTGGGACAAAGCCGTTGTTCTTCCAGTCTCTGACGAAGGCCGCTTTGACTGATCACCGCGGATCATGATCTAATCGGGCAGAGCTGGGTTGCGCATGGGCGCGGCTCGTCGTCAGGCTGGGGGTTGGCCGTACGGCGTTGACAATCTCTCTTCGCGGGAACGCCAAGTCCGCTGAGGTGCTCCCATCCCTTGCTACCCGAGGAAAAAGGGTGTCGCGAACCTTGCTGAGCGTCCCTGGCCCGAGGCGGCCAGAAGGTGATCTTCCTGAGACGGTGGTCTCCACAATCGATGTATTGGACCACTGCATTCTTCATGCCCTGCGTATAGACGGTCGGGCGCCGTTCAGCCGGATCGCCGAAGTTCTGGACGTCTCCACGCAAACCGTCGCCCGTCGTTACCGGCGGCTGAGCAGTGAGATGGCGCTTCGCGTTGTCGGGGTGGTGAACCCGCAGCGATCGTCGGGTGAGAAATGGATTCTGAGACTCACGGCCAGCCCGAACACCGCTGAGCGTGTCGCGCAGAGCCTGGCTCGGCGCGACGACACCACATGGGTGCGGCGCATGTCCGGGGGAAACGAGATCTGCTTCGTCACGGTGACGAACTCCGCGGCGCACCATAAGCTGCTGTTCCACGAGATCCCTCGCGCAACCAGCATCACCGAGGTGTCGGCGCACCGCCTGATGCACGCCTATCTGGGCGGTCCCACCGCATGGCAGGGGCACACGACCGCCCTCACCAGCGAGCAGCAGGAGCAGCTCCGCCGAGCATGCGACTCGGCAGAGGGCGCTGACGATCACGAGCCCCTCACATCCCTGACCCAGACGGACTGGCAACTGCTGGCCACGTTGCAGCGTGACGGCCGCATCAGTTACACGGACCTCGCCGCCAAGACCGGCCTGTCGACCTCGACCGTTACGCGCCGACTCGCTGCTCTGCAGGCGGGCGGCATCCTCACCTTCGACGTCGAGATCGGTGCGGAGGTGTACGGCATCACAACGCAAGCCCTGCTGTGGATGTCGGTCACCCCCGCGCACCTGGACCAGGTAGCGAGAACCCTGATCCAACACAAGGAACTGGCCTTCCTGGCCTCTACCACCGGCCCCACCAACCTGGTGGCCCTCGTCCTGTGCAGGACTCCCACCGAACTGCACGACTACCTGGCCCAGGGTCTCAGCGCGCTGGACTCCATCCGTATGCTCGAGACAAGTCCTGTCCAGAAGACCCTGAAAACCTGTAGTCCGTTCCTGCGCAACAGCATCGGATCGGCGTAGACCTCCACGTCCGGTTCCATGGTCGAGTGCGGCGAATCCGCCCACCGGTCGCCGCCGAACCCAGGTCCGCAACGCCTCCTCGTGATTACCCAGGTCGCGTGCGACCTGGGTAATCACGTTACGACCCCCACCCGCCCCGAACAGTTCCGTGTACGTGATCTACACCGATCCGGGCAATCTCAGCCGACCGGCGTCCCGCTGGTCGCGATGAGCCTGCAGTACTCCTTGGCATCCAGGACGAGGTCCTCGTCCGACGGGTCGAAGATCAGGCCGTAGACAGCGTGAACACCTTGATAGTCGAATTGGCAGAACTCCAGTGTCTGACTGACCGGAGCGAGGTACTCGTCGAGGGTCCGGCGGGCGAGGCCTTCTGCGCTGTAGGTATCGGAGGTACTGCCGACCGAGACGGCCAGCCAAGCCTTCTTGCCGCGCAGCGCGGAGGCGGAACCGTCGAAGGTGAAGGCGAAACCGTGAATCAGCACCGCGTCGAACCATGCCTTGAGTGCCGGGGTCACGTTGTACCAGTACAGCGGGAACTGCAGAATCACGGTGTCGTGCTCACGCAGCAACTGCTGCTCGCGCGCGACATCGATGTCGAGATCGGGGTAGGTCTGATAGAGGTCGTGGACGGTGACGTTGCCCAAGTCCTGAATCTCGGCGAGCCGGGCGGCGTTGGCGCGGGACTCGCTGAGGTTCGGGTGGGCGACGATGACGAGTGTGCGATTGGTGGTCACAGACGGTTCCATTTCTCGTGTAGGACGCAAACCCGTGCGTCGTTACTGTCGATGAGGGTGAGCAGGTCGGCCGTGGCCGTGGTCACGCGTGCTTCTCGAGCGAGCAGCTACGTCTTCCAGTAGATTCGGTCAGTGATCCGAGTGGCGTCTGTGGACGCCATATTGACGGACTCATTCCACCGGCGACCGTCCTGGCGGTGGATATTCACGCTCGCCTCGCCGACCGCCGGTTCGACTGTCGCCGGCATGGCGTCGGCGGGAAACTCTCAGATCACGCGCTCGCATCACGATTGTGCCGGAGCCCCGGGTGATCACCCACGGGGACAACGCCAGCACACCGGTGATTCATGCGACGGACCCTGCCCGATTGTTTTCGACAGCCCCATTGCCGATGCCATCTCGATGGGAGGCCAGAGGGACCGTTCGGAAGTTGAACGCCTTGTCGCGAATGGTGATCGTGAAGGAGAGTCCGGACCGCTCGCCCGCTGCAATCATCAACACGAGCATCGGCATATGCCATTGATACTTCGTGAGCGTGCCTCGACTCGCATGGACATCCGAACCGTCGTGCGCCGATACATTGCCGTAGTTGTTGACGCAGAAAACGTTCGGCGTGGCAATCATCGCACCGATTCTGGCCCGCCCGGCCTCGAGGAACTCGTCTCGCGAATTGACGCCGGACAGCAGGTCCATCTGCCTCTGCTCCTCGGCGTGGTAGTAGTCACGGATCTGGATTCCCGTGCTTCGCGCGACCACGCTTCGCGGCACTGTCAGAAACATGAGGGAATTGCCGAGGGGGAGGTCCGGCGAGTAGAGACTGTTCTTCAGGACGAACATGTTCTCACTGTCGCGCTCGAGGAACTCGGTCTTCATCTTGTCCAGGTAGGGACCGATCTTGGTCGGCGTGGCACAGCTTTCGGCGAACCCGACGGGAAGTTCCCTGACCTCGGTGGAGCGCGATGTTTCGACGGGTGGCAGGAACTCCGCCAGCTCATCGGGTCGAATCCCCAGATCTCCGAGTCCTCGGGCGATCTGGAATTCATCCTGTCCGGTCTTCAGGGTCTTCATCAGTGCCTGATGAAGACGGAAACATTTGTATCCGTCTTGCAGCGGGAACGGCACGCACGTGAAGATGCCCTGCATGTGCGGGTCCGAGCGATAGGTGACGGAAGCGACCAGAAAGCTGTCACAGTAGCTTTCATACTTCTCCGAGAGGAGTCCCTGAAAGGACGACAGGGGGAAATCCTCGGGAGAATCGAAAGCAAGCTCTATCAGGTGGCATCTGACGAAGAGCGGATTCCCTCGAAAGAAGTGCGCCAGGGCCTTCTCGAATTCGGTGAGATCGAAGACCCGCTCAACCTTGTAGGTCGAGAGCGCCGGGAAGAACTGCGACTCGTTTATGAACGGGTAGGTGGTCATGGAGAGTCGAAGGACTTTGTCGGCAGTGGCGATGGGCATGTGAATACCTCCATGTGATCGCGGTCGATGCATGACATGAATTGCATACGATGCGGACACCATCGAGGTTTCCGGTATGCACAGCGAATATATGTTCCCCAAAGGTTCGGCCACCGCACGTGGCGCAGTATTGGTTGATTCGTTCCATCGAGCGCGGCTCACGTGGCCGATATTCACTCCGGCAGCGCTGGTGAACCGTCGTCGTTCGGCGGTTCGCCGATCGCCGGGTGCGTGAGCCTGGCATCACGTGACCGCGGACCGGCGGTCTCCGGGTGAATGAAACGCCTTCAGAAGGTCGGTCATGGAGTAGATCCGTCAGGCGGTAATGCCCGCTGGAATCTTTCGGCCAGAGGTCGGTGATCGGCTTCCCGAATCGGCTCGGCACCGCGACGCTCGCCGCAACGAGATCGAAAGGGGTCCCTGCTATGTCCCACTCTGTCGAACCGGCCGACGTCCTGATCGTCGGTGGCGGGTCGGCCGGCGCGGTACTCGCCGCGCGCCTGAGCGAGAACCCCGCCCGGCGCGTCGTGTTGCTCGAGGCCGGGCCGGACTACGGCCCCACCCGGTTCCCCGCCGCGCTGCTCGACGCCAACCGCATCGCCGATCTCGATCACGACTGGGGATACACCTCACGGGGCGGGCGGCTGAGCCCCGAGATCGCCACGCTGCGCGGCAAAGTGATCGGCGGGAGTTCCGCCGTCAATGTCGGCGCCGCCCTCCGCGCCCGCGCCCGCGACTTCGCCCGATGGGCCGAGCAAGGGCTCGACGACTGGAGCTTCACCGACGTCCTGCCGTACTTCCGCGCACTGGAAAACACCCCCACCGGCCATGACGAGTTCCACGGGCGAAGCGGGCCGATGCCCGTGCGCCAATTGACCGACGCCGAACTGACTCCCGCGCACAAGGGCTTCATCGAGGCCGCTGTCGCCCGTGGCCACAAGCGGATCGACGACTTCAACGGCGCCGAGCAGGGCGGCGTCGGGGCCTTCGCCGTCAATGTCCTCGACGGGATCCGGCAGAACACAGCCTTGGTCTACCTCACCGCTGAGGTGCGCGCTCGCCCGAATCTCACTGTGCACGGTGCCGTTGCCGTCGACCGGGTCCTGTTCCGCGGTACGAGTGCGACCGGAGTGGTCACCGCCGACGGGGCGGTGCACAACGCCGACGAGGTGATCCTTTCTGCCGGGACCTACGGAAGCGCCGCGATCCTGCTGCGCTCCGGCATCGGCCCCGTCGGCGACCTGACATCGCTCGGCATCGAGCCTCGCGCCGACCTACCGGTCGGACAACACCTGCAAGACCACCCCTTCTTCCACACGATCTACGCACTCGCTCCGGGGCGAGCGGAGATGACCCCGGCCCTCGGCGCGCTGCTGTGGACCGCCTCCAGCGAGGCCTCGGACGGCGAACTCGACCTGAACATCGTCGCCGTGCATCCCAACGGGGCTCCGTTCATGCCCGCCGGCGGCATCGTCGGCCTGTCCACGGCTCTAGTCCTTCCCGACGCGCACGGCACGCTTCGCCTCGCCGACCGCGATCCGCTGTCCCAGCCCCTGATCGACCACAACTACCTCGGCACCGACCGCGACCGTCGGCGCATGCTCGAAGGCGTCCGACTCGCCCGCGATCTGGCCCGTCACCCGGCCCTCACGCCATCACTCGCCGAGCTGCTGATCCCGCGCGAACTGCCCGACGACCCCGCGCAACTGATGCAGGTGGTCGAATCCGACCTCTCCATCTACGGTCACCCCACGTCTACCGTCCCTATGGGTGCCGCCGACTCGCCTCAGGCCGTCGTCGACTCCCGCGGAGCCGTGCACGGATTGGCGGCCCTGCGTGTCGTGGACGCCTCGATCATCCCGTACGTGCCCTCCAGCGTCACCAACCTCACCACGATCATGCTCGCCGAACGCATCGCCGACCTCGTCTACAACCGCTGATACTCCCGAGACCGCCGCTGTCGCGGAAGGACATTCGGCGTCGCGCTCCACCATCCACATCGGGCGGTGGAAGAGCCCGTTCCGTCTCTGTCCGACCCGCGGAAGACTACGTCGTCGACGTGACGATGCCTTTGTTCCACATGAGGAAGTCGCCGAGAAACCCGTCGTGGGGAACTCCGGATGCCATCCAGTGGGTGTGCCGGTCGCCGAGGTAGACATTGCGGATCGTCGGTTCGTCCACCAGCCGGCCCAGCAGTTCGTCGTCCTCGGTGAGCACGGTGAGCACCAGCGTGTCGCGTAATGGGGCGATGCCGGCGGCGCGTGTCCACGGAGCGACCCATACGCAAGGGAACGGCAGCTCGACGCGGATCTGCGGGGCGGCGGGGTCGTCCACTTCGTACACGGCCGGACGCAGGACCGCGCTGCCGTCACCGAGTTCGTCGACGACGCCTGCACCGCCGAGCCAGGCCCGCGCGCCTGCCGCGGTCTTCAGCAGGTAGCTCTCGATCGCACGGGCTGCTTGCCGTTGCTGCACCGGAAGGCTCGCCTGGGGATGCTCCGGAGGCAGGCTGGGTATCGCGGCCAGTCGTTCGGCTATCGCCTCGGCGAGTGGAGCGGGGTCGCCCTCGACGAGCACAGCGCTGGCGCTCACGCAGCCGGTGCCTCCGTGGTCGGCCACCGACTCGACGATGACGTCCAGGTGCCGACGCCAGTCGGTGTCAGCGGTGATGAGGATCTTCGACCGCCCCGGTCCCTGCGGCGACACCTGGGTGCCACGGTACTTCGCCACGACGTCGGCGCCGCCGTAGACCATCCCCAGGTCCGCACCGCGCAACACCCCCTCGGCACCGGCGTGATCGGTGGGCAGCATCACCACGTGGTCGGCCGGGAATCCGGCGGTGCGCAGCGCGGTGATCAGTCGATACGGGGTGAACGGATCCCGGCTCGACGGGCGAACCGCGACCCGGTAACCCAACGCGAGTGCCTCCGGCCAGATGGCGTGGGTGCCCGGATGATTGCCGGCCGCGTGGACCGCGAACACCGACCCCCGCCGGACCCAGACAGCTCGGCCGGCCCGGGTGGAGGGATGCTGCCAGTCCGCCGCCGATCCTCTGGGACGGGCTCGATGAGCGCTGTCGAAGGCGTTGGCCACCCGTCGCGCCACTGAGCCGTTCGCCTCCCGCACCGACGAGATCGGCACACCGCCGGCCCGGCTGACCGCATGCTGGTAGTCCGCGGGGGACAGGCCGCCGATGGTGGCACGGTCGAACAGTTCAGCCGCCTCTGCCAGCAGAGCGGCCCGCTCTGTTGCAGGCAACGTCTCGGCCCTGTGCAGTGCGGCCATCGATCGACGGACGAACACCGGCGGGACCAGGCTCACCTCGGCGAGGACGGCCCCGCTGACATCGGTGACCGTCAGCCGGTTCGCCGCCCGGAACTCACCGGATGGTCCCAGCGCTGGAATGTCGATCGGGACAGCGTCGACCATCAGTACACGCCCTCGATGACGGCCTCGTCTTCGAAGGTGGCGACCGGCGCGATGTCGGCCACCGCGTGGCCGACAGTGCCCTCGACGGCAGGCATCCGAGTGGCCAGGTCCCGTTCGAGGTTGTTGGGCAGCAGGAACGACTTGCTGACGTGGTTGACGACAACCTGGCCGCGCTGTCCTTCCGGCACGTGCTCGCCCGTCTTCGCGTCGACGACCGTGAACGTGACGTACGGGGAGAAGGGGTCGAAGACGCAGGGCGAGCCGCTCTCCAGGCCCGCGCGTTCACCCGCGACGCCGATCATCATCGTGCTGCCGTACTCGCCGCACATCGCGATGTCAGGGAAGATCTCGTTCTTGAACAGGTTGCGCGAGTCCGGGTCCATCTGTGTTCCACCCCAGCGGATCGCCTTCACCTGAGAGTTCACCAGGTCGACCAGCGCGTCGTCGGAGGCGATGCGATCGAGCAGCGGCGGGGTGATCGTGAGCAGGCCGACATCCTGGGTGCGCAGCACGTCGACCGCCTGGTCGACGACATGCCCGGCGTAGGCCTCGGCGTCGGCGAACCGCCGGCCGGCGATGAGCTTTTTGACCCAGCGCGGGTCCAGGTCGATCGTGAAGCCGTGCGTTCCGTGCGTGCGGGCATGCCGATGGAACAGCGTGGCGACAACATGCGGGCCGGTGGGGATGATGCCCAGCCAGTTGACGCCGCGTGGGACACCGTGCCGGTCCAGATGCGCGTTGCTCCAGGACACCATCCGCTCCAACCAATCCCGCATCAGCACGACCCGCTTCGGGGTGCCCGTGGTGCCACCACTCTCGTAGAACCCGACCACGTCGGGACGCTTCCCGTAACCCTTCGGAATCAGGTCCTCGGCCCGGACTTCGCGCAGTTCGGCGGCGACGTTCGGGAACAGCCGCAAGTCCGTGTGGGTCCGCACGTCCGCTCGTGGGTCGAATGCGAGCGTCTTCGCTCGCTCCAGCCAGAACGCACAGCCGGTCTCGGGGTTGAAGTGCCATTCCATCGCCGCCCGGATGAACTCGTCCGGGTCCGGCGTGACATCGAAGGGGAGATCCAGGATCTTCTCGGTCGCAGTGGTCATCGGCGGTACTGCCTTTCTGTCGGTGTGTCGGTCGCTCAGGGCTGCAGCCGATTCGTCTGCCAGCCGTCCGGCCCGAGGTCGTACCGCAGGCGACGGTGCAGGCGGTCGGAGGCAGCGGACCAGAACTCGACCACGGCCGGCCTCAGGCAATAGCCGACATAGGAATCCGGCCGCGGGAGCGCCCGGTCGAGCAGCTCGAGTTCGAGGGCCTGGGCCCGAAGCGCCGCAACGTCTGTCAGGGGCGCGCTCTGATGACTGACGCTCGACATGGCGTGCAGCGGGATCGGTCGTGCCGACCACAGCGCGTCGGACTCGTCTTCCGGCAGCGGCGTCACCGGGCCGGACAGGATGAGTTGCTGACCGGTCTCCCGCCAGTAGAGCAGCCCCGACGCCCAGCCTGTCGCGGCTATCTCACGGCCTTTCTGGCTTCCGCTGTGGCTTGCGAAGACCAGTCCTCGATCGGTGATCGAGATGATCACCACGATGCGGTTGGAGGCGATACCACGGGCATCCGCGGTGGCCAGTGCCAACGCTCTCGGCTCGCGGACACCGCGCTCGACGGCGTCTTCCAGCCAGCTGCGCACCAGGTCCAGCGGCTGCGCGGGCGGCCGGTCGTACTCCGGGAAGTCGAGATCGACGGCCCCCCCGAGTGATTCGAACCGGCTCGATGTCGATCTTGTGCCTTCTGGCTTCACGTCGTGTCGACCCGTGACCATTGACAGGGCTCCTTGCTGAAAGCGCTAGATGCAGAGGGTTCCGCGGGCGATGATGACGCCGTGGCCGCTGACGTTGACGGCCGAGACCTGCTCGCCACCGCCCCAGGCGATGGCCCGCATCAGCGAGGGGCGCCCCAGTTCGATGCCCTGTTCGATCTCGATGTCCTGCTCCCATCCCGCCAGACCGTGCCTGGCCAGGTGGATCGCCAGCGGACCGGCGGCCGAACCTGTCGCCGCGTCCTCCACCACCCCGTAGGCAGGCGAGAACATCCGGATACGCCATCGCGCGCCGGCACCGGCGAAACAGTTGACGGCCATGTCCGGAAAGCGGGTCAGTGCCCGATGGTCGGGGCACACGGCGGACAGCGAGGGAATGTCGGGCAACCCGACGAACACGTGCCGCGGGCCGTTCCGATATGCCTCCACCGGCGCGATCGAGGTCTGCACGCCGAGCGCCTCCAGCAGTTCGGGGCCGTGCTCGTAGAGTTCCCATCGGGGCAGTGGCTGCTCCATCCAGACTTCGGTGGCGCCGTCGTCGGTACCGAGCCGGAACGGAATGACACCGATCGCGGTCTCCAGTTGCAGCTTGTCCTGGCCGAGCTTCTCGGCGAGCGCCACAGCGGTGCCGAGCATCGGGTGCCCGGCGAACGGCAGCTCGTTGACCGGAGTGAAGATGCGGATGTGCGCGTCGCCGCCGCACTCCGACGGCAGGACGAAAGTGGTTTCGGACAAGTGCATCTCGTTGGCGATGCGTTGCATCAGGTCGGTGGTGAGGTCCTCGCTGTCGAAGATCACGGCGACTGGATTGCCGTCGAGCGGCCGACGGGCGAACGAGTCGACGACCACGTAGTCGTGCATGCTGGCTCCGCTCGGGATAGTAGGTACCGGGTGGTGGGGGTTCACGAGTGTTTCCCCTCGGCTGTGGCGACCACGTCGAACTCTGTCCGGTGGGTCGGTGGACGGCCGATCAGCTCGGCCGCCCGGTTCGGTGGCAGGCGCTGATCCGCGGGAATGTCCCGGGCCCACCACATGACCGCGCCCCATCGGTTTCGCTCCCGATCGACGATCCAGAGCTTCACGCGCAGGCCCTCGACCTCGCACCAGTCAGCGATCGAGCTCCGCATGTCCTGTTCGAGCGACTCGATCGTCGCGCCGGAATCGGTCAGATCCCACCACGCGATGGTGACGGTCATCGGTCGAGCACCCCCCGGATCGCATCAGCGATCAGGCGTGGTCCATCGACGGTGAGCACCGACTCCGCGTGGAACTGCATCGACGCGAAACGCGGGCCGCGTAAGGCGTGCACCTCGCCGGTCTCGGCGTTCTGGCTCACCTCGACCGGACCGATCCCGTCGACCTCGATCTTGTCCTGATCGCAGAAGGCCGCGAAGGTGTTGTAGAAGCCGACCCGTTCGCGGACCCCGAACAGGTCCACCTCCCGCGCCAGCCCCTGGTTGGGCGGCTGCAGGCGGCGCAGTTCGAGGCCGAGCCGGATGCTGAGTACCTGGTGACTCAGGCATACCGCGAGCAGCGGCCGACGTGCCGCCAGCGCGGTGTCCAGCGCCGACCGGAGGTGGGCGATCTTGGGGTGCGCGGCGATCCGCGGATCGCCGGGGCCTGGACCCAACACGATCAGGTCGTAGCTGTCCATGTCGTAGGGCTCGTCGAAGCGCCGCACCTCCACCGCCAGGCCGAGCGAGTCGAGTTGGGCGGCCAGCATCGCGGTGAAGGTGTCCTCGGCGTCGATGATCAGGGCCGGCACACTCGGCAGTGTCGGTACTCCTGAGCCGAGCGGGTCGCGTCGTCCGATCCAGAAGCTGGAGATTCTCTCGTTCCGGCGCAACAGCTCGGAACGGACCTCCGGGTGCGTCCCGAAATCGGTGGTGCCCGCCGACGGCTCCAACGCGTCGAGCAGACCGGCCACCTTGGCGCGGGTTTCGGCTGCCTCGGCCAACGGCTCGGAGTGGCGGACCAGGGTCGCGCCGACGTCGATTCGCATCCGGCCTGCTCGGTCGATCTCGGCTGTGCGGATGAGGATCGCGGAGTCGAGTTGACGGTCACCCTGGGGACCTCGGCCGATCAGTGCGACGACGCCGCTGTAATAGCGACGACCTCGCGGCTCGTACCGCGCGATCACTCGGGCCGCGCTCTCCAGTGGGCTGCCCGTGACCGTCGGAGCGAACATCGTCTCCCGCAGGATCTCTCGCACGTCCATCTCGGTCCGGCCCTCGATCAGGTACTGCGTGTGCGCGACGCGTTTCATCTCCTTGAGGTCCGGACCGAGTATCCGACCGCCGCCGGGACAGATCCGCGCCATCATCTTCAGTTCCTCGTCGACGACCATGAACAGTTCGTCGGTCTCCTTGCGGTCGGCGAGGAATTCCAGGACACCGTGGAGGGTGGGACCACTGCTCGGGTACCGATAGGTGCCGCTGATCGGGTTCATCACGGCGGTCCCGTCGCGCAACGAGACATGCCGCTCAGGTGTCGCGCCGATCAGCGTTGTCCTCCCGTCATGGATGACGAAGGTCCAATAGGCCTGCTGTTCGCGTTGCAGCAGCCGTCGGAAGAACGAAAGCGCGGCCTGCGGCGTCCACTCGCTGATGTCTGCCAGGAAGGATCGCTTGATGACGAAATTGGCGCCCTCGCCCGTGCCGATCTCGTCGTCGACGATCCGCCGGACCAAGTCCGCGTAGGCGTCGTCGTCGAGATCGAAGTGCCCGCCGGCCGGGACGGTCGGCGCATTCGGCAGGCGGGTGAGGGCGTCGGCGAGCGGTATCCGATCCTGGCTACCGACGGTCATCACCAGCAGCGGCGCGCCGTCGTTCGGCGCGTCGAAGCCGCGCTCGGCCAACTGCCGATAGGGCACGAGCACGAGCGCGTCCCAGCCCTCGGCATCGTCGGCGAGCGGGATATCCGACAGCGACTCCACCTCGACCACGTCGCCGGCCAGCACGTCGAGCATGCCGGGGACGCCACTCTCTGGCCGGCTGACGAGCGCGAAGGCGGAGGTCTGCGCCGTGAGGATCCGACCCAGCAGATCATGCTCGGCGGACGCCGTCACTGGAACACGTCTTCGGTCAGGACCACCGTCGCGCAGCACAGAGCCGCGTACGCGAGTGTGCTGTGGTGGTCGGCTTCGGTGAAGTCGCCGAGAGCGTCGGCGACCAGGAACGGCTGGATGTCGTGGCTGAACGCGTCCAGTGCCGTTGTCAGCACGCCGACGTGCGCGTACACGCCGGACACGATGAGCTGGTCGCGTCCGGCCGCACGCATCCGCGCCAGCAGATCGGAGTTGTGGAACGCGCTGTATCGCCACTTGGTCAGCAACCAGTCGGAGGCTGCCGGCGCCAGCTCGGGGACCACCCCTCGCTCACCGGGTTCGGTGCTCATGCCCGGTCCCCAGAAGTCCTTCAGCAGCCCGCGCTGCCGGTCGGTCATCCCCCCGGGTTGTGCCGTGTAGGCGATCGGCACGTCGAGGTCGACACACCGCTTGCGCAGCAGCGCGGCATTGTGCACCAGTTCGTCACGCAACGGCGACGCCAGCGGCTTCAGGAAGAAGCTCTGCATGTCGTGCAGCAGGAGCACGGCACGTGCCGGATCGACGGTCCACTGCGCGACATTGGCCGGCAACGTCGTCCGGGTCGGCATCGGATACGAGGGGATCGGTGGGATTCCCGCCATCGAGACACTCCTTCCTTATCGGTTACCGGTCGGTCCGCTCGGCACGGCTCGGGCCGCACCGACTGGATCCACTGCTGTCGACCACGCGGCGACCACCTCCGCGGCCTGGGTGGCGTTGAGCCGGGGGTCGCACAGACTCGTCCAGCGTCCGGAACCCAGCTGTGCCTCGAACGCGTCGTCGACACACTCGAGCACGTCGTCCGGGGTCGTCTCGAGGTGCAGACCACCGGCCACCCCGCCGGCCAGTTCGACCACACGCCGGAAGGTGTGCACCTCCCGGATGATGGTGCTCACGTGCCGGGTCTTGCGTCCGTCAGCGGTGACCGTGTTGTTGCCGTGCATCGGGTCGCAGAGCCAGATCACCGGGTGGCCGGCGGACCGCACGGCCGCGACGAGTTCGGGCAACCTGGTCGCGACGGCGCCGGCGCCCATCCGGGCGATGAGGGTGAGCCGACCGGGTTCCCTGTTCGGATCCAGGAGGTCGCACAGCAACGTGATCTCACCGGCGCTCATGCTCGGGCCGACCTTGCAGGCGACCGGATTGGACACCTGCGCGAGCAGGGCCAGGTGCGGACCGTACAGCTGGCGGGTCCGCTCACCGATCCACGGCCAATGGGTGGAACTCAGCCAGAGCCTGCCGTCGGAATGCTCCCGGACCAGGGGCTGCTCGTAGTCCAGCAGCAGAGCCTCATGGCTGGTCCACACGGTCGGCTCGGCAGCCGGCGTGCTCGACTCCGCTCCGGCCGGTCGCCAGCCCAGCCGTCCCATGATCTCCCCGGCCGCGCTGAAACCGGTGAGCATCCGCAACGGATCGGGCCGACGGCTCTCGGGATCAGGCTCGGGGCCGTTGACGAGGTGGCCACGGTAGCTCGGCAGCTCCATGCCGTCGATCGACTCGGTGTCCTTCGACCGGGGCTTGGCGAACTGACCCGCGATCCGCCCGACCTTCAGCACGGGTACGCCGGTCGCGCCCTCCAGCATGTCGGCGAGCTGTTCGAGCAGTTCGGTCTTGGCGGCGACATGTTCCGCGGTGCGGTCGGCCGGGTCCTCCGCACAGTCACCGACCTGCAGCACCAGCAGCTCACCCCGGGCCGCGTCGGACAGTCGACCGTGCAGCTCGTCCACGTCGGCCGGTCGGACGAGTGGCGGGCAGGTTGCCAGGAATTCGCGTGCCAACCGGACCTGCTCGGGGTTCTCCCAGATCGGTTGCTGAGGGCCCCTGAGCATTTCCGGGGTGAGGTGTTCCTCGAACACGTGATGCTCTGTGGGCTCGGCGGCTCGTGGCTGGTTCGCCGCGGACTCCGGCACGGACGCGCCGGTGAGCAGGTGACTCCGCTGCGGATTCATGTCGGGATTCCGTCACGTCGGATGGCGGGTACGGCGATGCCCAGGGCGCGGTACTGCTCGATCGGGTTCATGAATTCGCGCTGCTGCTTGATCTTCCCGTCCTCGAACAGGAAAGAGTGCAGGAAATGGTTGCGGTAGTGGCCGACCGGGTAACCGGGGAACACGATCCGGCCTTCGCCGTCGCACTCGACCCAGAACCGGTTCGGGTCCTGGGTGTCGAAGATCTCGACGTTGGTCCAGACCCAGTCGGGAAAGCACTGCAGCGACCAGACGCCGTGCTCGCCCAGGCGGTCCCGACCGCTGATCGCGATCGGTTGACCGGTGTCGTTGGTCCAGAGGCCGCCGACGCCGTCTTCGGTGAACAGCAGATGACGGCGCAGCCGGTCTTCCCCACGGGTGGCCATGTAGGTCTCGACGATCGCGCGGTTGTGGCGGCGCACCTCGTCATCGGTCGGCGCCACATGTGCGGCGGGTTCGGTCTGGAACATGCTTGTACCTCTTACTGGTGGATAGAGGCCACGGTCCCGGTGGATTCCGGACCATGGCGGCGTGCCGAAAGCCCATAGATCTCGGTCGAGATGGGGGCAGAGCTGTGAGACCCGGTCGCGCCCAGGCCACGCGGGATCAGCGGCGGCGCAGGTTTCCGGCAAAGACCCGGAGCATCGTTCCCGGCCGCATGAGCGTGGTCGGCGGGACGAGCAGGTACTGCACCTTCAGGAACCGCTCGGCCAGCACACTGTCGTGCTCGGCGGCGGTCAGGACCATGTTGATGTACGCGTTGACCATCCGCACCGAGAGCGGACGGGGCCCTTCGACTTGCGGGATGGACAGGTCACTTCCGGTGGCCATCTGCCAGGTGACACCGAGCGGCTTCGAGACGGCCTTGAAGAACCGCTGCGCCAGCCGATCCGTGCCGCCCCGCAGTGTGTTCCGGAGGGTCTCCGCCTGGATGGCGGCCACGGTCATGCCCTGCGCATAGATCGGGTTGAAACTGCAGATCGCGTCACCCACGACGAGCAGCCCTTCCGGGAACCGGGACAGCTTCTCGTACCGGCGGCGTACGGTCGCCGGGAACCGGTGCGCGACAATCTCGCTCAGCGGTTCGGCGTCGCGGATCGAGGCGAACACGTGCGGCGGGACGATCGGCTCGGCGAACGCCAGGAACCCGGCCTGGTCGGTCGGCGGGTGGTGGCCGCCGTACCCGATCAGGGTCAGAATCCAGCGGCCGTCTTCCTGCTCCAGGTACTCGGCACCGGTCGGACGCGTCGGAGCGTGCCCGATGATCACCACCTTCTCCCTGCCCATCGAGCCGGGGACCGGGCGAAGGTACTGGCTGACATACAGCAGATCGACCCGCAATGTCTCCTCCGGCGGACGGGAATACCCCATCGCCTCCAGCCACGTGGTGGCTCGCCCGGACCGTCCGGTCGCGTCGACCACCAGGTCGGCGTGTATGACGTCGGCGGAGTGGTCCTCGGTGTACAGGACCTCGACGCCGAGCACCCGGGTGTTGTCGTCGGTCGTCTCCAGACCGACCACCTGGCAGCCATCGATCAACTTGACGTTCGGCAGCCCCATGACCCGGTTGCGTACCGAGTTCTCGAGGTGCGGCCGGCTCGGCTGGTATGTGTCGGAGAGTTCGGTGTACTCACCGGTCATGCAGAGCAGATGGCCACCCAGGTCGTTCCGCAGTTCGGCGGGCGAGCTGATGGTCGGCGCGCCATCGGCCACGAATTCGTCGAGCAGCCCTGGAAACAGTTCCTCGAATATCTCGGCTCCGCGAGAGAGCAGCCCGTGAGCATGCCGCCCCTGCGGCGCTCCTCTCCGGGGCGCGATGCCCACCTCGGACACCCGGTCGCGTTCGATCAGCGTGATGCGGTCGTACGAATCCGCGAGGACCCGCGCCGCGAGGAGGCCGGAGACACTCGCGCCCAGCACTACCGCATGCCCGCCGAGCCTCGTGTTCGTCGATGCGGAGGCACCGCTTCTACTCATGCCGCCCTCGTCTCGCCATTGGTATCAGCATGTATTGCTAGAGGCGAGCGACGCCGGCACTGATACACCCGCAATCGGCCCATGACGGCACGACCGCGCCGGAAGACTTTTGCGCGCGGATACCGAATCCGACTGAATTCGCATACGGGAGATCCGATCTGAATCCCGCCGAGTAGTGGAAAGCGTTCCGAGTGTTTCACCGTTGAGCGAGATCAGCGAGTGTTGCGCACTATGTTGTCCGACAACACTATTGACAATCCACTGCCGGTTGTGATGCGAGGGCACTGCCGAAAATGCGCCATATCCCTGCCTGCTGTGCGGCACACCACCGCTGTCCTGCGACGTCGCCGCGCGCTGCACGGGGAGTGCGGTTCGCGGTGCAGCGGTATGCCAGCGAGCGGTGCAACTCCGACGGTGACGATGGCCCCTGTTGTCCGGAGAACGGATTTCCACCGATCTCGAATGCTGGTGGAAGCCCTTTTCCTCACAGGGAAGGAACGGCCGTGGTGAATATGGAGCTCGATCGAATGGACGTCGATTCAGCAGGGGGGCCGGTCACTTTCGAGTCCGATCGAGGTGATCACGCCGATCAGGAGTCCACCGCCAGCGCGCTGGTCGGGATGGCGGTCGACGGAGACGAGGATGCCTGGGAACTGATCGTCACCCAGCACACTCGCTACCTGGGCTCCATCGGGACGGCGAAACGCCTCTCTTCCGAGGAGTGCTCCGACGCCGTGCAGGAGACGTGGCTCAGTGCGGTCGCCCAACTGCCGAAACTCCGCGACCCGAGCCGGCTTCGTCCGTGGCTGGCCATGATCATGCGACGTAACTGCGAAAGCATCAGCCTTCGCCGAAACACACGGCGCGAGGAACTGGTG
Source organism: Nocardia higoensis (assembly GCF_015477835.1). Lineage (NCBI taxonomy): Bacteria > Bacillati > Actinomycetota > Actinomycetes > Mycobacteriales > Nocardiaceae > Nocardia > Nocardia higoensis. Next base: position 207,472 of record NZ_JADLQN010000002.1, on the reverse strand, counting down.
GGCGACGTTGCCGACACCGTCGGGGAATGGCTTCGTGACGACCGTGTCGACATCGAGCGGGACATACTGGCCACCGAACGGACATCGGTGCTCCATCAGGTGTTGCGGCTGCTACCGGAGGCCGAACGCGTGCTCCTCACGGAGTTGGCCCGCAACGACGGTTCCTACAGCGAGATCGCCGGTCACCTCGGAATCCCGGTGGGCAGTATCGGCCCGACCCGGATGCGAGCGCTACGCCGGCTGCGCGAGATGTTCGATCACACCCCGACAGGTGACGTACTTCAGTTCGCCTGAGGCCGCGTACCCCGCAGTGCCCCGGACGCGTGGTCACGGTTCGGGGTCGCTGGAAGGGGGAGCCCGCGACGCTTCAGGCGCGATACTCCGTCCGCCTGGCCGAAGTCCAAAGCTGTTGCACCACAACAACATACATTTCCATTCGGAATGGCACCTCACAGAATCGCTATCGCGAGTGACGCTCGACACATACAATCACCGCCCGCTGCCCGGCGTGTAAAACTTCGGCGCAGGCGACAGCTGAGTTCGATGCTCGGGGGACGACGGCCGATGAACTTCTCCAGGGGGAAAGATCTGATGATCCACTGGCTGCATTGCCCGGCATGCGGAGCCGGTCCGCGCAAGGCACCGTCGCCACGAAGGTGGCGATGTCGAATCCCGTTACCCGCCGGAGCGAGAGTCCGGTGATCGATCTCGGCGAGCCGGTTGCGCGATTCGAGGTTCTCGGCCCTTTGCGGGCCTGGCGGGGTGGAACTGCCATCGATCCCGGCCCTCTCCAGCAACGAGTGGTCTTCGCCGTTCTGCTGCTTCACGCGAATCGGCTGCTGGGTCGAGAACAACTGATCGACGCCGTGTGGGGTGATGCGATTCCCACCCACGCGGTCAACCTTCTCCAGCGGCATGTTTCGCGCCTGCGCAAGGTTCTCGAGCCCGACCGGCAAGTCAGGGGGCCGTCCAGCCAACTCGTCTGGGTGGATAACGGATACGTGCTGGCCGTCGCCGACGGCGGCCTGGATCTGGACGTGTTCGAGTCCACGGTGGCGCGGGCGCGTGCCGCACGCGCGGCCGGGGACCTGGCATGTGCCGCCGAACAACTGCGGTCCGCGTTGAGCCTGTGGCGAGGACCCCTGTGCGACGGACTGAACAGCCCATTCCTCCACGCCGAGCGCGACAGGCTGGCCGAGCGCCGCCTCGACGTGCTCGAGGATCAACTCGAACTGGAGGTCGCTTTGGGCAACCACACCGAAGCGATCGACCAACTCCGGCGGCTGACGACCGATCACCCTCTGCGGGAACGTTTCTGGGGCACGTTGATGTTGGCTCTGTATCGATCGGGCCGCCAGGGCGACGCCCTGCGGGCCTACCGCAGTGCGCAACAGCGAATCCGCAGCGATCTAGGGGTAGAGCCCACCGGCTCACTGCAACGACTCCACCAGCGGCTGCTGGTCGGAGATCCCGACCCGGCATCCTCGACGTCCGCTGGAAAGCAGGCGGCCCCCACGAAACGGGTGGTCGGCCCGACGAAGCCCATGGCAGGCGGGCCCCCGCCCGCGCAACTGCCACACGCCCGCTCCGATTTCGCCGGGCGAGAGGCGGAGATCCGACGATTGGATGCCCTGCTCGACGACGATGACGGTCTGGAGAAAGGCCTGGTCATCGCGGCGATCACCGGAACGGCCGGGATCGGCAAGACCAGCCTGGCCGTGCACTGGGCGCACCGGATACGCGACCGCTTCCCCGACGGCCAGCTCTACATCGATCTGCGAGGGTTCGATCCCGCCGGACCGGCATTACAGCCGTCCGAGGTGATTCGGCACTTTCTGCACGCGTTCGGCGCACACCCGTCCCGCTTGCCGGTCGATGTCGACCGGCAAGCCGCGCTCTACCGTGGCCTGCTCCACGGCCGCCGCATGCTGATCATTCTCGAGAACGCCACCGACGCCGCACAGGTGCGGCCGTTGCTGCCCGGTGGTCCCGGCTGCCTCGCCGTGGTCACCAGCCGGAACTCGATGGTCGGCCTCGTCGCGGTAGACGGTGCGCACGCCGTCAATCTCGACCTGTTGAACGCCGAGGAAGCACGAGAAATCCTCGTCCGCCGTCTAGGCGCGGATCGCATCGCGCGTAAACCCGCGGCGGTCGAGACGATCATCGACGCGTGTGCGGGACTTCCGCTGGCACTGTCGATCGTGGCCGCCCGTGCTGCGACAAACCGGCTCTTCTACCTCGATGAGCTGGCGAGGGAGCTCGAAGGGGCGCACGGCAGCTTGGACGCGTTCGACTGCGGCGACGACTCGACCAACGTGCGGGCAGCGTTCGCCTACTCATACCGAAGTCTGCGTGCACCGACGGCACGGCTGTTTCGACTGCTGGCATACGCCGATCCGGTCATCTCCGTTCAGTCGGCGGCCGGTCTGGCCGACCAGCCACCCGCACTGGTGGGCAAGCTCCTGGCCGAACTGGTTCAGGCGAACCTGGTGATCGAACGGGAATCGGGCTGCTTCGTGCTGCCGGTCCTGCTTCGGCTGTACGCGCGCGAACTCTCCGAGGAAAGCGATGGCCTCGATCACGCTGTCGGATGTGCCGACCCGGAGATCCTGCACTTTGCCAGAACCACCGTCGCCGACCTGCGCGCCGCCTACACCCGCTACCCGGCAATCCCGCCTTGACCGGCCTGGTCACCGAACCATGCGACACCTCAACATGTTCGCCGAGACGTGGGCGTCCCAGGAGGTCGCCGAGCGCCGCAACCACCGCAAGCGGGTCACCCATCCGGAGTTCGGCGTGCTCGACTTCGAGTGCCAGGTACGGCACCTGCCCGACAGCGATCAGCGGATCATCGTCTACTGCGCCGATCCGGGCTCTACGAGCGAAGCGGTGTTCCACTAACTCGCCGATGGTTGTCGCCCTCACAGTGCCTTGGCTGCGAATCGACGCTGACCCGTCATCACCTCCGACGCTGCCCGCCCGAGGACGACATCCGTTCGCGGCGAGACCTTTCCGCACTCACGAGTGAGCTATCGCGCCGAGTTGCGGCCGCACAGCACCATCCACACCGACCTCGATTCGCTGTTCGGTCCCTTCGCCGCGGACCAGGATCGAGACGATGGTGTCTCTGCCGGGTGGTAGGACACGTGCCACGACTGTGCAGTTCTGCGCTTGTGACAGCGCGTCGCGCACGATCGCTCGGACGGAGGATCGAAGGCGCTCGGGGGCTTGGTCGAGGCCTCCACCGTCGTCCAAGATGACGGTGGCGATCGCCTCCAACAGCGGCCGTGCCGCAGCATCGAGGCGTATGAGGCGAGTGTCCCGCTCGCTTTGTGCGGCGGGGCGGCGGCTTCACGGGCTGCTTGGTCAGCGGCTTGGCGGCGGAGGCTGAGTATCGCGGTCGCCATCGGCCGGACCACGCGTCCGAAGAATGTCGCCATGAGCTAAGTAGCGGCATTGACCGACCCGCGCACCGCGGCTATGCACGCCGACAGGATGGGCATTAGTATGCATTCCGTAGGCCAAAAACCTACGAAATGCATACTAATGCAGAGGAGGCCTGGTGGTCGACCATCACAGCACCCCGCTCCCGGCAGGCCTGTGGCACAGCCCTCTCCGTACGATTCGCCCACAGGATGCGACCGCTGTCTACGCCAACCCTCGACCCGAGATCGCTCGCTTGACGGATAAGGGATTGCTCCATCGTGTCGCCCACGGCTACTACGTCATCGTTCCACCCGAACACGTCGGGCGGACCTGGCTACCGGGTCTAGAAGCGGTAGCCGCAGGCATCGCCTCCTCGATATACGGAGCAGACAACGCGGTGCTGATGGGAATCAGCGCCGCACGAATGTGGGGTGCCATTCCCCGCGCCCTCGCGACCGCGGTCGTCGCCGTCCCTCGCCAGCACAGGCCGATCACGCTGTCGGATCGGACTGCGACAGTGCGCTTCGTTCGGCGCGACACCGACGCACTGGATGCCGAGCGAGCGGAAACGCCACTCGGTCCCGCACTGGTTACCACCCCCGAACAGACCGTTCTGGACCTCACGAAACGACCGGGCCTCGGAAATGCCGAGGCAGACGTCCCGGCTGCTGTCGCGACGCTCTACGCACGCAGCGATCACGAACGACTCGTACAACTCGCGGCGGCACAGCGGCTCATGGGCGTGCTCCGCCGCGCCGAATCCTGGGGGGAGATACGAGCATGAACATCGATGAACGAGAGGCCGTGGCCGACCGGTTCGGCGTCTCCCCGGAACAGGTCGAACGCGATCACCTGATCTCCCACCTTCTCGCGGCGATCAGCGACCGATTCGGGGATCGGCTGCACTTCATCGGTGGAACAGCGCTTTCGCGCACCCACCTGACCAACGGTCGGCTCAGCGAGGACATCGATCTGGTCGCCCTGGGCAGCCGGACCGCACTCGCGGCGGAACTCGACGCAGCGCTGCCACGTGCTGTCGCACGCACCCATGGTCGGCTGGAGTGGATGCCGGCCCTGACCGCGACAGCGGATACCTGCGCTGCGAATCTCCGCTCGGCGCAGGGTCTGTCGGTCAAGATCCAATTGCTCTCCTCACGAAACCGGACACTCTGGCCGACTGAGTCGCGAATCCTCGAACAGCGCTATGGCGACGCCCCACCGGCCGAACTGTTCGTGCCTACCCTGCCCGCTTTCGCCGCCGCCAAGACAGCGACCTGGCACGACCGGCGCGCACCACGCGATCTGTGGGATCTCTGGGCACTGGTGGCAATAGACGGTATCGACCACGCCGCAGCAGAGCTGTATCGACGCTATGGTCCGACGAACAGACTGCCAGGGGCCCACCTTTTCGACCGGCCACCGGCCGACGACGCATGGAACTCGCAACTGGCCGGGCAGACTCGACTCGACATCACCGCAGCAGAGGCACTGCGGAAAGTCCGCGAGGCATGGGCACGTCTGTCACCCACCGGAGACAGCGGCGGATAGCCCTGGAACGCGAGGTCGATCTGACCGACATTGCCACCGACTGCCGGTGCGGGGCCGGCGACAGCGAGTCCCGCACCGTCCGGGGTCAGTAGTCCAGGCGCTCGATGAGCGTCGCGTCGACCGTCCGGCCTCGAAGTCGGCGGGCTCTGTGCTCCGCCGCGCCGAAACCCGGGGGTATACGAGCAGAACTGAACGCGGCGGTGTGCGGTCAGGGATTGGGGTTCCAGCCGCGCACCCGGGGGATGACGGTTCGGGGCACGACCAGCGTGGCTGCCAGGGTGAGTGCTTTGGTCGCTGTCCCGAAGTGTTCGATGCTCGGGGCCAGGATCGTGGTGGCGCGGATCTTGCAGGCGCTGTCGATGATGAGCGTGGTGGGCATGAACGTGTCTGCGTCGATGTCGAGAACGTGGGTGATGGTGCAGCCGTGCGCCGCGGCGAGTTCGACGAGCGTGTGGCGGTCGGCCTCGGGTGCGGAGCTGACGCTGAGGTTCAGCAGTCCGAGAGCGATGGTGCCCATGCGTTTCCTTCGATCCGGCCGCGTTCGCGGAAGTACTGGTAGTCGTTCCTGCTCACCAGGAGGGCGGCGAGCTTGGTGGAGCAGTGCCAGGCACAGCCGCCGTGGAGCTGCAGCGCGTTCGCGGCGTGTTCGGGTGATCGTGTGGGCCAGTGCGGGTTGTCGTGGCGGCGCTCGTCGGCGGCGGTGCGGATGCTGGGTGCCTGCTCGAGCGGGACGACGGCGCAGATCGACGGAATATCAGCGGCCACGGTGGGGCCCTCCCGGATCGCGCGGCCGGTCCAGATACGCGGGCAGGGACCGATGTCCGTGGGATACGAAACTGGGCAGCGGCCGCAATTCACCCGGCTCGACAGCGAGCGTCAGATCGGGAAACCGCCCGAACAGCGCGGGGAGTGCTTCGATCGCCTCCAGCCGGGCCAGGGCCGCACCGAGGCAGTAGTGCGGCCCGTACCCGAAGGACAGATGCTCGGTGTTCGGGCGGGTCGGGTCGAAGACGTCGGGATGCGGGCCGTGCAGGTGCGGGTCACGGTTGGCGGCGGCGAAGCAGGCGAGGATCGCCTCACCGGCTTCGATCCGCTGGCCCGCGATGTCGATATCGGTGACCGCGTAGCGCAGCGGCAGATTCGGCACCGGCGGCGCGTACCGCAAGCACTCTTCGATCAGCTGCGACCACGTCACAGCACCGGTACGCAGTTGCGCCAGTAGCTCAGGCCGGGTCAACAACTGATAGACGGCCCGATCGATCAGGTTGACGGTGGTCTCGTAGCCGGCGCTGATCACCAGCAACAGCGTGTGGACGAGTTCTTCTTCGCTGAGCCGATCGTCGTTGTCGCGGTGGCTGATGAGCAGGCTGGTCATATCCTTACCGGGCTCGATGCGGCGGCGCGCCACCAACTGCGTCAGGGTGTCGACCAGCTCGGTGAAGGTGGTCGACGGGTCGCGGCGCGGGCTGGTGGAGAAGATCTCGTCGACACACACCCGCAGTCGCGGTTGCAGCTCGGCGGGGACTCCCATCAGGGCGGTGATCACCCGCAGCGGCACTTGGGTGGCGTAGTCCTCGCGCAGGTCGATCACCGTCCCGTCGGGGCGGGCGGCGAGATCGTCGAGCAGCCTGCGGATGATCATCCTGATCTGCGGGCGCAACGCGGCGACGCGGCGAGCGCTGAAGGCAGGGCCGACGAGTCTGCGCAGACGGTGGTGCTCTTTGCCGTAGGCGGTGAACATGTTGCGCACCGACACCCACGCGATCTGCGGCCAGTCCGCGGGCACTCCCCCGGTGATGAAGGCGGGCCAATGTCGATGGGCGTCCTTGGACACCCGCCAGTCGGTGAACAGTCCCTTGATCACCTCCGGGTCGGTGACCGCCCACGCGGGGATATCGCCGGGCAGCAGCACCCGGACCAGCGGCCCGCGCTCACGCAACGCGATGGCTTCGCCGATGATGTCGGCGCCGGTGACGTCCAGCCGGATCGGATCAGGCTCGCGGCCAGGTACGGGTGTTGTTTGCAGATCGGTCATGAGGGATCGCCTAACGTTCAGCGGAGGGTCGGAACCGACAGTGACGAAACAGGTGTGAAGACGACCGGCAGCGCTTCCAAGGACCGATGGAACGGGCCCGGCCGCCAGCTCAGCCGGTCGGCGGGGACCGCCAGTTCGATCTCGGGCAGCACGTCGAGGAGCTGATCGATCGCATCACCGGCGATCAGCTCGGCCAGCGCCCGTGCGGGGCAACGGTGCGGCCCTGCGCCCAGTCCCAGATGGGACTCGTTGCCGAAGATGTTGCCGCCCATCACGGCCGGGTCGTTGTTGGCCGCGGCCAGGCTGATCACGATCGGCTGATGCGCCGGCAGCCAAATGCCGCCGACGAGCTGCGGTTGACGCGGGTAGGACATGCAGAAGTTCGCCAACGGCGGATCACGGAACAACACATGGTTCAGCGCGTCACGGGTCGAGACCTCACCCGCGACGACCCGGCCCCCGAAGTCCGGGCGGCTCGTCATCAACGACACCGTGTTGACGATCAGATTCGTCAACGGCTCACTCGCCGCCGCATACAAGGTGAACAGCTGATGGACCAGTTCCGCATCGTCCAGACCGGCAGGATGCGCGAGCAGCCAGGACGTGACGTCCTCCCCCGGCCGGGCACGTTTGCGGGCGACGAGCTCGCCCAACGCCCGCACCGCCGAACGGTTCCCGCTGACCGCATCGGTGGTGGTGTCGAACATCGTCGCCATCCCGGCAGCGACCCGCTCACTGATGTCGGGATCGCACCCGATCAGCTCGCCGATCACCTCGAACACCAGCGGGCGTGCGTAGTCGCCGAGCAGATCGGCCCGACCTGAGCCGCCGAACCCGTCGATCAACCTCAGCGCACTGCGCTCGACCAGCGCATGCAGGGCGGTCAAATCCACGCGCCGCAGCGCGTCCACGTTCGCCGCGCGATACCGCGCATGCTCGATCCCACTGCTGCGCAACGCGTTCGGACGCTTCTGCATCATCGGCAGAACCGGACACCCCTGGCGGATGCCACGCTGCCAGGAACTGGGATCGGCCGGGAAGCGCTCGGGATCGTTGAGGATCTCCAGCGCGGTCCGATAGCCGATCACCAACGTCGCGGGAACCCCAGGAGCCAGCCACACCGGCACCAGCGAACCGAACCGCTCACGCATCCGGGCGTATGCGCCATACGGGTCGGATGCGAATTGTTCGGTGAAGATCGGGACACGCGATGCGTTATCGGCGTCCGGCGGCGAGCCGCGACCGATAGGGCATTTGCTGGGAGCAGCACCATCGATTTTCCTGACAGGCACGGAGGTAGCCAGCGGCTTCGCGCCGAATCGGACGCTTGGGCAGTCGACATGCCCACCCCTCACTCGGACATCAGCCCAACCATCGGAGTCGGCCCGCCTACCCGTCGATCGTCGGAACTCGTTGGTGCGCACGCGGATTGGCTCAGCTGACTTCCGGGACTCGGCAAGGAACGGCACGAGCACACCCAGCGCCGCCAGCGGAAGAACCGCCAGAAGCAGACATATTTCGTACACAGGCATCTCAGATCCTTTGGGCACAAGAGTGTTGGATTTGCCGCGATATCGCTGAGCCCCGGTTCCCCCACCGCCGAAGCCCCTCAAGTACACACCAAATCGACCTAAAATGAATGCCTGACAAGGCAATTCGTACGAAATTGGTTGGTCGTCCATCGTGGGGCGGTTCATTAAGAACCGGTCCACGACGGCACGGTCCACCACGCACCGGTCCGTGGTGGAACTACCCTGGTAGGGAGGCACGAAGGATGACAGGTTCGACACTTCCGAGGAGAGCGCTCGGCCGCAGGCTGCGCGAGCTCAGAGAGCGGGCGAACAAGAGTCAGCTCGCCGCGGGCACGTGCATCGAGGTGTCCAAGCAGACGATCGGGCGTGTGGAGGAAGGAAGGCCGGCGCGCATCAGCACGGCGCAGTACCGCGAACTGCTCGACCTCTACGGCGCGAGCGAGGCGGAGCGAGAGGAAGTTCTCGAGCTGCACAAGGAGGTGAGGGCGATCAACGACAGCGTCTCGACGCAGGGGTGGTGGCGCGCGTACTCCGATGTGGTCAATCCGCACTTCGACCACTACATGAGCCTCGAGCAGGCGTGCGATCGCCTGACCGCCTTCCAGCTGACGCTGTTGCCCGGCTTGGTGCAGACCAGCAGCTATCGAAGGTGGATCGAGACCACGACCGATCCGGTGGTCTCTGCGGTCGATGTAGAGCGCCGACTGGAATTGCTCGCGCGGCGACAGCATCGGCTCACCGGGGCACCCGGCTTCCAGCTAAACGCGCTGCTCTCCGAGGCGGCCCTGCGCCATCATGTCGGGAGTGCCGAGGTGATGGTGGAGCAGCTGCACCATCTCATCGAAGTCAGCCGCATGCCCAATGTCTCTTTGCGAGTCGTTCCCTTCACGGCGGGGCCGCACATGGGCCTGCGTACCCAGAGTTTTGTCCTGCTGCACTTTCCCCCGCTGTCAGTGCGCGCGGAACCGGTGCCACCGGTCGTCTATGTGGAGGGCTACACCGGCGCACTGTTCCTCGAGGAAGATGCGCTGGTAGCGCGCCACCGCGCGGCCGTGGAAGACATCCAGCGAGCGGCGCTGGACGAAGAGAACACCAGGGAACTGGTGGGACAGATCGCGAAGGAGTACACATCGTGAGTGCAGACCTATCCGGCGCACACTGGTTCAAGAGCACGTTCAGCAACGCGGGCGGCGAGTGCGTCGAGATCGCACATCTGGACGGCGGTGGCGTCGGCGTGCGCGACTCCAAGAACCCGAGGGGGGCCGTCTTGACCTTCACCCCGGCGGAATGGGATGCCTTCCTCGCCGGAGCCCGCGACGGTCAATTCGATCGGCCCTGAACGCCGAAGGGCCATCCGGGCACGAGTGAACGGCCTCACCCCGACCATCGAGGCGAGGCCGTTCAGCCGCACCCCTTGATCAGCCCTCGAATCGTTCCGACAGCGCGCAGCACCGCCATCGCCTCGGGTTTCCGATGCCTCATTCGGTGAGGTCGGCACATATCTGCGAGAAGTCGACCGCTTCGCCGACTTCTCATGCAAGTGGCCAGTCCCCGATAACGCCACCACCCGGGAGTAGAGTCCGGGTTGTTTCGTCGGTTTCAGTTGATCCCGAAGGCCACCGGGTGGTGGGTGCTGCATGGCATGTCCACAGCTCGCCGCTTGGCCGCGGCGCCTAGAATTTGCCCCGAGCGATTTTTCGCAACGCGTCTTTCTCCAGCTCGGCATCGGCCAGCAACTCGCTTCAACCGGGCATTCTGCTCCCGCAGTTCCTTGAGCTCTTTCGCAGCGTCGGTGTCCATCCCGCCGTATTGGCGCCGCCGCCGTTTCCGTCCTGCCATGGTTCTCAGTGTCTTTCTGACCCCTCACCAGTGCTAACAGGACTCTAATTCCAGGCGGTCGCATTCACCGGGGACATGCCAGGTGTTCTTCATCGCCGACCTCACCGAGGCCCTCGGATCCGATCGCAACGCAGCTGTCCGGGTCGTCGCCGGTGGAGTGCCCCCGAGTAATCCCGGGGCCGCCGGGACAGGCTTCGGTGCGGCTACCAATCCTGGATTGCGGCTCGCAGTATCGGTTCAGGATCGCGGCCTGACAGTTTGACGGAGATAGCGATCCCCAACAGCGAAGCGGTCTTGGCGAAAATTGCCTCGGAGGAATTCGTGACATCGAACCCCGCGCGGTCGACCCGAAGAACACCGGGGGGCAGCTGGACACGCGCGTCGGCGGTCAGGCCGTGCAGGACGGCGTCGGCCATGTCCGAAGGTAAGCCCGAGGTGAACGGGCGTGTCCACAGCCTGCTCGCGATTGTTCGTTGTTCGTCGCTGTCGATCAGGTCGAATGATGCGACTTCGACTTCGATCAGGGTGGTGGTCGCGTCGTCACTGACGACGAACTGCGCCCCGAGTAGTGCGCGTGGTGCGATGCCGCCGTGGCGGCGCAACACCTCTACCATCACTCGGATGTCTCCTACCGTGCCCGGACTATCAGTAGCGGGAGCGGACGATGTGAGTATCCGCGCGGCGGAATACGCGGCGTTCTCGTCGTCTTCGTCTATCGCGACGATCCCGTGACCGTCGACTTCGATTGTCATCATCGCGGCGGCAGCCCGTTCTGCTTGCGCCACCAAGGACCGAATTCTGGGTACTTGTCGATCACATCGGGATCATAATTCTTACCCGGCGGATGTGTCTCGAGGGCTCTTTCGTGTGCCTGTTCGTAGGACACCCTGCGAGCGAATCGACACACCGGACGCGCCGGCCTGGTCGAAGATTCACCTACGCAATGTGGAAGCGTTCGGTGGCGGCACCCTGGCCGTTGACCCCGTGACAGGCCAGGTCAAACCACACATCCATGTAGCTGTCGGGCTCAAGGAATATTCGGCGACCGGTCACACCAGTCATCTTCTCGGTGCACAAGTGCAGTTCCTGACCGAGATGATCATCACCGAAGTAATCTCGCCGGAACTGCACCGGACACCGCAACCGGACATGTTCGATGTCCCGCTGTTGGGGTTCGGCTCCGGCCGCTGAGGACACTCCACAATGACTGCGGCCGCTTACCGCGCACGCCCCGGCGAACTCCCGGCTCCACCACAACCTCGGGCGGCACCCATGGCTGGCCCCGGCGGCGGTCAACGGGCTGCTCTCGGCCAGGGCGGGCAGCGAGGCCATCTTCTCCAGAGTGGTCTCCCGCGGCCGCTGGCGGTTATCTGATCCCGGGATCGGCAAATCGGGCACTGAGGCGGAGCTGAAAGCAAGCCAGCTCTGGGAGACCGATTCCCGGACTCTCAGAGCCGAGATCAGGCGTCAGCCGGCGACCCGAACTACGGTTGCCTTGCGGAGCTTTCCGTGGAACCTCTCACCGACCTCGTAGTCGACACGAACCCCGGGATGGATCATCGACAGGTCACCGTCGAACTCGTGCTCGGAAAACCACACATCTCCCGCCGGGTCGGCGATCGCCCCGACGAACCAGTAGCCCAGCCACCACCGGACGACACTTTCGAGGGAACCGTCCGGTCGATGCGCGGCACCCGCGTGCCCATAGGGCACCACTACTGCGGGCTCGCTCTCCCGATACCACCCCGTGTCGCCGGGAACCAGCGGCTGGTCGCCACGCCCGCGGTCCTCGGGCCAGATCATCCCGGTCCGTGACAGGACATCGTCCTGAATGTGGCTGGCCAACTGGCAGGCCACGGACTCCGGTGCGACTTCGGCGGAGGGGCGATATCCCATCTCGACTCCCAGTTCGGGAATCCGTATGCCGATGGAATCGCCGAGCCGATCATCGGTCTCGGCGTCGATCAATACCTGAAGGCCGAACGCATTCACCAGGTCATCAGCCACTAGCTGCGCCCCAGCGACAGCGTTGGACTCGATCATTTCAGCGATTTTGCCACACCGCCAACGGAATCCGACACCGGTTGAGTGGGGTCACATACAGGTTCTTGCCGGCGGCATGGGCCGCTTCGACATGGAACACATCACCGGAGGTGTACCCGGGTGGCCCCGTCGCGGTAGCGGCGAAACGCCGAATGCAGGTTGTCGTCTTTGACGTTCCACTGCGGGCCTTCCGGCGCTGCTCCGTTGATGCAGACCGAGACCGTGTTCTCGAATCTTTGCTATGGCACGAGAACTGTTGCCGCGCACACACTGTCGAGCAGCGCTACCCGGGTCTGACCGCACCGCCGCGCACTCATGGCATGGCGTCGTCGTGCCGCACGACTCGACGCGAAGGCGGCGGTGAAGCGCACGCGCACGCCGGGGCCGAAAGTGTCGGCCCCGACCTGTCGACTCAGCGATCCAAGCGCTCGATGACGGTCACGTTGGCCGTGCCGCCGCTCTCGCAGATGGTGAGCAGGCCGTAGCGGCCCGTATCGGCTGCCGAGCCAGCTGCTCGTTACGCAACCAGCGGATATGCCGTTCGAGTGATATCATCTATAGGTGATAGCGTGAGATTTTGTGGGGAACTGGGATGTGGACCTGGCATATGTCGAAGACTGGCTGGTCAACTTGGATCAACAGTCATACGAGCAAGTCATTGCGGCGATCGAGTTGCTTGCCGAGCGCGGCCCGCAACTCGGCCGCCCGCTCGTCGACACGATCAAGGCATCACGACACAAGAACATGAAGGAGTTGCGCCCGGGTTCGACTGGTCGGTCGGAACTACGTGTGCTCTTTGCGTTCGACCTCGAACGCAAAGCGATCTTCCTCATTGCAGGAGACAAGGCCGGTCAATGGGACAAGTGGTATCGGGTGAATATTCCGATCGCCGATGATCGCTTCGACGAGCATCTGGCCAAGTTGAAGGGTTGAGAGCTATGACCAATCTCGATGACATACTCGCCAAACGACCCGTCGACCGGGCGGTGGTCGATGCGCATAAGACCAGGATGCTCGACCAGGTCCGCGCCTACCGACTGAAGGAATTACGGGAAGAGCTTCACCTGACTCAGCAGGAAGTGGCCGACCGGTTGAATGTGGGGCAGAACCGGGTGTCGAACATCGAGCGCGGCGATCTCGATCGCGTGCGGCTCGAAACCCTCCGCCGTTACGTCGCTGCGGTCGGCGGCACGCTTCGGATCGAGGTCGAACTCGGGGACGACCGCTTCAAGATCGCGTAGGCAAGGGGCCGGTATCACCACCGGCCCCAGCCTTTTCCAGTCAGCTGTCCAGGCGTTCGATGATGGTGACGTTGGCCGTGCCGCGTAGCTGCGCGCGGTGAATCCGAGTCGGTCGAGCAGCTCAGCGGCGCTCTCGAACGAGGACACCCCGACTTCGACCTCGTCGGTGCCGTCGATGCCGTCGTGGCGGATCTTCTTGACCGCTACCAACGATCCGGAGGGGCATTGGACGTCGCCAAGAACCCGGACCAGCCGCCGGTCCTGCAGAACAACGGCAACTGGGCGTGCATTGGTACACGAAACGGCGTGGAAATCAAGGTCATCGTCGACTCGAACGGCAACGTCATCACCGCCTACCCGCTCGGAGGTAAGGGGGTAACCCGGAACGACGCGCAAGGCAACCCTCAACCGATCAATTAGGCAGACTTCAAATGAATTCGAACAGAGCAGCGCGAGAGGCCCGGAGGCGACAGCGGGATCCCCAAGCCGTCGAAGCCCGTAATCAGCGGCTCAACAAGTTGAACAAGGACTCGCGCGAGCTCCTTGAAAGCGTCGCCGACCGGTTGCCGTCGGACCTGGTCGCCTCCTGCCGGAGCGATAGCGACGCCGGGGAGTGGGCAAACTCGGTCGACGAGCTGTGCGCGATTCTCGTCAAGCGCCAGATCAAGATCACGCAGGTCGAGCGCGACCTCGTGGCCAACCTGCTCGGCCAGTTCAATCCGCCGGTCGAGGGATACCCCTACATCAGCGACCCGGACGGCGTGCTCTCCGAGCTCAACGTGGCTACCTGATACGCCGCGATGATCTGCGGCTCGTCGGCTGGCGGATCTTCGAAAGAGCCTCTGCTTAGTACTGCAACGGCACTCGCTTCGAGTATCGTGCCTGCGTGGTCGTGGATGTTGTTGCAGCGGAGTTGGATTCGCTGCATGCGCGGATCGGTGGCCGGTTCACCCGGTCGGAGCCGCAGGAGCGGGTCCGGGAGTATATGACCGGTCTGGTGGCGGGGCTTGAACGCAAGAACGGGTGGACGCTGGCCGAGGCCGCCGGTGAGATCTCTCCGGACGGCATGCAGCGGCTGCTGCGGCGGGCGGACTGGGACGTCGACGGTGTGCGTGATGATGTGCGCGATTACGTCGCTGACAGGCTTGGTGACCGGGACGGGGTGCAGCGTCAGTATTCCGGCACCGCCGGCCGGACCGAGAACTGTCAGACTGTCCTACCGCGACATGGTGATGGCCCTACCGCGACATGGTGATGGCGGCACGAGCGGTCTCTTGATCGGCACAACCTGCGCCGATTCGGGACCGGCAATTCACCGGCCCCGAATTGATCGGATCAGGAGTCCAGGCGCTCGATTATGGTCGCGTTAGCGGTGCCGCCGCCCTCGCAGATGGTGAGCAGGCCGTAGCGCCCGTTGCGGCGCTCAAGCTCGTTGAGCAGCGTGGCGAACAGCTTCGCGCCGGTCGCGCCGAGCGGGTGGCCCAGAGCGATGGCACCGCCGTTGACGTTCACCTTCTCCGGGTCCGCGCCGGTCTCCTTGATCCAGGCCAGCACCACCGGGGCGAACGCCTCGTTGATCTCGATCACGTCGATGTCGTCGATGGTCAGGCCGGTCTTCTCCAGCGCCCACTTGGTGGCCGGGATCGGCGCGGTGAGCATGAAGATCGGGTCGGCGCCGCGGGCGCTGACGTGGTGGATGCGGGCGCGGGGCTTCAACCCGTATTCCTGCACCGCCCACTCCGAGGCGAGCAGGGTGGCGGACGCGCCGTCACAGATCTGGCTGGCCACGGCGGCGGTCAGCGGGCTGCCCTCGGCCAGGGCGGGCAGCGAGGCCATCTTCTCCAGACTGGTCTCGCGCGGGCATTGATCGATCCAGAAGTCGCCGACCGGCACGATCTCGCCGTCGAAGCGGCCGTTCTTGATGGCGTCGCGGGCGCGTTCGTGGCTGCGCAGCGCCCAGCGCTCCATGTCCTCGCGGGTGATGTCCCACTTCTCGGCGATCATCTGCGCGCCGCGGAACTGCGAGACCTCGCCGGTGCCGTAGCGGTGGTCCCAGCCCTGCGCGCCGACGAACGGCGAGTCGAAGCCGTACTCCTTGCCCGCGAGCATGGCCGCCGAGATCGGGATGGCGCTCATGTTCTGCACGCCCGCCGCGACGATCACCTCGGCGGTGCCGCTCATGATGGCCTGGGCACCGAAGTTGATGGCCTGCTGGCTGGAGCCGCACTGGCGGTCCACGGTGACGCCGGGCACCTCTTCGGGGTAGCCGGCCGCCAGCCACATGGTGCGGCCGATATTGCCCGCCTGCGGGCCCACATTGTCGACGCAGCCGACGATGACGTCGTCGACGCGGGCCGGGTCGAGCGGCTGGCGGTCGAACAGGCCACGCAGCGCGGCCGCGCCGAGATCGGCCGGATGCACGCCTGCCAGTGCGCCGTTGCGCTTGCCGACGGGAGTGCGCACCGCGTCGACGACGTAGGCGTCGCGCATCGGGGCGTAGGGGCGGCGAGCGGAGGGTGCGGACATCTGAACTCCTAGTGGTGACGCGGCGGCGTGATTGCGCGGGGAGGCGCTACGCCTGGTCGGTGCGCTCGGGCACGGTGAGTCCGTCGAGCACGATGGTGAGGTATTGCTTGGCGAGGGTCTCGACGGTGATCGGTCCGCCGGGGCGGTACCAGCGCACCGCCACCCACACGGTGTCGCGCAGGAAGCGGTAGGCCAGTTCCACGTCCAGTTCGGGGCGGAAGCTGCCATCCGCGACGCCGTTGGTGAGCACCTGGTGCCACAGCGCGCGGAACTCGCGGTTGTATTCGTCGATGTAGGCGAATCGTTCGGCGTCGCGCAGGCGCTTGGCCTCGGCCTGGTAGATGGCCACGGCCGCGTGGTGGCGGTCGAAGGATTCGTAGGAGGCGAGCACCAGGGCTTCCAGGGTGTCGCGCGAGCTCAGGCCCGCGGCGACGATCTCGCGGTAGCGGCCGAACAGATCGTCGAGGAAGCCGCGCAGGATCTCGTCGACCATCGACTCCTTGGAATCGAAGTGGTGGTAGAGACTGCCGGACAGGATGCCCGCGGAGTCGGCGATGTCGCGTACGGTCGTCGCGCGCAGGCCCCGTTCGGCGAACAGCTCGGCGGCCAGGCCGAGCAGTTCGTTGCGCCGTGCTGATTTCGAGGCGTCTGGTGCGGTCACGTTGGCCATAGTACAACCAAGCATTTGCTTGGTGCTAGATGGCGGCGAGATGATGGGCTGCGTCGTGATCGTGGGTCGGGATGACGGTAGCGAAGTGACGCGCCAGGTGCAGGCGGTGCAGGGTCTTGAAGGCGAGATCGCGGTCGTTGTCGGCGAGACTGCCGGGAAAGGCGGATTTCTGGCGGATCTCCTCGATCTGCAAGGAATGCCAGGCGGCATCACCCGCCAGCAGAATCCAGCCGCGCCGGGTGTGAGCGAGGATGCCGATGCTGCCGGGGGTGTGGCCGGCGAGGTCGACCAGGACCACGCTGCCGTCGCCGAACAGGTCGTGGCTGCGGGTGAAGGTGAGGATCGGCGGGCCGTCGAGATCGTATTCGATCAGGGGACGATCCTTCAGCGAATCGCGCACGCCGCCGACCGGAGCGACGGCGCCTCGGGAGATCCAGTGGTGCTCGGCGCTATGCAGGTACACCGGCAGGCCCGGCATATCGAGCAACCCGCACACATGATCCCAGTGCGCGTGTGTCGGGAGCGCGAAATGCACAGAAGCCAATGCGGGTTCGGCCGCCAGTGCGGTGATCGTCGGGATGGTGTCCGACGGCGGGCGCACGGCCATCCGCAACAGTCTCGGTAGCTGCGCGATGGCGCGATGATCGGCATCGATGCAGTAGCCCGGATCGACGAGGAAGGTCGCTTCCGGGTGCTGGACCACGAACGAGGTCATGGAGTTGGCGATGCGGCGCGGCGAGAAGCGTCCCTCCACGACAGCGGCTGTCGGCACCAGCCGTGGCACCTGGGCCAGGGCGGTCACCGTGACGGTGCGCCGGGCGGTGGGCAGTCCCGCATCGGTGATCGAACGCAGGAACCGCTGGTCGGCACGTCGCGGCCGTAGCGCGCCGCGCACCGAACCGACTGCCGCGGAACAACATTCGAACAGGCTCGGGGTGCGTACTGGATCAGACACGATGGCACGGTAATACTTCATGTCGACATGAAGTAAAGAGGTGCATCGTGACCACAACCCGGACGATGAAGATCGGCGACGCGGCAGCCGCCCTCGGCGTCGAGGCGCATGTGCTCCGGCACTGGGAATCCGTCGGTCTGCTCACGCCGAAGCGCAGCCCGTCGGGTCATCGCAGCTACGACGAGCACGTCCTGGACTCCGCGCGGCTGATCCGGATCCTGCAGCGCGCCGGATTGTCCCTCGACGCGATGCGCCGACTCGGGCACAGCGCCCACGAGGAACGCCTGGCCCTCGTCGCCGCCCATCGCGCTCAGGTGCGTGAGCGAATCGCCCTGCTGCAGGCCACCGAGCAGTTCCTCGAACACCTCACTGCCTGCAGCCACCCGGTCATCGCCGATTGCCCGGAATGCTCGGATTTCACCAAGCGCGGTAACGCGCGCCGCACAGCGGAATTTCCGGATCGGCGCTGATCCCGCCGGACACTCCCCCGGGAATCGAATCGTCAGGCCCGCTGGCTGCTGATCGAGACCACCTCGCCGGTGAGGTAGGTGGTGTAGTCGCTGGCCAACATCGCGATGGTCGCGGCCACCTCCCACGGCTCGGCGGCGCGGCCGAAGGCCTCACCCTCGGAGAGCCGGTCGAGGAGTTCGGTCGAGGAGACCTTGTCCAGGAAGGCATGCCGGGCGATGCTCGGGGCGACCGCGTTGATCCGCACGCCGAATTCGGCGGCCTCGATCGCGCTGCACCGGGTCAGCGCCATGACACCCGCCTTGGCCGCCGCGTAGTGCGCCTGCCCGTACTGCGCGCGCCAGCCCAGCACGCTGGCGTTGTTGACGATCACGCCGCCGTGACCGGCCGAGCGGAAGTAGTTCAGCGCGGCCCTGGTGCAGCGGAAGGTGCCGTTGAGGGTGATGTCGAGGACGCGATCCCACTGCTCGTCGGTCATGTCGGCCACCGGGGTCTCGCCGCCCAGACCGGCGTTGTTGACCATGATGTCGATGCGCCCGAGCGCCGCCGCCGCGCCGCTGACGAGGTCGTTCACCTGCTCGGTGCTCTGCACGTCGCAGACGATCGCGGCGATCCGGCGTTCGGGGAACTCGCCTTTCAGCTCGACCTCGGACTCGCCGAGGCGGCGCTCGTGCCAGTCGGAGATCACCACGTCGGCGCCTTCGGCCAGCAGTCGGCGCGCGGTGGCCGAGCCGATGCCGGTGCCTGCGGCGGCGGTGATCACCGCGACCCGTCCGGTCAGCAGGCCGTGCCCGGCCACCGGCTGCGGCGCCACCGACAGCGGGCCGCCTGCGTTCTGTCCACTCGCGGTCACGGACGAGCCTCCCTCGGCAGACCGAGCACCCGCTCGGAGATGATGTTGCGCTGCACTTCGTTCGAACCTCCGTAGATCGTGTCGGCGCGGGTGAACAGATACAGCCGCTGCCATTCGTCGAGATCATCGGCACTCGCCGCCGCGGCGCCGGAGCCCGCGGTGGCCGACGTCGAGCCGCCCGCGCCCGCCACCAGACCTTCCGCGCCGCGCACCGCCATCGCGAGCTCGCCTAGACCGCGATGCCAGTTGGCCCACAACAACTTCGCTACCGAGGCCTGCCCGGATTCGTCGATGCCGTGCCCGGCCATCGTGCGCAGGGCGTGGGCGCGAAGCACTCGCAAGCCCACCCAGGCGCGGTCGATGCGGTCGGCCAGTAGTGGGTCCTCGACCGCGCCGGTGCGCTTGGCCAGGTCTTCGATATCGGCCAGTTCCCTGGCGAATCGGATCTGCTGACCAAGGGTGGAGATGCCGCGCTCGACGGCGAGGGTGCCCATCGCCACCCGCCAGCCGTCGCCCGGTTCGCCGACGACGAGATCGGCATCGGTACGCGCGTCGTCGAAGAACACCTCGTTGAATTCCGAGGTGCCGGTGAGCTGGATGATCGGGCGCACCTCGATGCCGGGCTGGTTCATCGGCACCAGCAGGTACGACAGGCCCTTGTGCCTGCTCGAGCCCTTCTCGGTGCGCGCGACCACGAAACACCAGTCGGCGACATGTGCCAGCGAGGTCCAGATCTTCTGCCCGTTGATCGACCACTGATCGCCGTCGAGATGGGCGGCGGTGGTGATGGCGGCCAGATCCGAACCCGCGCCCGGCTCGGAATAGCCCTGGCACCACAGTTCGGTGACATTGCGGATGCCGGGCAGGAAGCGGCGCTTCTGTTCCTCGGTGCCGAAGGCGAGCAGGGTGGGGCCGAGCAGTTCCTCGCCCACGTGCGAGACGCGCGCGGGCGCGTTCGCCTTGGCGTATTCCTCGTGGAAGATCACCTGCTGGCGCACGCTGGCGGCGCGCCCGCCGTATTCCTCCGGCCAGCCCAGGCAGGTCCACCCCGCCGCGGCCAGGTGCCGGTCCCACGCGAGCCGTTCGTCGAAGGCCTCGTGTTCGCGGCCTGGGCCACCGAGTCCGCGCAGGTCACGGAATTCTCCGTCGAGATTGTCCGCCAGCCATGCGCGCACTTCCGCGCAAAACCGCGCGTCCTGTGCGGCGGTACTGGATTCTGAGGTCTGGATCGCAACCACGTCGGTAGGATAACCTACCAAGCACTTGCTTTGTAGAGCGCTGCTCGAGTCGGCTCCGACCGGCACGCGCACCGACGGTGAGGAAATCCGTGACCGTTCCTGCACAGACGACACCGCTGGCCCTGCACGAGGCCGCGCGGTCGTACGGCGACGCGCCCGCGCTCGCCGACGGCGAGGTCCGCCTCGACTGGTCCGGCCTGCTGGCCGAGGTCCAGCGCACAGCACGCGCGCTGATCGCCCGCGGAGTGCGCCGCGGCGACCGGGTGGCGATGTGGGCTCCCAATACCCATCACTGGGTGGTCGCGGCGCTGGCCGCGCAGTACGCGGGCGCGGCGCTGGTGCCGCTGAACACCCGTTATGTCGCCGACGAGGCCGCCGACGTGCTGGCCCGCGTGCATCCGGCGGCGCTGTTCGTCTCGGGCACCTTCCTGGGCCGCGACCGCCTGGCCGAACTGCGCGCGGCCGCGCCGGAACTCGCGATCGAGACGGTCGTGGTGATCCCGGTCGAGCCGGGCACCTCGGTCGAGACCGACGCGCACACGCTGAACTGGCCGGATCTGGAAGCAGCCGCCGAATCGGTGCCTGCCGAGGCGGCCGAGCAGCGGGCACGCGAGGTCTCCCCCGACGACCTGTCCGACATCCTGTTCACCTCCGGCACCACCGGCCGCAGCAAAGGCACATTGGTGGCCCATCGCCAGGCGCTGTCGGTGGTGCGCGCCTGGGCCGAGCGCGCGACGCTGCGCACCGACGACCGCTACCTGGTGGTCAACCCGTTCTTCCACAACTTCGGATACAAGGCGGGCATTCTGGCCTGTGTGGTCACCGGGGCGACGATCGTCCCGCAGGTCACCTTCGACGTGCCGCAGACCATGCGGCTCATCGGTGCCGAGCGGATCACCGTGCTGCCCGGCCCGCCGACGATCTACCAGACCATCCTCGATTTCCCCGACCGCGCCTCCTACGACCTGAGTTCGCTACGGGTCGCGGTGACCGGCGCGGCCACCGTGCCGGTGGTGCTGATCGAGCGGATGCGCGAGGAACTGGCCTTCGACGTGGTGCTCACCGCCTACGGCCTGTCGGAGTCCGCCGGATTCGGCACCATGTGCGACACCGGCGACGACGCGGCCACCGTGGCCAACACCTGCGGCAGGCCCATTCCCGGGTTCGAACTGAAACTCGCCGGCTCCGGCGAGGTGTTGCTGCGGGGCCCGAACATCATGCTCGGCTATCTCGACGATCCCGAGGCCACCGCCGAGGCCATCGACGCCGAGGGCTGGCTGCACACCGGCGACATCGGCACCGTCGACGAGCGCGGATATCTGAAGATCACCGACCGGCTCAAGGACATGTACATCAGCGGCGGCTTCAACGTCTATCCCGCCGAGGTCGAACAGGCCCTGGCACGGCTGGACGGCGTGGCCGAATCCGCGGTCGTCGGGATTCCGGACGAGCGGATGGGCGAGGTCGGCAAGGCGTTCGTGGTGCCCAAGCCCGGCGCCACGCTCTCCGAGGACCAGGTCATCGCGCACGCCAAAACCGTGCTGGCCAATTTCAAGGTGCCGCGCGCGATCGAGTTCCGCGACCAGTTGCCCTACAGCGCGGCCGGGAAAGTGCTCAAGCGGCAGCTCCGTGACGGCGAAAAACGTGAGGAGAATTCGTAATGTCAGACCAACCCGCCGGGGTGCCCGACGAAGGTGAGGTAGTCACCTACGAGCGGCGCGGCCGAGTCGCCGTCATCACGATGAACCGGCCCGACTACCGCAACGCGCAGAACTCGGTGATGACCTACGCCCTGGACGCGGCCTTCGTGCGCGCGGTCGAGGACGACGAGGTCGGGGTGATCGTGCTGGCGGGCAACGGCAAGCATTTCAGCGCGGGCCACGACATCGGCACCCCCGGGCGCGACCATCACGTGCGCTACGAGAACAAGGCCGTGCTGTGGTGGGACCACGTCGACAAGGCGGGCGGCGATCAGCGTTTCGCGCGCGAGTCCGAGGTCTACCTGGGCATGTGCCGGCGGTGGCGGGAGATTCCCAAGCCGACCATCGCCATGGTGCAGGGCGCGTGCATCGCCGGCGGGCTCATGCTGGCCTGGGTGTGCGACCTGATCGTGGCCTCCGAGGACGCCTTCTTCTCCGATCCGGTGGTGCGCATGGGCATTCCGGGCGTGGAGTACTTCGCCCACCCGTGGATGCTCGGGCCGCGTCAGGCCAAGGAGTTCCTCTACACCGGTGACCGCTTCGACGCCGCGACGGCCAAGGAGTGGGGCATGGTGAACCGGGTGGTGCCGCGCGCGGATCTGGAGGCCGAGACATTCGCGCTGGCCGAGAAGATCGCCGCCATGCCGCGTTTCGGGCTGGCGTTGACCAAGAAGGCGGTCAACCAGGCCGAGGATCTGATGGGCATGCGCGCGGGCATGGACTCGGTGTTCGGCCTGCATCACTTCGCGCACGCGCACAATGCCGAGGTCGGCGCGGATTCGCTGGGCGGGATGAACGCCAGGAGCATGCGCGATACGGCGACCGTCTCCGAGAAGAACGCCGCTGACACGAACAGTACCGACGAGAACAGCGCTGGGCAGAACGGTTCTTCGGAAAAAGCCGGTGCCGCAGAGAAGAACGGGACAGCCTGATGGATTTGGATCTGGATCAGGCGGCGCGAGAATTCCAACGGGAGGTCAGGGAGTTCCTGGCCGCGAACAAGCCCGCGCAGCCGCTGCCCTCGATGGACACCGCCGAGGGCTTCGAGGCGCACCGCGAGTGGGAGCGCACGCTGGCCGAGGCCAGGCTCTCGGTGGTCGCGTGGCCGCAGGAGTACGGCGGTCGCGACTCCTCGCTGCTCGACTGGGTGCTCTTCGAGCAGGAGTACTACGCCGCGCAGGCCCCGGGGCGGGTCAGCCAGAACGGCATCTTCCTGCTCGCGCCGACGCTGTTCGAGCACGGCACAAAGGAACAACTCGACCGGATCATGCCGCGCATGGCGCGCGGCGACGACATCTGGGCGCAGGCCTGGTCGGAGCCGGAGGCGGGCAGCGACCTGGCAGGCATCCGCTCGACCGCGCGGCGCACCGAGGGCGGCTGGCTGCTCAGCGGGCAGAAGACCTGGAGTTCGCGGGCGACGTTCGCGGACTGGGCTTTCGGCCTGTTCCGCAGCGACCCGGAAGCCGAACGCCACAAGGGCTTGACCTACGTGATGTTCCCGCTCACCGCCGAGGGCGTGTCGGTGCGGCCGATCCCCCAGCTCGACGGTGAGCCCGGTTTCGCCGAGATCTTCCTCGACGAGGTATTCGTCCCCGATCGCGACGTCATCGGCGCGCCCGGCGAGGGCTGGCGGGTGGCGATGAGCACCTCCAGCAACGAGCGCGGCCTCTCGCTGCGCAGTCCCGGCCGGTTCACCGCGACCGCGAGCAGGCTGATCGACCTGTGGGCCGAGCACGCCGACGAATCCGACACCGCCACCCGCGACGGGGTGGTCGACGCGTGGATCCGCAGCGAGGCCTACCGCCTGCACACCTGGGGCACCGTCACCCGCCTGAACGAGGGCGGCAAGCTGGGCGCGGAATCCTCCATCACCAAGGTGTTCTGGTCCGAACTCGACATCGCCATGCACGAGACCGCGCTGGACGTGCTCGGCGCGCGGGCCGAGGAAGCGAGCGCGTGGACCGACGGCTACCTGTTCTCGCTGTCGGGCCCGATCTACGCGGGCACCAACGAGATCCAGCGCAATATCATCGCCGAGCGGCTGCTCGGTCTACCGAGAGGGAGCAGCCGATGAGGTTCGCGCTCAGCCCCGAACAGCTCGACTTCGCAGGCAGCGTGCGCAAACTGCTCGACAGCGGGCGCGCGCCCGCGGCGGTGCGTGCGTGGTCGGCCGGTGACCGCGCGCCCGGTCGCGCGCTGATCGGCCAGCTCGCCGAACAGGGCGTGCTCGGCCTGGCGATCGGCGAGGATCACGACGGCGCGGCCGCGGAGCCGATCGACCTGGTGGTCGCCTTCGTCGAACTCGGCCGCGCCGCCGCGCCCGGCCCGCTTGCCGAGAGCGCCGCCGCCATTCCCGCACTGCTGCAATCGCTTCCGGATTCCGGGCCCGCGCAACGTTGGCTGCCCGGCATCGCCGCTGGATCGACACTGGGCACCGTCGCGTTCGCCGAGCCGGGCGGCCGGGCCGTCGCGGTCGACGCCGACGAGGCCGAGCTGGTTCTGCTCGTCTCCGGCGACACCCTCTCGGTGGGCACGCCCGGCGCGGCGATCCGCTCGATCGACCCGGCCCGCCGGTTGTTCACCGTCGAGGCGGGCGAGATCGTGGCCGAGGGCGAGCAGGTGCGTACGGCCGCGGCCCGCGCGTTCGACGCCGGTGTCCTGGCCTCGGCGGCCCAGCAATGGGGCGCGGGCCGGGCCCTGCTGCACGCCGCCACCGAATACGCCAAGCAGCGCAAGCAGTTCGGCAAGCCGATCGGTGAGTTCCAGGCGGTCAAGCAGAAGCTCGCCGACGTCCTCATCGCCCTCGACCTGGCCGAACCGCTGCTGCACCGGGCCGCGCTGACCTTCGAGGACCCGACCCGCTCCCGCGACGTCTCCGCCGCCGCCGTGGCCTGCGACGAGGCCGCCTACTCCGCCGCCCGCGCGGCGCTGCAGGTGCACGGCGCGATCGGCTACACCGCCGAATACGACCTGTCGCTGTGGCTGACCAGGGTCACCGCGCTGCGCTCGGCCTGGGGCACCGCCGCCGCGCATCGCGCCCGCATCGCCGCCGAGCTGCGGCGGGAACGGGGCATCGCATGAGCCTCGACGAGACCGAACGCAGAGAATTCGCCGATTCGGTGCGCGCGCTGCTGACCAAGCACGCCAAGCCGGAATCGGTGCGCGCGGCCATGGACACCGACCTCGGCTATGACCCCGCCCTGTGGCGGCTGCTGTGCGAACAGATCGGCGTGGCCGCGCTGGCGATCCCCGAGGAATACGGTGGCGTCGGCGCGAGCCTGGTCGAATCCCTGCTCGTGGTGGGCGAACTCGGCCGCACGCTGGCCGGGGTACCGATGCTGGGCTCGGCGGTGCTCGGTGTGCAGGCGCTGCTGCTGTCCGGCGACACCGAGGCCTGTGAACGGCTGCTGCCCGAGGTCGCCGAAGGTTCGCGCACCCTCGCGGTGTGCTGGGCCGGGCCGCGCGGCTGGGACGAACCGGGGGTGCGCGCTGAGGGCGACACCCTCGACGGCACCGCCCACTACGTGCTCGACGCGACCGGCGCGGGCACGCTGATCGTGGTCACCGCGACCGGCTGGTTCGAGGTCGACGCCGACGCCGAGGGCGTCACCCGGCGGACGGTGCCCGCTCTCGATCCGACGCGCAAGCTCTCCGAAGTGAGCTTCGCGTCGGTGCCCGCCCGCCGCCTCGGCGCCGGCGATTGCGCCGAACTCACTCGCAAGCTGCGCGAGATCGCGTGGGCCGCTCTTGCCGCCGAACAGGTCGGCGCGGCCCGGCGCTGTCTCGAGACGACGGTGGAATACACCAAGTCCCGCGTGCAGTTCGGCCGGGTGATCGGCAGTTTCCAGGCCCTCAAGCACCGCATGGCCGACATGTACGTCCTGGTGGAATCGGCGGAATCGGTGTCACGACTGGCCACCGAATCGCTGGCGACCGGCGCCGCCTCGGCCGCCGAGGATGTCTGGGTCGCGCGCACGCACTGCTCGCGGGCCTTCACCGACGTGGTCGCCGAGACGGTGCAATTGCACGGCGGCATCGCGATCACTTGGGAACACGACGCGCATCTGTTCTTCAAGCGCGCCCACGGCGACGCCCAGCTGTTCGGCGCGGCGCGGCGGCCCGCGGCGGCCTGAACCACTACGCACGGGTGCGGCGGCCTAAAGTCGGACGATGACCGATGATCGTCCGGCCCCGGCCGCCGCTCTCGACCTACGCCCGCACCCCGAAGGGGGCTGGTACCGCGAAACCTGGCGCAGTCCTGTCGAATTCACCCCGAACGGCTATCCCGGCCCGCGCGCCGCCGCCACCGCGATCCTGTTCCTGCTGATGCCCGGCGAACACTCCGCACCGCACACGGTCCGCTCGGACGAACTGTGGTTCTGGCACGACGGCGGTCCGCTCGTGCTCGAGATCGGTGAACGCCAGGTCGTTCTCGGCCCAGATCTCGCGGCGGGCCAGCAGCCGCAGGTGATCGTGCCGGGCGGCATCAGCCAGTCGGCCCGACCCCTTGACGACCGGCACGTCCTGGTGAGCTGCGTCGTCGCGCCGGGTTTCGACTTCGCCGACTTCCGGCTCGATTGATCGCTCCCCCCGGCGATCACTCTCCGTAGTGGAAGCGACAGGCGACGATGATCACCGTGTCGTCTTCGATGGCGTAGACGACACGGTGTTCGCTGGTCACCCGTCTGGACCAGTACCCGGAGAGGTTCTGGCGCAACGGCTCCGGTTTCCCGATGCCTTCATGGCCGTTGCGAGAGATGTCGTCGATCAGTCGGTTGAGGCGCTTCAGAACCTGCCGGTCCTGGGCCTGCCACCAGAGGTAGTCCTCCCAGGCAGCCGATGTGAACGTGATCTTCACTCGTCGTCCACGGGAATCAGTTCGTGCGCGACTGCCTCCCCGCCTCGATGCTCAGCGAGTGAACGCTCCAGATGACGGGCGTTGGCCGGCGTGCCGAGCAGGTACGCCGTTTCCTTCAGGGCTTCGTATTCGCGCAGCGAGATGACCACAGCTGGTTCATGACCCGCTCGGGTGATGACGACTTCTTCCAAGTCATCGGTCACCCGATCGAGTACAGCCGCCAGGTTGGCGCGCGCCTCGGTAATACTCATCGGTTGCATAACACCGAGTGTACGTTATTACGTACAGAAAAGGGGCAGGCCTACTCCGGAACCTCCAGCACGCCCTCGTCCACCGCCCATTTGATGGTCTTCTCCAATTGGGCACAACCTTCGGGCCTACCAGGACCGGCCCCCTTCTCCGCCAGCCCGGCGAAGACCGGGCAGTGAGCCTCCGGCGGTTCGGTCCACTGGACCGAGGTCTGGTGCGTGCTGTATTTGCGCACCAGGACGCGGGTATGACACCCCTGGCATTGCAGGGGTGTCATACCGTCGTCGAGATAGTGCTGTTTGTCCAGCGCGGTCTGGGCCTGCACCGCCGCCCGCCGCGCGGGCTGATCGGCGAAGTCCGGCGCCTTGGCCCAGCTCGCGGTCATCAGACTCCGGCCTCGGACTTCTCCGCCTCGGCGGCTTCGGCCTCGCGCTTGCGGCGCAGGTTCTCTGCCACTTCGGCCTCCCACGCCTCGTTCGCCTTGGTGGTGTCCACCTCGAACTCGAAGCGCTGGGTCATCTTCTCGGTCACGTCTGCCGCGTCCACGTAGAACTGCTCGTACCAGCGGCGCAGCTGATACACCGGGCCGTCTTCCTCGCACAGCAGCGGGTTCTCGACCTTGGACTTGTGCTTCCAGATCTCGACATCCTGCAGGAAGCCGGTGCCGAAGAACTCGGTCATCGTCTGGGCGAGCTTGGTCGCGGTCTCGTCGTCGAGACCCTTCGGCTTCTCCACTGTCAAGCCGTATTGCAGGACGAACGAATCCTGCGTGACCGGGTAATGGCAGTTGATCAGCACGACCTTGATCTCGTAGCCGCCGTAGATGTTGACCAGCGGATTGATCATGTAGGACGGCCCGAAGTAGGACGCTTCGGATTTGAGCAGCGTCTCGCCGCCGTACTTGGCCGCCATACCCACGTCCGGGCGACCCTTGGTCTCCAGGAATTGGGTGGCCACGTGCCCCTCGAAGACGTTCTTGAAATACGTCGGGTAGGCGTAGTGGATGTAGAAGAAGTGGGCCATGTCGACGACGTTGTCGATGATCTCGCGGCAGTTGGCGCCGTCGATCTCGATCCTGTTCCAGGTCCACTCGGTCCAGTTGCCGTCCAGACCGTCGGTGGGCGTGCCGTCGGCGGTCGCGTACGGCCCCTCGATGAACGGTATGGTCACGTCTTCCGGCGGCTGGTTGCCTTCGTGGTCGTGCCAGACGTACAACTGACCGTTGCGTTCGAGGGTGGTCCACTTGCGGGTGCGGGCCAGCGGCGGCACACGACGCGCGTACGGAATCGAGGTGCACTTGCCGTTCTCACCCGACCAGCGCCAGTCGTGGAACGGGCAGGCGATCTCGTCGCCCTTGACCTCGCCCATACTCAGGTCGCCGCCCATATGCCTGCAGTAGGCGTCGAGCACGCGCAGCTCGCCCGCACTGTCGGCCCAGACCACGAGCTTGGTGCCGAAGGCCTTCACCGAGTGCGGCTTGCCGTCGCGGAAGTCCTTGGCCAGCCCGAGGCAGTGCCAGCCACGCGCGTACCGGGTGGGCGTAGTGCCCACATCGAGCTCCCTGACTTTGGCTCCACCGCGCGCACCGGCACCACCTGGCCCGTTGCTCGGGGTAACTCCCATCGCGATTCCTCCTCCTTCGGTACTAGAACACGTTACAAAAATGTCCCGTTCCACGCCAGCGATCGGCATGGTTTGGTACCAAAGGTCATTAGTAGACCTGCAAAGAGTCCCACTTCTCGACATAAATAAGAACGTGTTCTAGTCTCGAAGGCAAATGAGTACCGGTTACCAATCCGACCAGGCAGGAGCAGGTCCGAGATGACGCAAGAAGTGACCGAACGGGTCGAAGCGCTGTTGCCGACCCTGCGCGAGCGCGCGCAGGAGGCAGAGGATCTGCGGCGCATTCCCGAGGAAAGCATCAAGTCTCTCCAGGAGACCGGCTTCTTCCGACTGCTGCAGCCCAAGCAGTGGGGTGGCTACGCCGCCGACCCGGTCGTCTTCTACGACACCGTCCGCACGTTGGCCTCGGCATGCGGTTCGACCGGCTGGGTGGCCGGCATCATCGGCGTGCACAACTGGCACCTGGCACTGTTCGATCAGCAGGCCCAGGAAGAGGTGTGGGGCGAGGACACCGATGTCCGCATCTCCTCCTCCTACGCCCCGATGGGCATCGGCACCGCGGTCGACGACGGCTACATCGTCAAGGGCGCGTGGGCCTGGTCCTCGGGTGCCGATCACGCGACCTGGGTGGTCGTCGGCGGCCCGGTGATCAAGGACGGCAAGCCGGTCGACTTCGGCAGCTTCCTGATCCCGCGCTCGGAATACCGCATCGACGACGTGTGGAATGTGGTCGGCCTGCGCGGCACCGGCTCCAACACCGTGCACGTCGACGAGGTCTTCGTGCCCAAGCACCGCTTCCTGAGCTTCCGCGCCATGAACGAGCTCGCCTCGCCCGGCCTCGAGCGCAATACCGACCCGGTCTACAAGATGCCGTGGGGGACCATCCATCCCACCACCATCTCCGCCCCGATCGTCGGTATGGCCTACGGCGCCTACGCCGCGCACGTCGAGCACCAGGGCAAGCGGGTGCGCGCCGCCTACGCGGGCGAGAAGGCCAAGGACGACCCGTTCACCAAGGTGCGCGTCGCCGAGGCCTCCAGCGATATCGACGCCGCCTGGCGTCAGCTGTCGGGCAATGTCGCCGACGAATACGCCCTGCTCGTGGCGGGCAAGGACATTCCGCTGGATCTGCGTGTGCGGGCGCGGCGCGACCAGGTCAGGGCCACCGGCCGGGCCATCGCCTCCATCGACAAGCTGTTCGAGGCCTCCGGCGCCACCGCGTTGACCAACGGCACGCCGCTGCAGCGCTTCTGGCGTGACGCGCACGCGGGCCGGGTGCACGCCGCCAACGATCCCGAGCGCGCCTACGTCATGTACGGCACGCACGAATTCGGTCTGCCGATCACCGACGGGATGGTGTGATGGCCTCAGCTCCCGCGCAGACAGCCGCCGAGACGACCGCCGAGATCACCTTCGAGTCGACCTCCCGGTTCGCCCAGGTCCGCCCCGACCTGAAACTGCACTACCACGAGGCGGGCGTCGGCAACGGCCCCACCATCGTGCTCCTGCACGGCGGTGGCCCCGGCGCCTCGTCCTGGTCGAATTTCGCCCGCAACATCCCGGTGCTGGCGCAGAATTTCCACGTGCTCGCGGTGGATCAGCCCGGATTCGGGCAGTCGGACAAGCCCGTCGACCATCCGCAGTACTTCGCGCACTCGGCGTCGGCACTGAAAGACCTGCTCGACACTCTCGGCGTCACCGACCGGGTGCACCTGCTGGGCAACTCGCTCGGCGGCGGCGCGGCCACCCGCTTCGCGCTGGACTACCCGGATCGCGCGGGCAAGCTGGTGCTGATGGGCCCCGGCGGCCTGAGCATGAACGCCTACGCGCCGGACCCGACCGAGGGGGTGAAGCTGCTCTCGCGCTTCAACTTCCAGCCGACGCGCGAGAACCTCGAGGCGTTCCTGCGCATCATGGTCTTCGATCAGAAGCTGATCACCGACGAGCTGATCGACGAGCGCTTCGCCTCGGCCAACACCCCCGAGGCGCTGGCCGCGACCCGCGCGATGGGCAAGTCCTTCGCCGGCCCGGACTTCGAGCTCGGCATGCTCTGGCGCGACGCCTACAAGCTGCGTCAACCGGTGCTGTTGGTCTGGGGCCGCGAGGATCGGGTCAACCCGCTCGACGGTGCCATCGTGGCCACCAAGATGATCCCGCGCGTGCAGCTGCACGTGTTCGGCGGCTGCGGGCACTGGGCGCAGCTGGAGAAGTTCCACGAATTCAACCGGCTCACCACGGATTTCCTGTCCGGTGTGGGCAAGGAGGGATGAGTCATGGGTATCCGTTCGCTCGGCTACCTGCGCATCCAGGCCACCGACATGGCGGCCTGGCGTGACTACGGTCTGAAGGTGCTCGGCATGGTGGAGGGCAAGGGCAGCGACCCCGAATCCCTCTACCTGCGGATGGACGAGTTCCCCGCCCGCCTGGTGATCGTGCCCGGCGAGAGCGACCGACTGCTGGTCTCCGGCTGGGAGACCGCGAATGCCGCCGAACTGCAGGACATTCGCGACCGTCTCGATCGCGCGGGCGTGGCCTACAAGGAAGGCACCGACGCGGAGAAGGCCGACCGGCGGGTCTACGAGCTGATCCGCTTCGAGGACCCCTCCGGCAACACCCTCGAGGCGTTCCACGGTGTGGCACTGGAACATCGGCGCGTGGTGAGCCCCTACGGTCACCGCTTCGTCACCGAGGAACAGGGCCTGGGCCACGTCGTGCTCAGCACCTCCGACGATCAGGCTGCCCTCGAGTTCTACCGCGATGTGCTCGGCTTCCGGTTGCGCGACTCCATGCGGCTGCCGCCGCAGATGATGGGCCGTCCCGCCGACGGAGAACCGGCCTGGCTGCGCTTCTTCGGCTGCAACCCGCGCCATCACTCGCTGGCGTTCCTGCCGATGCCCACCCCCAGCGGCATCGTTCATCTCATGATCGAGGTGGAGAACGCCGACGACGTGGGCCTGGCGCTGGACCGCGCGCTGCGCAAGAAGGTCAAGATGTCGGCCACCCTGGGCAGGCATGTCAACGACAAGATGCTCTCGTTCTACATGAAGACGCCGGGTGGTTTCGACGTCGAATTCGGTTGCGAGGGGTTGGAAGTCGAGGACGACGACTGGATCGCGCGGGAATCCACGGCGGTCAGCCTGTGGGGCCACGACTTCTCGGTGGGCATGCGCCCGGAGTAATGCCGCCCTGCGGCGATCCGATCCAGTGGACAGGACGGCGAATCACGATGGAGACGACGACAGTGACCACCGACGGGAATCCGGTGATCGATCCCAGGCAGTTCCGCACCGTGCTCGGGCAGTTCTGCACAGGTATCACCGTCATCACCACCTTCGGCGACAGCTCCGATGGGGACAGCGCGCCGCCGATCGGCTTCGCCTGCCAGTCGTTCGCCGCCCTGTCCCTGGACCCGCCCCTGGTGTTGTTCTGCCCCACCAAGGGCTCGCGCTCCTGGGCGGCGATCGAGAAGTCCGGGCGCTTCTGCGTCAACATCCTGGCCGAGGCGCAGCAGCCGGTCTGCGCGCGCT
Organism: Nocardia higoensis; assembly: GCF_015477835.1. Taxonomy (NCBI): domain Bacteria; kingdom Bacillati; phylum Actinomycetota; class Actinomycetes; order Mycobacteriales; family Nocardiaceae; genus Nocardia; species Nocardia higoensis. The sequence goes on along the minus strand of NZ_JADLQN010000002.1, from coordinate 175,141 downwards.
TCGGCTCCAGGGAGGAGGACAAGTTCGCCGGTGTGCCCTGGCGCACCACCGAACTCGGCCTGCCCGCCCTCGACGACGCGCTGGCCACCATCGAATGCCGGGTGGACAGCGTGGTCGACGGCGGTGATCACTACATCGTCATCGGCCGCGTGCTCTCGCTGTCGGAATCCACCGATTCCGGCCGCCCGCTGCTGTTCTATCGCGGTCAGTACACCGCCATCGAACCGGAGAAGACCACGCCCGCCCCCTGGCGCGCGGATCTCGAGCACTTCCTCACCACCACCACGCTGGACACCTGGTTATAGGTCCCGCTCTGTTCCGCATGCCCCGGAGTCGCCCCGTCGATCCGGGGCGTTGCGCTGTCAGGAGGCGCTTCGACCTTTCGGCTGAGCGTCCCCGGTCAGGTCCGGCAGTCCGCCGTCAGCGAGCCAGTCGAGGAATGACTGCCGCTTACGGCGTTTGACCGCGTCCTCGAGCGCGGCACGGACCGTGCCGTCACTCGTGGTACCGAATATCTCGGCTGCCCCGGCGAGCGCAGATTCATCCGGATCGATCACGATTCGCACCTCACTTCCGCTGTGCGGCCCGCTGGTTCCGCGAATGTCTGCCTCGATCAGTACCCGGTGCACAACCCAACCGGCAGAACAAGGTGTACTTTATAAGTTGAAACTTATCAAAGGAGGTTGACGTGCCACTACTGACGGACCCGGCCGCTGCGGCCGGACTGGTGACCAGGGAAATCCGCACGGGCTCGCGGGACGGGAACTCCACCCGGATCGCGGTGGCCCGGCGAACGTATCCGACCGGCCAGAAGGATCTCTGGGAGGCGCTGACCAGCGCGGAGCGACTGCCGCGATGGTTCCTGCCGGTGAGCGGGGAGCTGGAAGTCGGCGGGCGGTATCAGCTCGAGGGCAATGCGGGTGGCGTCGTCGAGGAATGCCAGGAACCGCAGCGGTTCGCGGTGACCTGGGAGTTCGGCGGACACATGTCCTGGCTGACGGTGACGCTGAGCCCGGAGGGCAGCGGAACGCAGCTCGAGCTGGTGCACGAGGCGCCGGTGGACCCGCAGATGTGGGAGCAGTTCGGGCCCGGCGCCGTCGGCGTCGGCTGGGATCTGGCGCTACTGGGCCTGGCCATGCACGTCGAGACCGGCGAGGCCGTCGACCCCGAGGTGGCCATGAGCCTGCACACCACCCCCGAGGGCCTGACCTTCATCCGCACCGCCGCCGAAGGCTGGGCCGACGCGGCCGTCGCCGACGGCGACGACCCCACCGCCGCGCACACCGCCGCCGAGCAGACCATCGTCTTCTACACGACCGAGCCCGAGGCGGGCGCCGAGTCCTGATGGCGGTTCCTCCGGCGAAGATCTTCGAGGCGCTCGGCGATCCCCTGCGCCGCCACATCCTCACCCTGCTCGCGGTCGGCGAACGCCCCGCGGGCGAGCTGGTGGCGGCCGTCCAGCAACACGCCTCGATCTCTCAGCCCGGCGTCTCCCAGCATCTGAAGGTGCTGCGCGACGCCGGGCTGGTCACGGTGCGCGCCGAAGGCACCCGCCGCCTCTACGCCCTCGATCCGAGCGGCATCGAGACCGCTCGTACCTGGCTCACCGGTCTACTCGATCCGCTATACGGATTCGGCCAGCCGTTGGACGCTCTGGCCACCGAGGTCGCCCGAGGCAAACACGCCCGCCGCACCCGGACGGGAAGCATGGACGAGTTCCGCCGGGACGCTCACGGAGCCTGAGTCGCAGAGGTCAGGCGATGCCCAGCTGCCGCAGAGGTCGACCCGCGCACGTCCGGGAGTCCCCGGTGAGGCCCTAGGGTCCTTCCACTGCGGCCTGTTCGGGCACGCGCGCCGCGTGCCGTCCGGCGCGGCGGCCGGAGAACACGGCGTCGGCGAGCGACAGTCCGCTGACGTAGGAGTCCGAGCAGATGCCGACGGCGGTGCGGCCCGCCGCGAACAGACCGGGGATCGGCAGGCCGGCGGTCGAAGTCACCGCTCCGGTGGTCTCGTCCACGACCACTCCGCCGAGGGTGAGCATCGGGCAGGGATTGGTGAGGCTCGGCTTGATGCCGACATCCAGCAACCAGTACGGGCCGCCGCGGACCGATTCGGTGAATTCGGCCGGTTTGCCGACCGGGTCGGGCGCGCCGGCGGCGATCGCCGCGTTGTGCTCTTCGACGGTGGCGCGCAGCCCGGCCGGATCGATGCCCGCCGCCCGTGCCACGGCCTCGAGGGTGTCGCCGCGTTTGGCGTTGCGGCGCATGACTTCGAACTGGGCGCGCTGGAACCAGGCGGACTCGGTGCGGACCTTCCGGATCGCGGTGCGCATGCGTTCGTCGTCGGCGAGCACCCAGCCTTGGCCGTCGTGATGGTTGACCAGCAGGTGGCCGACGGCCGCGCCGTAGCGGGTCTCGTCGATCACCCGGCGGCCGCGGGCGTCGACCAGCAGCGCGCCGGTGAAACTGCTCGGCGGCAGGATGAACCGCCACGCCGAGATATTGCCCATCCGATCGGTGGCGGCGCCGACCTGCTGCGACATCAGGATGCCGCTGCCGTCGTCGCCCATACTGCCCAGTTCCAGGCCGTGCCGGTATTGCGGGCCGTGCTGATGCACCATCTCCCGGTTGGAGATGAAACCGCCCGCGCTCACGACGACGCCGCGTCCGGCCCGCACCCGGAGGGTGGTGCCGTAGCGACGGTCGAGCGCGTCGAGCTGACGCATCAGGGCTTTGCGCAACGGCGGGTAGTAGATGCCCGGCTTGGCGGCGATCGCGGCCAGCCGGTGATAGCGCGACCGCACCCGGGCCGGGGCGTCGCGCAGCGTCCGGCACTCGACGCCGATCACCGCGCCGTCGGCATCGGTGAGCAGTCGGGTGGCCGCGGTGAGGTATTCGACGCGCACGCCGTTGCGCAGCGCGGAGGCGATGAGCGGCGCGGTCATCTTCTTGCCGGAGGTGCCACGCCCCTTGACGCGATGGCCCCGCTGAGCGGGCACCGCCACCTCACGGCCGTAGCCGGAGACCTCGCTGCCGCTGTAGTAGAGGTAGTACTTGTCGTTCGGATACGAGGTCTTGTACGGGCACAGGGAGGCGTCGAACGGGACGCCGTGACCGGACAGCCAGTCGATCATCGCCGGGCTCTCGTCCACGAAGCGCCGCAACGTCTCCGGCGACACCGCGTCCCCGACCTCGCGGCGCAGGTAGGCCAGCATCTGCTCCGGCGAATCCTGCACCCCGGCCGCGCGCTGCACAGCGGTGCCGCCACCCGCGTAGATGATCCCGCCCGACAGCGCCGAGGTGCCGCCACCCGCGAACCGTTCCAATACCAGCACGTCCGCTCCGGTGGCCGCCGCTTCCAGCGCCGCGCAGGCGCCCGCCGCGCCGAATCCGATCACGATGACATCCGCGGTGACATCAGCGGTGAGTCCAGCGTCCAAGCCCATGCACTTCACTCCGAACTGAAACAAGTTGTCCCGGCTGATGGGACGTAAGAAAACTCTTCTGCCTGTCAACATAGACCAACGGCGCGTCCATTCTATAACGTGTTCTACATGACTGATCCGGTTCTTGACCCACACAGCTACGACGTGGTGGTCGTCGGTAGCGGCGCCGCAGGCATGACCGCCGCCCTCACCGCCGCCCATCACGGACTGCGGGTCGTCGTCCTCGAGAAGGCAGCGCACTACGGTGGCTCGACCGCCCGCTCCGGCGGCGGCGTGTGGATTCCCGGCAACAAGGCGCTGCTCGCCTCGGGCCGCCCCGACGACCGTGAGCAGGCGCGCACCTACCTGCACAGCATCATCGGCGACGTGGTGCCCAAGGACCGGATCGACACCTACATCGACCGCGGCGCGGAGGCCTTCGACTTCGTGCTCGACCACACCCCGCTGAAGATGAAGTGGGTGCCCGGCTACTCCGACTACTACCCGGAGGCTCCCGGCGGTCTCGGCCAAGGCCGTTCCTGCGAGCCCAAGCCGTTCGACCTGAAGGTCCTCGGCGCGGAGAAGGACAAGCTGGAGCCGCCGTATGCCAAGGCTCCGCTGAATGTCGTGGTCATGCAGGCCGACTTCGTGCGGCTGAATCTGATCCGCCGCCACCCGAAGGGCATGATGCGGGCGCTGCGCGTCGGCGCGCGCACCTACCTGGCGAAATTCACCGGCAAGGAAATCGTCGGTATGGGCCGGGCGATCATCGCCGCCATGCGCAAGGGCCTGCTCGACGCCGACGTGCCGGTGCTGCTCGAGACGCCGATGACCAAGCTCGTCGTCACCGACGGCGTGGTGACCGGCGTGGAGGCGCTGCACGATGGCAAGCCGACGGTGTTCTCCGCGCGCTACGGCGTGGTGCTGGGCAGCGGCGGCTTCGAGCACAACGCCGAGATGCGCGAGAAGTACCAGCGCGCGCCGATCACCACCGAATGGACGACGGGCGCGGCCGCCAACACCGGCGACGGCATCCTGGCGGGCATGGAGCTGGGCGCCGACGTGGGCTTCATGGAAGACGCGTGGTGGGGGCCGACGGTGTTCAAGAACGGCAAGCCGTGGTTCGCGCTGGCCGAGCGGAATCTGCCCGGCAGCATCATGGTCAACTCCCAGGGCAAGCGGTTCGGCAACGAGTCCGCCCCGTATGTGGAGGCCGTGCACACCATGTACGGCGGCGAGTACGGCCAAGGCGAGGGGCCGGGCGAGAACATCCCGGCCTGGCTGGTGTTCGACCAGCGCTACCGCGACCGCTACATCTTCGCCGGGCTGCAGCCGGGTATGAAAATCCCGTCTCGCTGGATGGAGAACGACAACATCGTCAAGGCAGCCACCCTCGAGGAGCTCGCGGGCGTCATCGGCGTGCCCGCGCAGAACCTGGCCGCGACCGTGCAGCGCTTCAACTCCTTCGCCGAGACCGGCAAGGACGCCGACTTCGGGCGCGGCGACAGCCATTACGACCGCTACTACGGTGACCCGACGGTCAAGCCCAACCCGTGCCTGGCCGAGATCTCGCAGGGGCCGTTCTACGCCGCGAAGATCGTGCCGGGCGACCTCGGCACCAAGGGCGGTCTGGTCGCCGACTCCTCCGGTCGCGTGCTGCGCGAGGACGGCACCACCATCCCCGGCCTCTACGCCTCCGGCAACTGCTCGACCCCGGTCATGGGTCACACCTACGCAGGCCCCGGCGCGACCATCGGCCCCGCCATCGCCTTCGGCTACCTGTCGGTGCTCGACATCGTCGAACGCAAGAAGGCGCAGGCGGCCACCGCTTCGGCCCAGGTCTGAACAGGACGTCCGCTCGGTGGGCTCCGGTGTTCCCAGCACCGGGGCTCGCGACGCAGGATGACCGGCAGGCAGGGCCCATCCATCCACCGCTTCACGAGGAGACCATCCGATGCCCATCGATCCGTCCGTCGCGCTCGGGGCCGAGCTGCCCACGCGGGAGTTCGCCTGGACCCCTTCCGACGTGCAGCTCTACCACCTGGGTCTCGGCGCGGGCGCGCGCTGGACCGACCAGGCCGAGCTGCGCTACCTCGACGACCGCGAACCCCAGGTGTTGCCCAGCTTCGCCACCGTCGCCCAGACGCTGCACGAGACCGAACCGCCGAAGGTGAGCTTCCCCGGCATCGACATCGACCTGGCCAAGGTCGTGCACGCGCACCAGGAAGTTCACGTGCACCGGCCGATCCCGGCCTCGGGCAAGGCGACCAGCACCGGCCGGGTCAGCGAACTGTGGGACAAGGGCTCGGCGGCGGTGATCGTGCAGGAGCACACCATCACCGGCTCCGACGGCGAACCGCTGTGGACCACCCGCTCCTCGATCTTCGCCAAGGGCGAGGGCGGTTTCGGCGGCGAACGCGGCCCGAGCACGAAAGCCGAACTCCCCGAACGGGACCCGGATCTCGAGCTGCTCATCCCGACCCTCCCCCAGCAGGCCCTGCTCTACCGCATGCTCGGCGACCGCAACCCCTTGCACTCCGACCCCACCTTCGCCCGGGCCGCCGGATTCCCCAACCCGATCCTGCACGGCCTGTGCACCTACGGCCTGGTCTGCAAGGCGACCACCGACAACGTGCTGGATTCCGACGCGACCCGCGTCACCGGTTACCGCGCCCGCTTCGCCGGCGTCCTCTACCCGGGCGAGACCATCCGCGCCCGAATCTGGCGCGGCGATGGCGAATTGACCATCGCCGCCACCGCCGTCGAGCGCGACGACGCACCGGTCTTGAACGACGTCAGCCTGACATTCCGCTAGACCACAGGTCCTCGCGGTGGGCGGGCACTTCGGCTATTCGTCCTTCGGATATTCGTCCTGGTGCCCGCCCACGGCGACGATCACGATTTCGGTCTCGGCCACCTGATACACCAGTCGATGTTCGCGCGTGATCCTGCGCGACCATTGGCCGGACAAGTGATGCCTGAGCGGCTCGGGCTTGCCCCCCTTGAATGGGTCGATGAGCGCGACCGCGATCTGTTTGTTCGCGGCCCTCGAGACCGTGCGATCACGAGTCGGCCAGGAAGAGTAGGTCTCCCAGCCGTATCCGGTGAACACCACCTTGCGCTCACTCATCAGGGCCGACGCGAAGCGCGCGGTCACGGGTGCCTCCTTTAGAATGATTGTGTTTCTAGTTTAGAAATCATGCAATCAGATGGACGGGCACGCCGATAGTGGGAATGCCCGCCGGCCTCCCCCGCGCGAAAGAAGGACCATGCCCATAGCCACCCTCAACGGGATCGCCCTCAGCTACGACGTGAGCGGCACGGGGCCGCTGGTCGTGATGGTCATGGGAGCAGGCAGTCCCGGACGAGTATGGCGCACCTATCAGGTGCCCGCGCTGGTCGCGGCCGGATTCCGGGTCGCGACCATGGACAACCGCGGTATCGCGCCCTCGGCCGAGTGCGCAGGCGGCATGCGCGTGGAGGACCTGGTCGACGACACGGCCGCGCTGATCGAACACCTCGGCGGCGGCCCCGCGCACGTGGTGGGCACTTCGATGGGCGCGCGGGTGGTGCAGGAGCTGGCGCTGGCCCGCCCCGAACTCGTGCGCAAGGCGGTCATGCTCGCCACCGTCGGCCGTCAGCATCCGCTCGCGCGCACACTGAATCTGGGCGAGCAGGCATTGCACGACAAGCGCGTCCAACTGCCGCCCGAATACGCGGCGGCGATCAAGACGATGCTCAACCTCTCCCCGCACACCGTGCAGGACCCCGCCAAGGCCCAGGAGTGGCTCGACATCTTCGAGTTCGGCGCCTCCGCGTCACCGTCCGCGGGCGTGCGCGCCCAGCTGGGGATGGACCGGTCGCAAGACCGGCTCGCCGCGTACGCGGGGATCACCGCCCCGAGCCTGGTCGTCGGATTCGCCGACGACCGCATGGCCCCGGCGTTCCTCGGCCGGGAGGTGGCCGCGGCCATCCCCGGCTCCCGTTACGTCGAGATCGAGCGCTGCGGCCACTACGGCTATCTGGAACGGCCTGACGAGGTCAACCGCACGATCATCGACTTCCTGCTGGGCCGCTGAGCCCAGCCCCCGAGACGACCACCGAAAGAGGACATCCGGCGATGACCGCGGAACTCCCACCCTGCCCCGCCTGCTCCTGCGAATACACCTATGAGATGGGCGCGCTGCTCGTCTGCCCCGAATGCGCGCACGAATGGACCGCGGCTGCCGGGGATGACACCGCCGAGGACGGGGTGATCCGGGATGCCGTCGGCAATGTGCTGTCCGACGGCGACACCGTGACAGTGATCAAGACGCTGAAGGTGAAAGGCAGCCCGACCGGAATCAAGGCGGGCACCAAGGTCCGCAACATCCGGCTGGTCGCCGGGATCGGCGACCACGACATCGACTGCAAGGTCGACGGCATCGGCCCGATGCAGCTGAAATCCAGCGTGGTCAAGAAGGTCTGACCTACCCGCGCGCAGCCGAGTCCGTGCACGAACTCCCCGCGCTCGCCCTTCCTCACGGATTCGAGCAGCCGGGTTCCGCGAGTCATCCGAGAGCGGGGTCCACCTGCTGTGGCGTCGGGCGTCGCCGAGGGGCCAGGGACTGCACCACCGAGTAGTACAGGGCGATGACGACGATCGGGGCGAGGGCGGGCGCCCACGCGAGGTGCACCGGCAGCAGGGCCGCGGCGGTGGCGCAGGCGGTGAAACCGATGGCGCCCAGAGCCGACGGCAAGGTGGTGGGGACGACGCCGGAAGGGGCGGAGACGGTGGCGGCGTTGAGCAGGTAGGCGGTCGCGACCAAGCCGAGAGCGGCCGACTCGACCGCGCCGACGTCGGCGAGGGTGAGGACCGCGAGTGCCAGCAGGACAGCGGCGACGGCGGCGGCGCGGAACCACCAGCCCAGCACCACGAGGATCAGCGCGGGCAGCGCGGCGGGCGCGTAGAGCAGGGCCACGCCCCCGCTGAGCAGGGCACCGGCCAGGACGGCGAGGAATCGGGTCATCGGCGGATCCGGGTGCTTCGGCGGTGGGCGGGCAGCAGGCGCATGGCCTGGTCGAGGCGCACATCCTGCGACCAGCCGACGATGTCGACGCCGACAGCGGCCATGTCGCGGTACATGGTGGCGCGCTCCAGATGCCACATGCGGGCCAGGGTGGGATCGAGTTCGTCGCGGAAGGGGGTGCCGCGCAGCACATCCACCACCACCACGACGTGCCCGCGTTTGCGCAGATCGATCAGGGCGAGCGCGAACTGCGTGTCGAGCAGGGTGGAGAAGGCGACGATGATCGCGCCGAGCGGGACGGCGGCGTGCGGGGCGAGGGTGCCGGTGGTGGGGATGTGTTCGTCGCCGACGGCGAGCACGGTGTCGACGATGCGGTAGAACTGGCGGCGGCCGATGTCGGGACGCAGCCAGCGCGGCTGATCGCCGAGGCAGACCACGGCGGTGCGGTCGCCCGCCGAGAGGGTGGACTGGACGACCTGGGCCGCGCCGCGCACCGACAGTTCCAGCGCGTCGGTGGCCGGGCCCGGGGCTTGCAGCGAGGTGTCGATCAGGACGACGACATCGGCCGAGCGGTTGGTCAGGCGCTCGGTGATGAACAACCGCCCGCGCCGGGCGCTGACCGGCCAGTTCACCGTGCGCAACTGGTCGCCGGGGCTGTACACGCGGATGTCGGCGTACTCGACGCCGGGCCCGTGCCTGCGGGTGAGGTGGGTGCCGAGGCGTTCGGGCAGTTCGGTTCTGGGCATCCGCATGCGCTGGGGGTCGGTCACCGGATACACGTAGAGCTGTCCGGCGGGCAGAATCTCGCTCGCGGTCGCCAACCCCGAGGGGCTCAGGGCGGTGACGCGCACCGACAACGGATACCGGCCCCACCGCGCGGCCGACAGGCTCAGGCGAAGTCCGGCCGGCCCGGCCCCGGAATCGCCTGCCTGCTCGACGGTGATGTCCAGGCCGGTCAACGGCTCGGGCGCGAGTCGAAGCAACGCGTACCCCGACTCCACATACGCCGCGACCGAGTACTCCATCCGCTCGGTTTCGAAACAGCGCTGGACGCCGCCGCCGTCGAGGCCGATCACCGTGCGCGAACGCTGCCAGGGCGCCGAGGCCAGTACCCCCAGCAGCGGCGCCGCGAACACCACCGGCTGCCAGCGCGCGAACACCACCGCCGTCAGCAGGGCGACCGCCGCGCACCCGGCGAGCATGTACGCCAATGCGGCCGGCCGCCAACGCAGTTCGGCCTCGACGGTGGCGGCGGCATCACGGTGTCTCATCCCCACCCGCCTCAGGTCGCGGTGGCGCGCGGCACCGGCAGCCTGCGCAGCAGTTCGCCGATCACATCCTCCCCGCGCACCCGCCGCACCCACATCTCCGGACGCAGCGTGATGCGGTGGGCCATCGCCGGGATGGCCAGCACCTTCACGTCTTCGGGGATGACGTAGTCGCGGCCGAGCAGCAGTGCGCGGGCCCGCGCCATCTGCACCAGGTCCAATTCCGCACGGGGGCTCGCACCGACCTCCACCTGCGGATGCCCTCGGGTCGCGCTCGCCAGCGCCACCACGTAGCCGACCACATCCGGATGCACCGTGACGTACTCGACGGCCTGGCGCATCTCCAGCAGCGTGTGCGCGTCGACGACCCGGTTGACCTCCGGCTGCACCGAGCCGCGTTCGAGCCTGCGCCGGATCATCTGTGTCTCGTCCTGCTCGGACAGATAGCCCAGCCGCAACTGCACGGCGAAGCGGTCCAGCTGCGCCTCCGGCAGCGGATAGGTGCCCTCGTACTCGATCGGGTTGTCGGTGGCGAGCACGATGAAAGGCTGTGGCAGCGGGAAGGTTTCGCCGTCCATGCTGACCTGTCCCTCGGCCATCGCCTCCAGCAGCGCGGCCTGGGTCTTGGGTGGAGTGCGGTTGACCTCGTCGGCCAGCAGGACATTGGTGAACACCGGGCCGCGGCGGAAGTTGAACCGGCCGGAGTTCATGTCGTAGATGGTGGAGCCGAGCAGGTCGGCGGGCAGCAGGTCCGGGGTGAACTGCACGCGGGTGAATTCCAGGCCGAGCGCCGCGGCGAACGAGCGGGCGATCAGCGTCTTGCCGAGCCCCGGCAGATCCTCGATGAGGACGTGGCCGCCGGAGAGCACGGCGATCATGATCAGCCGCAACTCCTCCTGCTTGCCGACGACGACGCGGGACAGTTCCCGCAGGACCGCGTCGGCGCGCTGAACGGTCGCCTCCAGTGGCATGGTCATGCTCAACTCGTCTCACATTCTCTGCAGGCGGTGCAGGATCTCGTCCAGGGTCGCCCTGCCCGGTGCGGGTGTGCTCTGATCACGAACTTCGGAATCGGTCGGGTCGACCCAGCGCCACAGGTCCGGCCCGAACAGGTGCAGCCCGGCGGCCTGCATCGCCCGGCGGTTCTTGGCGACCCTGGTCCCCGCCGACAGCTCGAATTCCTTGGCCAGCAGGGGACGCAGGTGGCGGTCCCAGTCGGCGCGGGTGCCGTCGGCGCGGGCGGCGAGCATCTCGGCCCTGGCCTGCCAGCGCCGCAGCATCTCGACCGGGCCGTTGTCGATCTCCTCGGATCTGTTGTCCGACTGGGTGACTCGACGCTCACGTAACGACGACGCCAGCGCGACGAGTGCGAAGGCGACCGGCAGCGCGGCCAACGGCAGCATCGCCTCGCGCCACCTGACGAAGGCGACGGCCTCCACCAGCAGCGCCGCCGCGATCGCGGTCACCGCCACGGCATTGCGGTTCATCCGCCCTCCCCCGGCGCTGCCACGCTCCTCAGCGTCGCGCCCTGCAGGTCGGCGAGCACGACGCGCAGCAGTTGCTCGGCGCGCATGCGCTGCCATTCGAGCATCGCGTGCGGGCTGAACCTGGCCTCCTCGAACATGGCGACCAGTTCCCTGGCGGAGGCGTCGTGCAGCTTGCCGCTGGCGAAGGCGCGGGCCAATACCTCCATCGGAGTGTCGGAGGCCTTCGGAGCGGCGGTCCGATCCGAGGCCAGACCTCGTTCCATCGCGACATAGCAGGCGATGATGGCGGTGCGCGGATCCTGGCCGGGCGCGTTCATCGCCGCCAGGCCCATTTCGGCGGCCCTGGCCAGCGATTCCTCTTCGGTCGGCTGAGCGGGTCGTTCGGCGGGCGCGCTCGGCGCGGGTGGGCGGCGAGCCGTGACACCGACGACCACCAGACCGAGGCAGGCCACCGCGACCAGCACCACCGCGGCCACGATCGCCAGCCGCAGTTCCGCGCCGGTGAGCTGGGTGGTCGTGCCGGGACCGAGGGTGGGCGTGCCCGTCGGCTCACCGCCGGACGGCGCGTCCACGCCGGACGGGGCCGCCGGAGCGCCACCGCCGATCCGTACCAGGAACAAGGCTGAGACGGCCATCAGGACCGCGCCGAGTCCCGCGAGCGCGGCGGGCACGATCAGCCAGTCACGGCTCCACCGCAGATTCAGCGGTTCTGTCTCGTGCTCGGGTTCGGGCATGCTCAACGGCAACTGGTGCTTACTGGCCAGCACGCCCGCCAGCAGGACCACGATGGAGACGGTCAGCAACACCGGCATCACCGCGACGGTCAGCGCGGACGGGCCGGAATCGGAGGTCGCCTCGGTGGCCGGTGCGCCGGGGATGTGCCCGCGCAGGGCAACGGTGGCGACCGCGATCAACGCGACCGCCCCGATCACGCGGTATATCGGCACATGCGCCCGTACCACGATCATTTGCCACCACATCCGTCAGCACCCCGAAACAGCCACATCTTGACATGCCGGACGGTGCGGCCGGAGCCGAATGGCAGACTTCGTACCAGCCGGTAGCTGCGGTTTAGCCGCAGGTCGGCGGCATTCCGGCGATCATCCAGCCCGGGCGTCACGATGGTGTGAGATTTCATAGAGCCGACTCACCGTCCGGCCCAGATCGGCCACTCCCGCGACCCGCGCGACACCGGTCGCCAGTTCCTCGAGCGGGACGGCGGCGTGGACGGTGAGTGTGCGGTCGGCGTCGTAGAGGACGTCGACCAGATTCACCCAGCGCATCGCCTGATCCGGCGGCACTTCGCGCAGTCGGGGGACGCCGACGACGATCCAGCGTTCGAACCGCGCGGCGAGGGCCACATAGTCGGCGGCGGAGAGTTCGGCGCCGCACAGTTCGGCGAAATCCGCTGCGAGCGTGGCGTTCGCAGCGCTGCGCACCGTGAACGCGCGGGCACCGACGCGGACAACTGTTGTCCCGGGGAAGGACGGAGTTCCGCCGACCGAATAGATACCCGCCGCGAAACCGGTGCACGGGTCCGGGCCGTCGGCCCGCCTGCCGTGGATCCGCGCCACACCGGCCACACTCCTCCGGAGCCCGTCCTTACCAGAGCCGCTCCCTGCACAGGCGGGTCCGGTCGGCGGCGGCGCCGTGCCGCGCAACCGGGCCCCGCCTGCCCCGTAAACCTCCGCCCGCTCGTCCCCCAGATCGTCCATCCGCTCGACAACGCCGCCGGGGAGCTGGTCCGCGAGGGTCTGAGGACCATGGCTCGGCATGACAGTGCCCGCTGCCCGATGGCGCGCGACCTCGGCTCGGAGGCGACGATAGTCCTGTGGGCCGTCGAGCGCGACCACTGTCATGTGCTCGGTGATGCGGGCGATAGCGGGCAGGAAGCGGTCGTGGAACAAGGGGTTGGGGAGCAGATCCGCGGGCGGGTAGTTCGAGGTGACAACGAGCGGAACGCGACGATCGAACACGGCGTCGAGCAGGCGCGCGACAAGCATCGCGTCGCCGATGTCGTGGACGTGGAATTCGTCGAAGCAGATCAGTTCGGCATCGCCGATCAGCCGGGTAACCGCGTCGGCGACCGTGCTCGTCGTCGTGGCGGCGGCGTGCAAGTGCGCGAAGAACTCGTGGAAGTGCCAGCGGCGCTTGCGTTTCGAGAAGGTACCGGTGAAGAACCGGTCCATCAGCATCGTCTTCCCGCGACCGGGCGGGCCGTACAGGTAGACCCCGCCGCCGCCCCGCCGTGGATGTCCGCGCCTGTCGAGCAGGGCGGCCAGGCGATCCGCCGCCGCGCGTTGGGCCGCGTCGAGGTCGAATCGGCGGGAGCCGCGCCCGCTGTCCACCGCCTCTCCCGTCGGCGCCGACTGCCCCGCCCCTGGACGGTCGCCTTCCCGCTCAGCCGCACTCACCGGCCCGATCTCCTTCTGCCGAGACTGTCTACACGCTCGAATGCACATCGGAGCTCCTTCTCTCTACAACCGTAGAGTCATCCTCTACAGTTGTAGAGGATGACTTCGATCGGAGAACAGAGCGGGTGACAATATCCACAGCGGACCGGCGTTCCCGGATCGCGGACGCGGCCGTCTCGGTGATCGCCGAGCACGGGCTGCGCGCGCTCACGCATCGCGCCCTCGACAATGCCCTCGACCTGCCGCCCGGCTCGGTGTCCTACTACTTCCGCACCAGGGCCGCCCTGCTCATGGCGGTCACCGACCGGATAACGGAACGCTCACGCACAGAATTCGAGGCCGCGGATCTCGGCCTCGACGGCGCGGACGCCGAGCCGTCCACCACCGAGGTGACGCGCGGCGTCGCCGCATGGCTGGACCGGCTGCTGCGCACCCGGCGGGCGGACCTGCTCGCCCGGCACACGCTGATCGTCGACGGCCACACCGACCAACAGGTGCGCGACCGGCTGGCAGGCGCCCTGTTCTCGGTGGAGCGGGCGCGAGAGCTGTTCTCGGCATGGGGAATCGAGGATCGGCGGGCGGCCGAGGACTTCGTTGCCATGCTCGAGGGCGCGGTGTTCGACCGGTTCGCCGGTAGGCGCCGCGCGCTGGCGCCCGGCACGGCCGACAGCGTCGAACAACTCTCCGGCCTCATCGGAAACTACCTGCGCGGTCTCCGAACTCGGTGACGCGGCGCCGAATCGGCAAGTAGCGCCGCCGATCAGCAATCAGCGCCGAATCAGCCGATGTGAGAGCAGCAAGCGCGGATCAATCAGCGGGCCAGCCGAGTTCGGAATAGATCTCGCCGGTGAGCGCGCCACGGATGCCCGCGGCCGGGTAGGCGATGATGTCCTCCGGCAACGCGTCGAGCGGGAACCAGCGCAGCTCGTAGCACTTGCCGGGCTCCCGATTCTCCGGCTCGCCCGCCCAGCGCCGCGCCTGGAAGAACAGCCCGAGCCGATCGGGCCTGCCCACGTCGACGACATGGGCGGTGTGCACCAGCCGCAACTCGGCCGGGTCGATGCGCACACCGATCTCCTCGAAAGCCTCCCGCACCGCACCGGCTCTCGCCGACTCGCCCTCCTCCAGCTTCCCGGCGGGCAGATGCCAGAGACCGTCGAACTCGTCGCCGCTACGCCGCCTGCTCAACAGCACCGACCGATCGCGCATCAGCAGGACGTGCACATCGACGAAGTGCTGGACGCTCATTCGGAAACTCCTCGCCTGGGGCGGATCGACGCCGCCACGGTATGCGAAGCCCGACCTGCTTCCCTCCGCGGCGACAAGGCGCTCCGGCTCAGTTCGCGCTGAGGACCAGGCCCGAGGTGGGGACGCCGGTGCCCGCGGTGACCAGGATGTTCTCCAGCGCGTCGACCTGGTTGACCGACGTGCCGCGGATCTGACGGACCGCTTCGGTGATGCCGTTCATGCCGTGGATGTAGGCCTCGCCGAGCTGGCCGCCGTGGGTGTTGAGCGGCAGGCGGCCGCCGATCTCGATGGCGCCGTCGGCGATGAAGTCCTTGGCTTCGCCGCGGGCGCAGAAGCCGAGTTCCTCGAGCTGCATGAGGACGAAGGGGGTGAAGTGGTCGTAGAGGATGGCGGCCTGCATGTCCTGCGGGCCGAGACCGCTCTGCGCCCAGAGTTGTTCGCCGACCAGGCCCATCTCCGGCAGACCGGTGAGCGCGTCGCGGTAGTAGCTGGTCATGACGTACTGGTCGGCGCCGCTGCCCTGGGCCGCGCCCGCGATCACCGCGGGACGGTGGGGCAGGTCGCGGGCGCGTTCGACGCTGGTCACCACGATCGCCACACCGCCGTCGGACTCCTGGCAGCAGTCGAGCAGGTGCAGCGGCTCGGCGATCCACCGGGAGTTCTGATGGTCGTCGAGGGTGATCGGCTTGCCGTAGAAGAAGGCGTCGGGATTGACGGCGGCGTGCTTGCGGTCGGCGACGGCGATGCGGCCGAAATCCGCGCTGGTGGCGCCGTAGACGTGCATGTAGCGGCGGGCGACCATCGCCACCTGCGCGGCGGGTGTGCCCAGGCCGTGCGGGTAGGACCAGCCCGCGTCGATGCCCGAGGAGGTGGGCGCGGTCGCCAGGGCGGTGGAGAACTGGCCGAAGCGCGACACCGAGCGTTCGTTGAAGGCGCGGTAGGCGACGACCACGTCGGCGACTCCGGTGGCCACCGCCATCGCGGCCTGCTGGACGGTCGCGCAGGCCGCGCCGCCGCCGTAGCCGATGTGGCTGAAGAACCTCAGCTGCGGAATACCGGTGGCGCGGGCGACGGCGGCCTGGGTGTTGTTGTCCATGGTGAACGTGGTCAGGCCGTCCACGTCGGCGGGGGTCAATCCCGCGTCGGCGAGCGCGGCGGTGACCGCCTCGGCGGCCAAGCGCAGTTCACTACGGCCGGACTCCTTGGAGAAGTCGGTCGCGCCGATCCCCACGATGGCGGCGCGGCGGCTCAGCGGTCGCTGTTCACTCATCACTGCCTCCGGCTCACTCATGACTGCCTCCGGCGAAACCGTTGTTGACGGCGATGACCGCGGTCGCCGTGATGTGGTCGCCGAGGCTGTCGCGGCCCATGACGGCGATGGTCAGGTCGCCACCGGAGATCTCGGTGACGGTGCCGGTGAGGGTCAGGGTGTCGCCCGCGTAGAGCGGGACGCCCAGCCGCAGGGCGATGGACTTCACGATGGCGCGCGGACCCGCCCAGTCGGTGACGAAGCGCTGCACCAGACCGGTGTCGGTGAGGATGTTGACGAAGATGTCCTTCGATCCACGCGCGACCGCCTTGTCGCGGTCGTGGTGCACATCCTGGAAATCGCGGGTGGCCAGCGCCGTGCTGATCACGAAGGTGGGATCGGCGTGGATCACCAGCTCGGGCAGGGCCGTGCCCACCTCGACGCCGGTGGGAAACGGCGACACCGCAGTGGTCGGGGTCATGAGCTCACCTTCCAGTAGGGCAGCGTGGCGTCGTCGTCGAGCTGTTCGAAGCCGACCTCGACCGCCAGCCCGACCCGCACGTCCGCGGGATCGATGCCGCGCAGTTCACCGAGCATCCGCACGCCTTCGTCCAGTTCGACCAGGGCGACGACGAACGGCAGCTGCCGCCCCGGCACCTTCGGCGCGTGGTGCACCACGTAGCTGAAGACGGTGCCCCGGCCGGTGGCCACGACATAGTCGGTCTGCTCGGACTTGTCCTTCCAGATCGCCGGGACAGGCGGGTGCCGCAGCGAGCCGTCGGGCAGCTTCTGGATGCGCAGTTCGCCGAGTTTCGTTCCTTCCCAGAAGAACTCGGTGTCGTGCGAGACCAGCGGTTTGACGCGATCCCCGGCGGGCTTGTCCTTCGCCTCCGGCGGCGGCTGCGCGGCCGCTGTCTCGGGCGCGAATTTCAGGATGCGGAACAACATCTCGGTGACCAGTTCGTCGCCGACGTACCAGCAGGTGCGGTAGGTGACGAACCAGCCCTCGCCCAGGCCGGTGCGTTTGGGGCCGGTGCAGGAGTCGAGCTTGCTGGTCACGGTGACCTGCTCGCCGGGCACCAGGTAGCGGTGGTAGATCTGCTCGCAGTTGGTGCCCACCACCGAGGTGTAGCCCGCGGCGTCGAGCAGGTCGTTGGTGGCGGTCATCGGGTCGTCGGGCGGGCGGACGCCGTTGAGTCCGAGCATGGTCCACACCTGGGCCATCGCGGGCGGGGCGACGATGCCGGGGTGGCCGGCGGCGCGGGCGGCCGCGTCGTCGACGTAGATCGGGTTGGTGTCGCCGATCGCCTCCACCCAGTTGTTGATCATGGGCTGGTTGACCGGGTCGCGCGCCAGGCGCGGCGCGGACTCCCCCGCCGCGATGATCTTCTCGGCGGCGGCCGCGATGTCCTCCGGCGTTGCGGTTTCCGGCACGCGCACGGCTCCTTCTTGTCGAATGCTTCGGTGTGCTGCTGTGTTGTCCAGCCGCGTAGGTGCTGCCGCTGGGGCGAAACGCCGGGGTGGGAGCCCGGCGTTCAGCGCGGCACGCGCGGCAGGTTCAGCCCGGCGGTGGCGACCAGTTCACGCATGACCTCGTTGACGCCGCCGCCGAAGGTGACCACCAGGTTCTGTTTGGTGCGCCGGTCCAGCCAGCCCATCAGCTCGGCGGTCGCGGGATCGGCCGGGTCGCCGAAGCGGCCCACCACTTCCTCGACCAGCCTGCCCGCCTCCTGCAGCGATTCGGTGGAGAACACCTTGGTCGCCGAGGCGTCGGCGATGACCTGCGCCTGGTCGGCGTCGGCGCGTTCGGCGGTGCCCGCGACCTGCCAGTTCAGCAGTTCGTTGCGCCGCACCATCGAGTGCACCTTGGCCAGTGCCCGGCGCACGTCCGGTTCGGCGAGCGCGCCCTGACTCTTCGCCCAGTCGCGCATCCGGTCGTAGAGCTGCTCGATCTTGCCGGACGGACCCAGCCCGACCCGCTCGTGATTGAGCTGGGTGGTGATCAGCCGCCAGCCCCGGTTCTCCTCGCCGACGAGCATGTTCGCGGGCACGCGCACATTGTCGAAATAGGTGGCGTTGGTGTGGTGGGCGCCGTCGCAGGTGATGATCGGCGTCCAGGAGTAGCCGGGGTCGGAGGTGTCCACGATCAGGATGGTGATCCCGCGGTGACGCGACTCCACGGTGCCGGTGCGGCAGGCCAGCCAGACGTAGTCGGCTTCGTGCGCGCCGGTGGTGAAGATCTTCTGGCCGTTGACGATCCAGTCGCCGCTGCTGTCGCGGACCGCGCTGGTGCGCAGCGCGGCAAGATCGGTGCCGGCCTCCGGCTCGGAGTAGCCGATCGCGAAGTGGATGTCGCCGCTGAGGATGCCGGGCAGGAACTTCTGCTTCTGCTCCTCGGTGCCGTAGGTCTGCAGGGTGGGGCCGACGGTCAGCAGCGTCACCAGCGGCAGCGGCACATCGGCGCGCACCGCCTCGTTGTAGAAGATCTGCTGTTCGACCGGACCGAAGCCCTGCCCGCCGAACTCCTTGGGCCAGCCCACGCCGAGCCAGCCGTCGCTGCCCATCCGGCGCACCACCGCGCGGTAGGCGTCGCCGTGGCGGTTGATCGCCATCTCCGCCTCTTCCTCGGGCGTGACGAGATCGGCGAAGTAGGAACGCAATTCGTCGCGCAGCGCACGCTGCTCGGCGGTCAGATCGATGAACATCTTGCTCCTAGACGGTCCAGGCGCAGCGACTCACCGCCGAGCCAGCGGACGAGATCCTTGGCCTGTGAGTAGTAGCGGTGCATCGGATGGGTGATGTCGACGCCGAGCCCGCCGTGCAGGTGGTGACACTTCTGCATGGCGGCGGGCAGCTCGGCGGTCACGGTATAGGCCAGCACGTCGAGGTCGTCGTCGACACGCGCGCGATGGTCCTGATCGTCTGCTCCCGGCGTGGGCTGCGCGGCCGCGACCTGCGCGAGCGCCCAGGTCGCCGAGGCGGCGACCGCGTGCAGGGTGCGCGAGACCACGTACAGGTCGGCGACCTGCTGGGCGACGGCTTGGAATTCGGCCAGCGGCCGGTTGAACTGGCGCCGGGTGCGCAGATGCTCGGCGGTGAGCTTCAACGCGCCCTCGAGCAATCCGTCGGCCGCCGAGCCGATCGCCGCGACCGCGTACCGGTGCAGGTCGGCCAGATCGCCCGGCAGCAGACGCTCCGCCGGGATCTGCACGTTGTCCAGCCGCACGGTGGCCTCGGGCAGGCCGCCGGAGGCCGGGGAGGCGGTGCGGGTCAGCCCCGGTGCGTCGCCGTCGACCAGCGCGATGCCCGCGTCGGTGGGGATCAGCAGCCAGCGAGCCTCGTCGGCGTAGGGCACGGCGATCTTGTGCCCGCTCACCCGGACCACGTCCCCGTCGGCGACCGCGGTGGTCTTCGGTGAGGTGGTGAACGGGTCGCCGGGTTCGCTGAGCGCGGCGGTGAGGATCGCGCCCTGGGCGATCGCCGGATAGACGACCTCGGCGACCGCATCCGGCAGCATCGGCAGCAATGGCAACAGGCCGAAACCGAGCGTGGGCAGCGCGGGCACGGCGACGGCGTCGGTGGCGAGCTCGGTGAGCAGCACCGAGATCTCCGGCAATCCCATGTCGTCGCCGCCGAAGCGTTCCGGCAGCGCGAGGACGAGCAGACCGGTCTCGACGAGGCTGGGCCACAGCCCGAAGTCGCGTGCCTGTTCTCGTTCGAGCAGGCCGACGACGACTTCGGCCACGGCGTCCTGGCCCTCGTCCCTGGTGAAATCCACGGTTGTTCTCCCAGTTGACTTGTGCGGCTAGCCGACCGCGTCGCGGGGCAGCCCGAGAATCCGCTCGGCGGCGACGGTGAGCAGGATCTGCTCGGTGCCACCGGCGATGGACAGGCAGCGGGTGAGCAGGAATTCGGTGACCTCGGCGGTCTCCTGCGCGCCCAGTGGACCCGAGCTCTCCACCGCGAACTCCGCCACCGCCTGCCGATGGCGCACCCCGACCAGCTTGCGCACGCTGCTCTGCGCGCCCGCGTCACCGCCGGCGAGCACGGTGAGCGCCGCGCGCTGTTCGAGCAGCAGTCCGCCGATGGCCTCGGCGACGAAGCCGCCGAGCCGGTCGGCGATCAGCTCCGAGCCGGGACCTGTGCTGGGCAGCTTGGCGATCAGCTCCTCGAGCGCGCGGCCGATCCCGTTGCCGCCCATGGCGATCCGTTCGGCGGACAGCGTGGAGCGAGCGATCTTCCAGCCGTTGTTCAGCGCGCCGACCACACAGTCGTCGGGCACGAAGACGTCGTCGAGGAAGACTTCGCTGAACCGCGCCTCACCGGTGATCTGCACCAGCGGGCGCACTTGCAGCCCTTCGCTGCGCATGTCCACCAGGAAGTAGCTGATACCGCGATGCTTGGGCGCCTCGGGATCGGTGCGCGCCAGGCAGATCCCCCAGTTGGCGCGATCCCCCAGCGAGGTCCACACCTTCTGACCGCGCAGCCGCCAGCCGCCCTCGACCTTGGTCGCGGTGGTACGCAGTGCGGCCAGATCCGAGCCGGCCTCGGGTTCGCTGAACAGCTGACACCAGACGACCTCGCCGCGCAGCGTCGGCCAGGCGAACCGGTCGATCTGCTCCTGGGTGCCGTGCTGGAGCAGAGTGGGCACCGCCCAGCCGCCGATCGCCAGATCGGGAGCGGTCAGGCCCGCGCGGCGCAGTTCCTCGGAGATCATCAAGCCGGTCATCGGGTCGGCCGCGCGACCGTAGGGGCGCGGCCAGTGCGGCATGACGAAACCGGCGTCGACCATGGCGTCGCGCTGCTGGTCGGCGGGCAGCGCGGCGATCGCGGCGACTTCTTCGGCCAGGCCGGTGGCGGCGGTGCCGTCGACCTCGACGCCGTCGGCGGCGAGCACCCGGTCGGCGCCGGTGGTGCGCCGGTGGCCGGCCCGCGTGAGTTCGGTGACCCTGGCCCGCCAGCGCGGACCACCGCCGAGCAGCTGGCGCAGCGCGGTGGCCCGGCGCAGGTAGAAGTGGGCGTCGTGCTCCCAGGTGAAGCCGATGCCGCCGAGCACCTGGATGCAGTCCTTGGCGGTCTCCACGGCCGCGTCCAGCGCGATGGCCGCCGCGATCGAGGCGGCGATCGGCAGTTCCTCGCCGCCCTCGTCCACCGCGGCGGCGGCGTCGAGCGCGACGGCGCGGATGAGCTCGGTGCGGCACAGCATCCAGGCGCAGATGTGCTTGACAGCCTGGAAGGAACCGATCTTGCGGCCGAACTGCTCGCGCACCTTCGCGTACTCGACGGCGGTGTCCAGACACCAGCCCGCCAGCCCGGCCAGTTCGGCGACGGCCAGCACCACCAGCAGATCCTCGACCGGATGCGGCGAGGTGAACACCTGATCCTCGGCGACCGGGGTCTGCGCGCAGTGCACGCGGGCCAGCGGGACGCTCGGATCGGTGGGAGTCAGCGCTTCGATGCGCAGGCCGGGCGCGTCCGGCGGCAGCAGGCACCAGCGCACTCCCCCGGGTGCCTCCGACGCGCGAATCGGCAGCAGAACGGCGGTACCGGGCTCAGCGCCGAGCACCTGCGGCCAGCTACCGGTCAGGGTGCCCGCCCCCGGTCCGGGCGAAAGTTCGTTGCCGCCGACGAGATCGGCGGCGGTAGGGTCGACGGCGACCCCGCAGGGCTGGTCTTCGGCGAGCGCGCCCGCGGTGACCAGGTTCGCCAGCGCGGTGGTCAGCACCGGTCCACCGACCAGATCGTGGGCGGCCTGCTCGAGCAGCACCGCCAGGTCGGCGACCGTCGCGCCCGCGCCGCCCGCCTCCTCGGCGACCGCGACGCGGAACACCCCGAGATCGGCGAGGGCGGGCCAGTACCCGCGCCAGAACCCGGTCGGCTCGGCCCGCATTGTTGCAATCGGACGGACCGAACCGGCCCACCCGCGCATCGACTCCTGGACGGCTTTATGCTCGTCAGTGGTGGCGATGGTCACAGTCCATACCGCCCTTCCCGGCGTGACTCCCACACCTAGAACATGTTCTAATATCCGTGCCGGTGTCAAGTCAAGAGAGGGCCTGCGACCGGCACGACTCCGGCGCGACGGCGTCGGCCAGGCAGCCGAAACCACCATTGGCGGAAAGGACTCACATCCCATGGCCAGCCCCTCCCGACCACAGCCCGCCGCATCTCGTCCCGCGACGGTCACCACGTTGAGCGAGGACGAGCTGAGTTCGGCTGCGCAGCGGGAGCGCCGCAAGCGGATCCTGGACGCGACGCTGGCGCTGGCCTCCAAGGGCGGCTACGACGCGGTGCAGATGCGCGCGGTCGCCGAGCGCGCCGACGTCGCCGTGGGCACGCTGTATCGCTACTTCCCTTCCAAGGTGCATCTGCTCGTCTCGGCACTGGCACGCGAATTCGAGCAGTTCGAGGGCAAGCGCAAGCCGCTGCCCGGGGCGTCGCCGCACGAGCGCATGCATCTGCTGCTGACCCAGATCACCCGGATGATGCAGCGCGACCCGCTGCTCACCGAGGCGATGACCAGAGCCTTCATGTTCGCCGACGCGTCGGCGGCCGCCGAGGTCGATCGGGTGGGCAAGGTGATGGACCGGGTGTTCGCCCGCGCCATGAACGACGGCGAGCCCGACGACCGCCAGTTGGCCATCGCCCGCGTCATCAGCGACGTGTGGCTGTCGAATCTTGTGGCTTGGCTCACCCGCCGCGCCTCGGCCACCGACGTCAGCGATAGGCTGGAGCTGACCGTCGATCTACTACTCGGCGATCAGAGGTAGCCAGGGCGAGCGGTTCCACCACGAGGTTACCCGCCGGTTACTTGTGCGTTAACCGGCCGAATCGGTTGATCTGGGCTGTCTATCGAGCGCACACCGACCGGCGCGATGTGGTGCGGCAAATTCAACACAGTATTGTTCTGCCCGCCCGTGAAACATCCCCCTCCGATCATTAGGTTGGATGCGTGAGCGCACAGGATCTGCCACAAGAACTTCGCCGTGCACTGTCGACGGTCGCGCGCGAACCGAGACTGCTGGTCGCCTCGGACTACGACGGAACGCTCGCCCCGATCGTCTCCGACCCGTCCAAGGCGACTCCCCACTGGGAGTCGGTGAGCGCGCTACGCGCCCTCGCCGGCCTGACCGGCACCACCGCCGCCGTCATCTCCGGGCGCGCGTTACGCGACCTGGCGGCGCTCTCGCGTCTACCCGTCGAAGTCCAGCTGATCGGCAGCCACGGTTCGGAATTCGACATCGGCTTCGTGCACGCGATCGACGCCGATGCCAAACAGCTGCTGCGCGAGGTCTACGGGGTGCTCGGCGAGATCTCCGCCGACAACCCGGGCACCACCATCGAGGTCAAGCCGGCCAGCATCGCGCTGCATGTGCGCAATGCCGCGCCGGAGATCGCCCGCCGCGCGCTGGACGCCGCGCGGCTCGGACCGGCGCGCTGGGTCGGCGTGCAGGTCACCGAGGGTAAAGCGGTCATCGAGCTGGCCGTCATCAACACCGACAAGGGCACCGCACTCGACACCGTCCGCCATCAGCACGGCGCGACCGCCGCGGTGTTCTTCGGCGACGACGTCACCGACGAGAAAGCCTTCCGGGCGCTGTCCGGCCCCGACATCGGCATCAAGGTCGGCGATGGCGAGAGCCTGGCGAAGTACCGGGTCGACAGCACCGAAGCCGTCTCCCGCGCGCTGGCCTATCTGCTCGAGGAGCGACGCACCTGGCTGGCGGGCGCCAGCGCGCCGCGCATCGAGCGGCTCACCATGCTGGCCAGCCCGCGCTCGGTCGCGCTGCTGACCCCCGACGCCACCGTCACCTGGTTCTGCCACCCCGAGCCCGATTCGGCGGCGGTGTTCGCCCATCTGCTCGGTGGACCACAGGCCGGGCATTTCAGCGTCGCGCCGCAGCGTCCCGGGCTGCCGCTGTCGCAGCGCTATGTCGACGGCACGATGACCGTCGAAACACGTTGGGCCAGTTTGCAGGTCACCGATTACCTGCCCCACGACGTCGCTCCCACCCGCACCGACCTGACCCGCGTGATCACCGGTCACGCCAAGGCCGTGGTCACCTTCGCCCCCCGTCCGGAATTCGGTCAGGTGCCGGTGAGTATCGAGGCCGTCGACGGCGGTCTGCGGGTGCGCGGCACCAATGATCCGATGGTGCTGCGTTCGCGCGGGGTGCGCTGGACGATCGAGAACGAGGGCAACCACGACGTCGCCACCGCGGTGGTCGATCCGTCCGAGGGCCCGGTCATGCTCGAACTGCGTTGCGGAACCAGCGATCTGGAGCCGTCCAGGACCAGCGAGGCCGAGCGCAGGCGGATCGCCGAGGCCTATTGGCGGGACTGGGCCGCCACCCTGGATCTGCCGCCGCTGAAGCCGGACCTGATGAAGCGTTCGGCACTCACCCTGCGCGGGCTGGTCCACGCACCGTCGGGTTCCATCCTGGCCGCGGCCACCACCTCGCTGCCCGAGGACATCGGCGGCGTGCGCAACTGGGACTATCGCTACTGCTGGCTGCGCGACGCCGCGCTCACCGCGCAGGCCCTCGTCACGCTGGGCTCACTGGAAGAAGCCGATCAGTTCCTCGGCTGGGTGCACCGGGTGCTCGAGACCATCCCCGGCCCTGAACGACTGCATCCGCTCTACACGATCTACGGCGAAACCCTGCCGCCGGAGGCCGTGATCGACCAGCTGCCCGGATACGCGGGTTCGCGCCCGGTGCGTGTCGGCAACGCGGCGAACATGCAGGTGCAGCTCGACGTCTTCGGCCCCATCGTCGACCTGATCTCGGCGCTGGCGCACGCGCGCGAGAAGAAGGGCGTCACCGCCCCGAGCGCCGTCCTGCCCGACGCGGACTGGGAGCTCGTGTGCGCGATGGTCTCGGCCGTCCAGCGACGCTGGACCGAGCCCGACCACGGCATCTGGGAAATCCGCGGCAACCCGCGCCATCACGTGTACTCGAAGGTCATGGGCTGGCTGACCATCGACCGCGCGCTCACCCTGGCCAAGCGCTTCGATCGCGATGCCGACCCGGCGTGGGAGTCGCTGCGCGACACCATCGCCGACGAGGTCAAGGCCAAGGGCTGGAACGATGACGTGCAGTCCTACACCGCGGCCTACGACGGCACCGATCTGGACGCGGCGACCCTGCACATCGGTCTGTCCGGCCTGATCGATCCCTCCGATCCGCGCTTCGCCGCCACCGTGGTGGCCACCGAGGCCGAGCTGCGCAGCGGTTCCACGGTCTACCGGTACCACCACGACGACGGCCTGCCCGGCGGCGAGGGCGGGTTCCATCTGTGCGCGGCCTGGCTGGTCGAGGCGTATCTGCTGATCGGCAAGCGCTCCGACGCCGAAGCGCTGTTCGCCCAGCTGGTGGACGTGGCGGGCCCGACCGGTCTGCTCAGCGAGGAGTACGACCCGGTCGCCGAGCGCTCGCTGGGCAACCACCCGCAGGCCTACAGCCACCTCGGCCTGCTGCGTTGCGCCCAGTTGCTCTCCCAGCCGGTGCAGGCGCTCGTCTGAGCCCTCGCCTCGACTGTTCGTCCCACTGCGGCGGCCCCGTGACCACACTCGTCGGTCACGGGGCCGTCGGCGTCGAACCGGTGTCACCGAGTCCACGCCTGTCCGTGAGCGCCGGTGTCGTGCGGCCGCAGCCGCAACCTCCGGTGGCTTCGAGCACAACCTCGGCAACCGGTCGCGACACGACCAGCCCGATGCGCTACCGTTTATGGTAATCGTTTCCGTTTTTGGCTTGCCGTGAGTGGAGTACCCAGCGTGACCAAGAAGATTGCCCGGTTCGCGGGCACGGCGAGCAGTGCCGTGGCCGTCGCCGCCCTGACGATCGCGGCTGCGACCGCGTGCACCACCGATGCGGCCGATTCCGGCCGGATCAGCGTGGTCGCCTCCACGAATGTGTGGGGCGACATCGCCGCCACGGTCGCCGGCCCCGACGCCGAGGTCACCGCACTGATCTCCGATCCCGGCGCCGATCCGCATTCCTTCGAGGTCACCGCCGTCCAGGCCGCCCAGATCTCCGACGCCGACCTGATCGTCTACAACGGTGGGCACTACGACGAGTTCATCGCCGAGGCCATCGAGGGGAAGAACAAGCCCACGGTCGAGGCCGTCGCCATCGCCGGCGGCGCGGCGGGTGACACCGCCGCGGGCGAGGAACACGGCGAGCACGCGCACTCCGGAGAACCCGATCACGCCGACGAAGCGGGACACGCCGGTGAAGCGGGACACGGCAGCGAAACCGAGCACGATCACAGCAACGAACACGTCTGGTACGACACCCACGTCACGGGCGAGGTCGCCGAGCGCATCGCCGAGTCCCTGGGCGAACTCGACCCCGAGAACGCCGCCGCCTACGCGGGCCGCGCCGCCGCTTTCGCCGGTGGTCTGGCCGCTGTCGAGGAGATCACCGGCCGGATCGCCGCCACGCGTCCGGGACAGCCGGTACTGCAGACCGAGCCGCTGGCCTCCTACCTGGTGTCGGCCGCGGGCGCCGAGGACCGCACCCCGCCCGAATTCCAGGAAGCGATCGAGCAGGGTACCGATCCCGCACCGGCCGCCGTGGCCGCCGTACGCGAGCTGATCGCGAGCGGTCAGGTGCGCGCGCTGGTCTACAACGTGCAGACCGAGGACAAGACCACCAAGGATGTCCGGGCTGCCGCCGAGGCCGCGGGCATCCCCGTTGTCGAGGTGACCGAAACCCTGCCCGAGGGCCTGGATTACATTCGGTGGCAGACCCGCAACGCCGAGGCACTGGCCACCGCCCTGTCGCGGTAGTCGCCGGACCGTGCCCCGCACGACCCGTCCCACCCCTGTCCACAGCATTCCGCCTGGGAGCAGCGCTGACCGAGCCGAACGAACCGACCACCACACCCGCCGCCGTGCCACGCCGCTCCCGGCGCGATGACGCCGTGCCCGCGATCCGCCTGCGCGGCGCCGAACTCGGCTTCGGCGAACGCACGTTGTGGAACGGCCTGGATCTCGACATCGCTCCCGGTGAGTTCGTCGCGGTGCTCGGCCCGAACGGCAGCGGGAAGACCTCCCTGCTGAAGGTGTTGCTGGGACAGGTGGCGCTGACCGCGGGCACGGCCGAGGTCGTCGGCACGCCCGCCCGGACCGGCCATGCCGACATCGGCTACATCCCGCAGCAGAAGACCATCGACGCGGGCGTGCAGTTGCGCGGAGTCGATCTGGTCGGACTCGGGGTCGACGGGCACCGATGGGGCCTCGGCCTGCGCGGACGCGGCGCACGCAAACGCAAGGTGGCCGAGGCGGTCGCCGCGGTCGGCGCACAGCACTACGCGCACGCGCCGCTGGAACTGATGTCCGGCGGCGAGCAACAGCGACTGCGGGTGGCGCAAGCGCTGGTCGGCGATCCCGAAGTGCTGTTGTGTGACGAGCCGTTGCTGAGCCTGGACATGGCCAATCAGCGGCTGGTCGCCGAACTCATCGATCGGCGCAGGCGCACCCATGACACCGCGGTCGTGTTCGTCACCCACGAGATCAATCCGATTCTGCCGCTGGTGGACCGGGTGCTGTACCTGGTCGACGGTCGGTTCCGGATCGGTGCGCCCGACGAGGTGATGACCTCGGAGGTGCTCTCCGAGCTCTACCGCACCGAGGTCGATGTGCTGCGGGTGCGCGGGCGACTGGTGGTCGTCGGCACCGGGGACACCCTCGACGCCCTCGGCTCGGCGGGCGCCGAACACTGTCACGCCGAGAACCCCCAGAGCGGAGTCCACGCCTGATGGACAAACTCGCCGACGTCCTGGGCAAGATGTTCGACTTCTCCACCACCGTCGACCTGCTCGGCTACGACTTCGTCCAGCAGGCCCTGCTCGCGGCGGCCCTGCTCGGGCTGCTCGCGGGCGCGATCGGACCGCTGATCATCAGCAGGCAGATGTCGTTCGCGGTGCACGGCACCAGCGAGTTGTCGCTGACCGGCGCGGCCGCGGCGCTGCTGGCCGGGGTGGGCGTCGGATTCGGCGCGATCGCGGGCTCGGTGGTGGCGGCGGTGCTGTTCGGCGTGCTCGGCACCAAAGCGCGCGAACGCGATTCGGTGATCGCGGTGGTGCTGTCCTTCGGCCTCGGCCTGTCGGTGCTGTTCCTGTGGCTCGGCCCCGAACGCGCGGGCTCGAAGTTCTCGCTGCTGACCGGTCAAGTCGTCAGTGTTGGTTACAGCGGTCTGGCGATGCTCGTCGCGGCCACCGTCGTGGTGCTCGCGGTACTGGCGGCGATCTACCGCCCGCTGCTGTTCGCCAGCTCCGATCCGGAGGTCGCGCTCGCGCGCGGAGTGCCGGTACGGGCGCTCGCGGTGATCTTCGCCGTATTGCTCGGCGTCACCGCCGCCTTCGGTGTGCAGATCGTGGGCGCACTGCTGGTGCTGGCCATCCTGATCACCCCGGCCGCCGCGGCCGCGCAGCTGACCGCCGATCCGGTGCGGGCGACGGTGCTGTCGATCGTCTTCGCGGAGCTGGCCGCGGTCGGCGGCATCCTGCTCTCGCTGGCGCCGGGCGTTCCGGTGTCCACCTTCGTCACCACCATCTCGTTCCTGATCTACCTGATCTGCCGGATGGTCGGCGCCCGGCGCACCTCGGCGCGGCGCGCTCGTCCGGTCGCGGCCTGACAACACACCCGGCGAATTGATGGCACTCGCCATCAATAGGGCACCGGCGGTTTCGTATGCTCATCACAATCGTCCACCGAACGAATGGTTGCCACCGTGATCGACTTCTCGATTCCGTCCGAACTCGCCGCCGAACGCGACCGAGTCCGCCGATTCGTCATCGACAAGATCGTCCCGTTCGAGCGCGACCCGCGCCTGACCGCGCACGGTCCCACCGACGAGCTGCGCCAGGAACTCGTGGAGCTGGCGCGCGCCGAGAAGCTGCTCACCGTGCAGGCGCCGGAGGCCCTCGGCGGCCGCGACCTGACCCACGTCGAGCAGGCCGTCATCTACGAAGCGGCGGGCTGGTCCACCCTCGGCCCGGTGGCGATGAACTGCGCGGCGCCCGACGAGGGCAATATGTACCTGCTCGGCAAGATCGCGAATTCCGAGCAGATCGACACCTACCTGATGCCGGTGATCAACGGCCACCAGCGCTCGGTGTTCGCCATGACCGAGCCGGGCGGCGCGGGCTCCGACCCCGGCCAGCTGTCCACCGAGGCGGTGTTCGACGGCGAGAACTTCGTGATCAACGGCCACAAGTGGCTCATCACCGGCGCGAACGGCGCGAAGACCTGGATCATCATGGCGCGCCTCGCCGCCAACCCGCACCTGCCGGAAGGTCCGACGCTGTTCCTGACCGACGGCGACCAACCCGGCATCGTCATCGAGCGCACCATGAACACCATGGACCGCAACTACGTCCAGGGCCACGGCGTCGTGCGGT
This sequence comes from Nocardia higoensis, assembly GCF_015477835.1. Lineage (NCBI taxonomy): Bacteria > Bacillati > Actinomycetota > Actinomycetes > Mycobacteriales > Nocardiaceae > Nocardia > Nocardia higoensis. Next base: position 145,635 of record NZ_JADLQN010000002.1, on the reverse strand, counting down.
TCGACAACCTGACGCTGCCGAAGTCGGCGCTGCTCGGTGAAGCAGGCCAGGCGCTGCGCTACGCCCAGCTGCGGCTGGCCCCGGCGCGCCTGACGCACTGCATGCGCTGGCTGGGCGCGGCCGAGCGCGTGCAGAGCATCGCCGTCGACCACGCCAAGACCCGCACCGCCTTCGGCAAGACCATCGGCGAGCACCAGGGCGTGTCGTTCATGCTGGCCGACAACGAGATCGCCCTGCACCAGTGCCGCCTGACCATCTGGCACGCCTGCTGGCTGATGGACCAGGGCGAGAAGGCCCGCCACGAGAGCTCGATGGCCAAGTCCTACGTGTCCGAGGAGCTGTTCAAGGTCGCCGACCGGGCGGTGCAGGTGCTGGGCGGCATCGGCATCAGCGATGAGACCGTGGTGGAGATGATCTTCCGCGACATGCGCGCCTTCCGCCTCTACGACGGTCCGACCGAGGTCCACAAGTACGCCATCGGCCGCAAGATTCTGCGCTGAGCGCATTCGGCGCCGACTTGTCCGGCGACGAATTCGGCTACCATCCCCCCATGAGTTCGGAACTGCTCGTCGATGTCTCAGCGGGCATCGCCGTCCTCACCCTCAATCGTCCCGCCCAGCAGAACGCCTTCACTCCCGCCATGGCGGCGGAACTCGGTACGGCGCTGGCCAGGTGCGATGCCGAGGACGCGATCCGAGCCGTGGTCATCACCGGCACCCCGCCCGCGTTCTGCGCGGGCGCGGACCTGTCGCAGCGCGTGGGCGAGGTCAGCGCGACCATCGAGCCCGCGCCGTGGCGGGTCCGCAAGCCGGTGATCGCAGCCGTCAACGGGCACGCGGTGGGTCTGGGCCTGGCGCTGGCCCTGCAGTGCGACCTGCGCTACCTGGCCCGCGACGCCGTCTACGGCCTCACCCAGGTGCGCCGCGGCGTGATCGCCGACGGCTACGCGCACTGGACGCTGCCGCGCCTGGTCGGCATCGCCAATGCCGCCGACATCATGCTCACCGGCCGTACCTTCGACGGCGAGGAAGCCGTCGCGATGGGCCTGGCCAACTCTTGCCTGGCGGGCGGCGAAGTACTGCCGACCGCGATGTCGGTGGCCCACGACCTCGCCAATGGGTCCGCGCCGCTGCCGGTGGCGCTGTCCAAGCGACTGTTGTGGGAGAGCTTGGGCATGAGCCCGGCGATGGTCGGCCGGTTGGAGACCGACCTCAACGAGCACGTCGCGAAGAGCGTCGACGGCGGCGAGGCGATGGCGGCCTTCCGCGAGCGGCGTCAGCCCGACTGGAGCGGGCGGGTGAGCACCGAATGGCCGACCTGGGACAGCACTTCCGAACGGCCGAGCCTGGACTGAGCGACCGCCCGACCGGCCCGCTCAGCCACCCCCGAGCAGCATCAATCCGAACAGCACGGCCATGCAGATCATCAGAATCGTGCCGATGACCCCCAGGGTGTAGCCGACCGCGACCTGCGCCCGGCCGCCGAGCCCACCGCCGGATGCCTCGATCTGGTCGTGCGCACGCTTACCCAGCGCCCATGCCACCGGACCGAACGCGCCACAGCAGAGGATGCTCGCCGCGCCGAGGAACAACACCGCCGTAGCGTGCGGATGCTCGACCGGCGAACCGGGGGGCTGATTGGGTATCACCACCACCCGAATTCTACGGGGCCCGAGCGCATTCGCGCGTCTTTTACCCTCCCGAGCGTCGGTGCCGCGTCCCGCCGAGCCCCGGTTCCGGCCCGGGCCGCGTCGGCGCGGCGCCCGCCGAGCGTCCACGGGCCGGCGCTGCGGTCAGGCGACCGAAAGCCCTTGTCGCACAAAGTGATCAGGACACCGGAGGCAACGGACGGCAACGCCGGACCCCCGAGCGCCGACCTCGACGGGGCCGACGACGGTCGTCAGCCCCGGCGCTGACGGGCGATCTCGGCGAGCACCACACCCGCCGCGACCGAGGCGTTGAGCGACTCGACCGGACCCGCCATCGGAATGCTCAGCACCTCGTCACAGGTCTCGCGGACCAGACGTGAGAGTCCCTTACCCTCCGAGCCGACCACGATGACGGTGGGATCGCTGCCGTCCAGATCGTCGAGCGTGGTGTCGCCACCGGCGTCCAGACCGATGATCCGCATGCCCTGGTCGGCCCAATCCTTCAGCGTGCGAGTCAGATTCGTCGCCCGCGCGACCGGCAGCCGGGCCGCCGCGCCCGCGCTGGTGCGCCAGGCCACCGCCGTGACGCTGGCGCTGCGCCGCTGCGGGATGACCACACCGTGCCCGCCGAACGCGGCCACCGAACGGATCACCGCGCCCAGATTGCGCGGATCGGAGATGTTGTCCAGCGCGACCAGCAGGGCGGGCTGGGCGGAGGTCCGCGCCAGCTCGGCCAGATCGTCGGGATGGGCGTACCGGTACGGCGGCACCTGCAGCGCCATGCCCTGATGCAGGCCGTTGGAACTCAGCCGGTCCAGGTCGGTGCGCGGCACTTCCAGGATCGAGATACCCGCGTCGGCGGCCAGCTGCACGCTCTCGCTGAGCCGCTCGTCGTTCTCGGCGCCCACCGCGACGTACAGCGCCGTCGCGGGCACGCCCGCGCGCAGGCACTCCACCACCGGATTGCGGCCGAGGACCAATTCGGGACCATCGTCATGCTTACGCCCCGCCGGACGACCCGGCCCGCTGCGCGAACCCGACCGCGCCGCCGCCTTGGCCGCGGCCGCGGCGCGCTTGGCCGCGGGATGCTTGGTGCGCGCCTCAGCGGGCGGGGTCGCGCCCCGGCCCTCCAGGCCGCGCCTGCGCTTGCCGCCGGAGCCGACGACCTGCCCCTTCTTGGTACCGCCCTTGCGCACCGCGCCGCGTCTCTGCGAATTGCCTGCCATCAGTTCGCCTTTCCACCAGCGCTCAGCGACCATTCCGGGCCGTTCGGGGTATCGGTCACGTCGATGCCTGCGGCCTGCAAACGGTCGCGCACCGCGTCGGCGGTGGCCCAGTCCTTGTCCGCGCGGGCCTGCGAGCGACGCTCGAGCTCGGCGCGGATCAGGCTGTCGAGCGCCTGCTCGGCCCCCGAATCCTCCTGCGCGCCCTGCCATTGCGGATCGAACGGGCACACCCCGAGGATCGACAGCATGCCGCGCAGCTCACCGGCCAGTTCCGCGACGGTGTCGACAGCCCCCGACTCCAGCGCCTTGTTGCCCTCGTGTACCACGCGGAAGACCTCGGCCAGCGCGCGCGGCACCGCGAGATCGTCGTCCATCGCCTCGGCGAAGGCGTCGGTCCACTTGCCGACCGGGATATCCCCGACCTGTGCGGCGGCCCGGTGCAGGAACGCCTCGATGCGACGGTAGGCGGCGACGGCGTCCTCGAGCGCCTTGTCGGAGTACTCGAGCATCGAGCGGTAGTGGGCGCTGCCCAGGTAGAAGCGCAGTTCCACCGCGCGCACCTTGGTCAGCACATTCGGCACGGAGAGCACATTGCCCAGGGACTTGGACATCTTCTCCCCGCCCATGGTCACCCAGCCGTTGTGCAGCCAGTACCGGGCGAAACCGTCACCGGCGGCCTTGGACTGGGCGATCTCGTTCTCGTGGTGTGGGAACACCAGATCCAAGCCGCCGCAATGGATGTCGAATTCGGGGCCGAGATAGAACCCGGCCATCGCCGAGCACTCCAGGTGCCAGCCGGGACGGCCCGGCCCCCACGGCGAGGGCCAGTGCGGCTCACCGGGCTTGGCGGCCTTCCACATCGTGAAGTCGCGCTGGTCGCGCTTGCCCTCGCCCGCGCTCTCGCCCTGGTTGACGTCGTCGAGTTTGTGCCCCGACAGCGAGCCGTAATCCGGGTAGCTCTGCACGTCGAAGTAGACGTTGCCCGCGGAAGCGTAGGCGTGCCCGCGATCGATCAGGCGTTGCATGAGTTCGACCATCTGGGTGATGTGGCCGGTGGCGCGCGGTTCGGCCGAGGGCGGCTGCACACCGAGCAGGTCGTAGGCGCGGTCGAAGGCCCGCTCGTAGGTGGCGGTCCACTCCCACCAGGGGCGGCCCGCCTCGGCGGCCTTGTTGAGGATCTTGTCGTCGATATCGGTGACGTTGCGGATGAACCAGACGTCGTAGTCGTGTGCCTGCAACCACCGTCGCAGCACATCGAAGGCGACGCCGGAACGCACATGACCGATATGGGGTTCGCCCTGCACGGTGGCACCACACAAGTACACCGAAGCGCGGCCGGGAACCAGCGGCGCGAATTCGCGCATGGTTCGGCTTTCGGTGTCAAAGAGGCGCAGTGTCACGGGGGTCGATCCTAGTCGGTGGTAGCAGGGCGTTCGTGCCCCGGCTCGACTCGACGCCTCGGCGGTGCTATATGCCCGTCACCCGAGCCGCACGCGCCTCAGGCCCGCGGCCTGATCAGCGCCGTGGCGACGGCCGCGACACCCTCGCCCCGACCGGTCAGGCCGAGCCCGTCGGTCGTGGTCCCCGACACCGAGACAGGAGCGCCGAGCAACTCGCCGAGCAGCCGCTGGGCTTCGATGCGACGGGGGCCGATCTTGGGCCGGTTGCCGATCACCTGCACCGCGGCATTGCCGATCTCGAACCCGGCCTCGGCGAGCAGCCTGCGCACTTCGGTGAGCATGGCCGCCCCGGAGACGCCTGCCCATTCCGGACGGCCGGTGCCGAAGACCGCGCCGACGTCACCGAGCCCGGCGGCGGACAGCAGCGCGTCGCAGAGGGCGTGCGCTGCCACGTCACCGTCGGAGTGCCCGGCGCAGCCGTCGGCGTCCTCGAACAACAGCCCGGCCATCCAGCACGGCCGGCCCGGCTCGATCGGGTGCACGTCGCTGCCGATTCCCACTCGCATGCTCAGACCGTCTCACATCGCGCGGGCGTGGTCGTACACGGCCGGGCGTGGCCCCTCGCGGTGATGCGGCGACCCGGTGTGTCCGGGGCGGCATCCGCCGACCGGGCTCACAGTGCGGCGCGGTGGGAGATCAGTGTCTCCGCCAGCCGGAGGTCCAGCGGGGTGGTGATCTTGAAGGCCAGCGGATCTCCCGGCACGGTGCGCACCGCGGCGCCGAGGCGCTCGACCAGACCGGCGTCATCGGTGGCGGGCACATCGCTCGTGTAGGCCGCGCGCAGGAGATCGGCGGCGAAGCCCTGGGGTGTCTGGACAGCGCGCAGCGCGGCCCGATCGGGAGTGCCGGTGACAAGGCCGTCGGCGTCCACGGATTTGATGGTGTCGACCACCGGAAGCACCGGAATCACGGCACGGTGGCCTGCCCGCAATTCGCCGACGATTCGCCCGATGAGTTCGGGCGGCGTCAGAGCGCGGGCGGCGTCGTGCACCAGGAAATATCCGGCATCCGGCGCGTCGGCGAGTCCGGCACGCACCGAATCGGTGCGCTCGGCGCCGCCGATCACGACCCGCACGGCATCCGAGGGCGGCAGCAGGGCGACTGCACGCTCGGAGAATTCGGCGGGAACCATCACGACGATGCGGTCGACCACCCCGGAGGCCAGCAGACCATCCACGGCGAGTCGGACCATGGGCGTGCCGCCGACCGGAACGAACGCCTTGGGAGATTCCTCACCCAGGCGGACGCCGCGGCCGGCGGCAGGTACCAAGGCAACGACGGGAACGTCGCTGTCGGTGTTGTTCATCGATCGATCGGCGGTGGCGTCAGGACGCCGCGGCGAGGACCTCGTCGAGCAGGGTCTCGGCCTTGCCGTCGTCGGTGCCCTCGGCGAGCGCGAGCTCACCGACCAGAATCTGCCGGGCCTTGGCCAGCATGCGCTTCTCACCGGCGGAAAGACCGCGGTCCTGTTCACGACGCCACAGGTCGCGAACGACCTCGGCCACCTTGTTCACATCGCCGGAGGCGAGCTTCTCCAGGTTGGCCTTGTAGCGACGGGACCAGTTGGTCGGCTCCTCGGTGTGCGGCGCGCGTAGCACCTGGAAGACCCGATCGAGACCCTCCTGGCCCACGACGTCGCGGACGCCGACGTATTCGGCATTTTCCGCGGGAACGCGTACGGTCAGATCGCCCTGGGCGACCTTGAGGACCAGATACTCTTTTTGCTCACCCTTGATGGTGCGAGTCTCGATTGCTTCGATCAGCGCCGCTCCGTGGTGGGGGTAAACGACGGTGTCTCCGACCTTAAAAATCATGTGTCCCGTGCCCCTTTCGATGTTCACAGTTTAACATGCGACTCGATAACGGCGCGATCAACTGTGCAGGTCAGGGCCACAACGAGGACTCCGCCGGGGTTGACAGAACCTGCGCGGTGTGCATCACGTTGTGCCAGAAGGAGTTATCACCGGGCACCACCAGCACCGCCCCGCGGACGGTCCCACAGCGGTCACGCCGCAAACCCGCACGACCGGCTCAACCGTTATCCAACGGATGCCTGGGCCGCGTGTCGACACCGCCGTGTCGCCGAGGCCGTGCTTGCGGTGCCGGGCCGAGGTCGACCACCCGGCAGCACCGGCGTGGGACTCGACTACTACGCTGCCTAGTTACTACTCTCCGTAGCGGAGTGTGCCCGGTCGACATGGAGGACAAGCCGTGACTGCCCTGAACTCACGTCTGATGGTGACGGTGGCCGCATTCGCCGCAGGCGCCGCACTCGCGCTGTCCGGCTGCAGCGCGGGTCAGATCTCGCAGACCGCCAACCAGTCGGCGGCGGTCAACGGCAACCACGCCGACGTCGAGGACATCTCCCTGCGCAATGTCCACATCGTGTACCCCGGCGAGGGCTACACCAATGTGGCGGGCGGCAAGGCGCTGCTGGCGCTGTCCATCGTCAACAACAGCGGCGAGACCCCCGACGAGCTGACCAGCGTCACCACCGACCTCGGCAAGGTGACCATCACCCCGGCCGGCGGTGAGAAGACGCTGAAGATCGGTCCGCAGGAGATCGTCACCTCCGGCCCCGCGGGCAGCACCACCGCCGCGGGCGACCACGGCGGCCAGGCGAGCCCCGCCGAGCAGGGTTCCGCGGGTCAGGACGCCGCGGAGCCCGCCAAGATCGAGATCACCGGTCTCACCCAGGACATCGTCCCCGGCCTGACCTACACCGTCTCCTTCAACTTCAAGGAGAACGGCACCGTGCAGGTCGATGTCCCCGTCGACGCGGGCGTGGACACCGAGCGTCAGCAGTCGCCGCTGTCCGGTCCCGCCCCCGAGGGCGCGAGCGGCCACTGAGCGGCCGTTCCCCCGGGAACACGAACCACGAGAAAGGCTGTCGCGATCGGTGCGGCAGCCTTTCTCGTTCTGTCGGCACGGCTGCGTAAGGTGCCGGTGTGGCAAAGACCAAGGCGATCTTCCGGTGCTCGGCCTGTGCGCACGAGGTGGCCAAATGGGTGGGCAAATGCCCCGACTGCGGCGCCTGGGGCACGGTGGACGAGGTGGCCGCGATCGCCGCGGCGTCCGGGGGAGCGCCGGGCAGGCGCGCGATGCTGCCCAGCACCGCCGCGGCGCCGCTGTCGAGCATCGACTCCCAGATCACCAAGGCTCGCCCGAGCGGCGTGTCCGAACTCGATCGGGTGCTCGGCGGCGGGGTGGTGGCTGGTTCGGTCGTGCTGCTGTCCGGCGAGCCGGGCGTGGGCAAGTCGACCTTGCTGCTCGAGGTGGCCCATCGGTGGGCCCGCAGGCCGGGCGAGAAGGCCCTCTACGTCACCGCCGAGGAATCGGCGGGACAGGTCAGGCTGCGCGCCGACCGCACCGGTGCGGTGCACGAACGGGTCTACCTGGCGGCGGAATCGGATCTGTCGATCGTGCTCGGTCACGTCGAGCAGGTGCGCCCGAGCCTGCTGGTGGTCGACTCGGTGCAGACCATGCTCGCGCCCGATGCCGACGGCGTGATCGGCGGCGTCACCCAGGTCCGCGCGGTGACCGCGGCGCTGACCTCGCTGGCCAAGGCGAGCGGGATCGCGGTGCTGCTGGTCGGGCACGTCACCAAGGACGGCAATGTCGCGGGCCCGCGCACGCTCGAGCACCTGGTGGACGTGGTGCTGCAGTTCGAGGGCGACAAGAATTCCACGCTGCGAATGGTGCGCGGCATCAAGAACAGGTTCGGCAGCGCCGACGAGGTGGGTTGCTTCGAGTTGCACGAGGACGGCATCGCCTGCGTCGACGACCCGTCCGGGCTGTTCCTGCACCACCGGACCGACCCGGTCTCCGGCACCGCGGTGACCGTCGCGATGGACGGCAAGCGGCCGCTGGTGGGCGAGGTGCAGGGTCTGACAGTCAGAACCGAGATTCCCGCGCCCCGCCGCGCGGTCAGCGGGCTGGACTACAACCGCGTCGCCATGGTGCTGGCCGTGCTGCAGAGCCGGGGACGGGTGTTCCTGGGCAAGCACGACGTGTACGCCGCCACGGTGGGCGGTATGCGCCTGGTCGAGCCCTCCGCGGACCTGGCCATCGCGCTGGCCATCGCCAGCGCCGAATGCGATACCGCGCTGCCCGCGGGCTGGGTGATCCTGGGAGAGGTCGGCCTGGCGGGTGAGGTGCGCAAGGTGACCGGGGTGGCGCGCAGGCTCGCCGAGGCCCAGCGCCTCGGGTTCACCACAGCGCTGGTGCCGCCCGGGTCGGAGCAGGTCAAGGTCAAGGGAATCCGCATCCACGAGGTCGGCGACGTGCGCTCGGCGCTGCGCATCGCGGGCCTGCGTGGAACCAGATCCGAGGGGTGAGGCCGGGGGTTCGGACGATGTCGGCTCAGGCGATGTCGGCTCAGGCGATGTCGGCTCAGGCGATGTTGAACGGTTCGGCCGCGCTGCGCACCGAGCCCAACTGCGCCACGACCGTGTAGGCACCCGGCGGGACCGGCACGCGCTCCCCCGCGCACTCCGGCTGGGAGGTGGAACCGGACCAGGTGACCTGGAAGGCGGCTTGCTCGCCGCGGTCCAGCGTGCGGGTGTCCGGCTGCCCTTCCGGGTAGCAGTCGGTGCTCGTCCAGAGCCTGCGGCTGCCGTCGAGGGTCTGCACGGAGATCTGCTGGGCGGCCGATCCGAAGTCGCGCGAGCACGGCTCGGCGGAGATGTTGGTGATGACGATGCCGAACACCGGCTTCTCGCCGACGCGGTAGGTGGGCTGGGCCACGGTCACCTTGACCGCGAGCGACTGATCGGGACACTGGGCTCGCGCGGGCTGCGCCGCAACGGTCGAGGAGAGTTCGGAGGCACCGGCCGCGGCGCTGCCGGAGGGCTCCACCTTGCCGTCACCGGCCGGTGCGGCGACCGTGGTCGACGCGGCCTGGGCGCCGCCGGCGGAATCGCCGCCGCGCGCGACCATCAGCACGACCCAGATCAGTAGCGCGAGCACCACGACCAGAACCCCGACGGCGAAGACACGGCGACGCCAGTAGATCTCCGGAGGCAGCGGTCCAGTCGGTTCCAGCACGATTCAAACTTACGGCCACCGAGCGGCACGTGGTCTCATGACCTCGGCGTGTCGGCCCCCGCCGGAGCCGACACGCCACGATCGAGCCGCCGTCGAGCTGCTGTTATATCGTTTCTATCCGGTTCAGGCCAGTTCGCCGATGTTGCCGACGACACGTTGCAGCTGGATCTTGCCATCGGCCAGTTTGTAGGTGACCGCCGCGATGGCCAGTTCGCCGGTGGCGACTTTGCTGGAAATGCTCATCGAGCGCTGCATGAGCAATCGCGAGGTCTCGACGACGTGCCTGGCCTCCATCTCGTCCACGCCGGCCAGACCCTCGCGGCGGCCGAGGAGGATGGACGGGGCGACCCGCTCGACGATGCTGCGGATGAAGCCGCCGGGCACCTCGCCGCCGTCGAGGGCGTCGAGGGTGGCTTTGACCGCACCGCAGCTGTCGTGTCCGAGTACCACGATCAGCGGCACATTCAGCACGTCCACGCCGTACTCGATGGAGCCGAGCACCGAGCTGTCGATGACGTGGCCGGCCGTGCGCACCACGAACATGTCGCCGAGGCCCTGGTCGAAGATGAGCTCGGCGGCGACCCGCGAATCACCGCAGCCGAACAGAATGGCCTTGGGTTGTTGCCCCGACGCCAGCCTGGCCCGGTCGACCAGCCCTTGACTAGGATGCAGCACGTCGCCGCTGACGAATCGCTCGTTACCCTCGCGAAGAGACTTCCAGGCGCTTATCGGATTCGAGTCAGGCATACCGACCATTGTGCCTGGCCTGACCGCTACCAGCGAGTCACTTCGGTTACGGGTGGGCAAACTCGGACTGTCACAGCGGCGGTCGAGACAGTGAGGACGGGTACGGGGCGGCGTGGATCGACGGAACGGAACAGCGGGCGCCGAGACGAGCGGCATCCCGGCGGACATCCTGCTCAGCTGGTACGGCGAAACCGCTCGCGACCTGCCCTGGCGACGCCCCGGCGTGACCGCGTGGCAGATCCTGATGAGCGAGATCATGCTCCAGCAGACTCCGGTGGTGCGGGTCGAGCCGATCTGGCTGGAGTGGGTCCGGCGCTGGCCGGTGCCTTCGGCGATGGCGGCCAGTTCGCAGGCCGAGGTTCTGCGCGCGTGGGGCAAGCTGGGATACCCGCGCCGGGCACTGCGCCTACACGAATGCGCGCGCGTGCTGGCCGAGCGACACGATGACGAGGTGCCCACCGAGGTCGAGGTGCTGCTCGGGCTGCCCGGCATCGGCGACTACACCGCCCGCGCGGTGGCCTGCTTCGCTTACGGGCAGCGGGTGCCGGTGGTGGACACCAATGTCCGGCGTGTGGTGGCACGGGCGGTACACGGCCGGGCCGAGGCGGGGAATGCGGCCGCACGCGATCTGGTCGAGACCGAGGCGCTGCTGCCGCTCGCCGTCGAACCCGCGGCCCGGTTCTCGGCCGCGCTGATGGAATTGGGGGCGACCGTGTGCACGGCCCGCAGCCCCGAGTGTTCGCGCTGCCCGCTGCCGCGCTGCGCCTGGGTCGAGGCAGGCAGGCCCGCCTCGCAGGTGGTGCGCCGGACTCAGAAGTACGAGGGCACCGACCGCCAGGCCAGGGGGAGATTGCTGGACGTGCTGCGTGATGCCGCCGGACCGGTCGAGCGGGTCCGGCTGGATCTGGCCTGGACCCGCGATCCCGGTCAGCGCGCTCGAGCGCTGGACTCGCTGCTGGTCGACGGGCTCGTCGAGCAGACCGCCGACGGGTTGTTCGCGCTGGCGGGCGAAGGCGAGCGCTGAGCCGACGGGCCCGATCCCGTGGTCGGCACCACGAACCGGTTGCCGCACGCCTGGGCGATCGCCCGCTGCGCCCGGTCACCCGGATCGGCGCCCAGCGGATCAGGACGGGGTCGCGGCGCCTCGGTGTCGGCGAACCACGCGGCTCGTCGGCCGCGTGGATCGGTGACCGGTCGAACCGGTGACGAGCTCAGCGGTCGGCGAGGACGCGGCCGAGGAACCGCTCGACCTCGGACCGGTAGCGGCGCGGTTGTTCGTCGTGCACGAGATGTCCCGCGCCCTCGACCCACACGTACTCGGCGTGCGGGTTCACCTCGGCCATCCGGCGCATCTGCCCCGGCACCGTGATGGTGTGCTCGCCCTCGATCAGCAGGGTGGGTACTCGCACGGATGTCCATTCGTCCCAGAAATGGCGGCGGCCCCATTCCTCGGAGATCTCGCGGAAGGTGGCGACGGAACCGTGCAGGCGGTAGCCGTCGGGGCTGTGCTGGAAGGAGCGCAGGAAGTAGCGGCCCGCGACCTCGCCGAAGTAGTCGATCACGGCCGCGGCGTCGGGGAACGGCTGCGGCCAGGCCTCGATCATGGTCGCCCAGTTCGCGGCGGTGCGGCCGGTGAAATCGGGGCCGATGTCCTCCACGACCAGTGCGCGCACCCGCTCGGGATACCGCGCGGCGAAGACCCAGCCGTGCAGGGCGCCCATCGAATGCCCGATCACCACCATCGGTTCGGTGATCTCGGCGGTGGATTCGGCCAGGTCGGCGACGAACGCCTCGGTGGCCGGTTCGGACGGCGCGGGCCTGCCGTGACCGGCGGCGTCGAAGGTGCGCACGTGGCCGTGGTCGCGCAACCAGTCCAGGTGGCCCGACCAGGTGCGCGCGCTGCCCATCAAGCCGTGCAGCAGCAGAATCGGGGCGCCCGCGCCGCCTTCGTCGTGTAGCGGCCCCGCGCGATTCGCGGGCGCGGCCGACTTCGCCTCTGTCACCATCGACTCGATTGTGCCCCGGCCGTATTGTCGGTGGTATGGCTGTTGTGAAGATCAATGCGATCGAGGTTCCCGAGGGCGCGGGTCCCGAACTCGAGAAGCGGTTCGCCGCCCGCGCGCACGCGGTGGAGAACTCCCCGGGTTTCCTCGGGTTCCAACTGCTGCGCCCGGTCGCCGGTGACGACCGCTATTTCGTGGTCACGCAGTGGGATTCCGAGGAGTCCTTCGCCGCGTGGCGCGACGGTCCCGCGCGGACCGCGCACGCGGGCAGCGGCGACAAGAAGCCGGTCTCCACCGGCGCCTCGCTGCTGGAGTTCGAGGTCGTCCTCGACGTGCCCGCGCAGGCCGCGGCGGGCGAATGAGCACTGTCCGGGGGTGGGCGCCGTCAGCATCGTATTGACGGCGTACAACCCCGGGTGTCACAGTTCGAGGTGACCAAGCGAGGGTGAGCGGTAATCCGGTGGGAATCCGGAGCGGTCGCGCCACTGTATTCGACGTGCCGAGTCCGTCTCCGCCACCGGCGGGGGTTCTCGGGGCGGCGGGAGCCAGACACCGGCACCATCGCACAAACCCCCTTTACGGGACGCAGATCCCTCAGGAGGATCCCATGGCCATCGCGCATATCCCCGCCACCAGGGCGACCGATTCGGTCGCGACCGTGCTCGTCACGGTCGGTGTCGTTCTTCTCGCACTGCTCACCCTCTACCTGGTCGGGTTCGACCAGGGCGCGATCTCGCGCGGCGGGATGTTCCTGCACGAGCTGATGCACGACGGACGGCATCTGCTGGGTGTTCCGTGCCACTGACGGGATCGCTGAAAACTCTGTTGTTGCGTGGTCTGCTGGCCGGTGTGATCGCCGGCCTGCTGGCCGCCACGGTCGGCCATTTCGTCGGGGGACCCCACGTCGACGCCGCGATCGCGCTCGAAGAGGCGATGGCGGCATCGGAAACGGCGGCCGACGGGCACTCGCACGGGGCCGAAGCCGGTCATTCCCACGGCGACGACGCGGCGCATTCCCACGGCGACGACGCGGTGGTGAGCCGGACCGGCCAGAAGTTCGGCCAGTTCCTGGCGCTCGGCCTCTACGGACTGGCGCTCGGGGCCATCTTCGGCGCGGTGGCGCATTACGCGCGCCGCTTCACCTCGCTGTCGGGTCCCGCACTGGGAATGCTCCTCGGTGTCAGCGGCTGGGCCGCGATCGCCGCGGTGCCGTTCTTCAAGTATCCGGCGAATCCCCCCGCGGTGGGCGACCCGGACACCATCGACGACCGCACTCTGCTGTGGGTGGCGGTGGTGCTGCTCGGCATCGCCGCGGTCGGGGCAGGCCTGTACGCGTTCAGAGTGCTGGCCGGGCAGCTGTCGACGGTCCGGTTGATCGGCGGCGTGCTCGCGTTCGTCGCCGTGACGACCGTCGGCTATGTGCTGTTGCCGGGCGTGGACGAGGTGTCCGCGGACTTCCCGCCGAGCCTGCTGTGGCAGTTCCGGGTGTCCTCGCTCGCGGTGTCGGCCACTCTGTGGGCGGCGCTCGGGCTCGGATTCGCGGCACTGACCGAGTTCTCGGACCGCACGCGAACTGCCGAACGCGAGCGTGTCGCCGCGGGATGAGCCCAATCCGTTCCCACGGTTGAGGGGGCGAGGGAGTATCTCCTTCGCGACGTGAGACCCCGGCCCGTACCTACGGACCGGGGAGAGACTGCCGAAAGAGGTGGTGCGAGCCGGCGCAGGCTCGCACCACCTTTCGTTTTCGTGCCCTCCGGGCCGAGTTACGGCACCAGCGCCAACTGGCGCGACTGCGCGACCAGAGCGCCTGTCGAGTCCCATATCTCTATCTATCTCGAAGTCTTCCTCGTGTTGACGTCCTCCCGGCCGTGAACGAACGACCGGGATTCCTCCCGCGGCAGGGTGTGCCGCTCCGGTGGGTTCCTGCTTCTGCGTCGACTGCCCGCCGGATTGCTCCGTTGAGGTCTTACACCGACTCGACAGGCGTTTCCCCTCTCGGCCCGCCCGGCCGCGAGAATATTCGTTGCCGCGTTCACATCGCGGTCATGGATCGTGCCGCACACGCACGTCCACTCCCGCACGTGCAGTGGCTTCTTCTGCCCGACCACCCCACACCTCGAGCACAGGCGGGAACCAGCGATCCACCTTGGCGAAGGTTCGCCCGTACCGGGCTGCCTTCTCCTCGAGCATGGTCGTGAACGTCGACCAGCCCGCATCGTGCACCGATTTCGCCAACCGGGTACGGGCCAGACCCTTCACGCACAAGTCCTCCACGAATATCGCTTGGTTCTCGCGAATGATCCGTGTCGACTGCTTGTGCGCCCAGTCCCGCCGCGCATCCGCCACCCTGGCATGCGCGCGAGCCACCTTCAGCCGAGCTTTCGCCCGGTTCTTCGACCCCTTCTCCTTACGCGACAGTGCTTGTTGAGCCTTACGTAACCGGCGCTCGGCTCGGCGCAGGAACTTCGGCGATTCGATCGTCTTCCCGTCCGACATCACCGCGAAGGTGGTCAACCCCAGGTCGATACCCACCTCGGCGTCCAACTCCGGCAACGGCTGCTCGTCGACCTGCACGACGAACGACGCGAAGTACCGGCCCGCCGCATCAACGATGACCGTGACCGACGACGGCTCCGACGGCAGATCCCGCGACCACGCCACCCGCACCTCACCGATCTTCGGCAACCGCAACTTCCCACCCGGCGTGACCGCGAACCGGGAGTTCTTCGTAAACCGGATCGCCTGCCGATGGTCCCGGCGGGACCGGAACCGAGGCACACCGACCCGCCCACCCTTCCGCTTCCCCGTCACCGACGCGAAGAAATTCCGGTACGCGGTATTCAAGTCGGCCAGCGCCTGCTGCAACACCACCGACGACACCTCACCCAGCCACGCCCGCTCCGGGGTCGCCTTGGCCGCGGTCAACCGTTGCGACAACTCCGCGTCACCGATCCGCTCACCCCGGCCGAACGCTTCCCGCCGGGCGGCGAGGGCATCGTTGTACACCACCCGCGCGCACCCGAACGCCCGTGCCAGCGCGACCTGCTGACCGGGCGTCGGGTAGACGCGGTAGCTGTACCGAAGCTGCACGCCCCGACATTATCATGCAGACACGTCAATTATGTTCCGCTACAACATGATCCACGTTACGGCCTACGGCACGCTCGGCCTGGAAAGCCCTCCCGCGTGGGCCTTCACCACCGCCCTGAAGGCGGTGCACCAGCCCACATTGGCCCCGATCCGCGCGATCGTCCGCCGGATCCTGAGCGCGCACGAACCGTTCCCCGCGCTGGCGGTGGACGGCGAGTGGACGATGCTCGACGCCAACGCGGGCGTGGGCGTCTTCCTCGTCGGCCTGGATCCCGCATTACTGACACCGCCGGTCAACGTGTTGCGCCTGACCCTGCACCCCGGCGGTCTCGCACCTCGGATCGTCAATCTCGGCCAGTGGCGCGGGCATGTTCTGAACCGTCTCGAGCGGCAGATCACTGCTACCGGCTCCCCGGCACTGGCCGAGCTGTACTCCGAACTCGCCGCCTACCCTGTCGACAGGGGCTTCGCGCTTGCATCCGTTCCGGACGCGGACGTGCCCGCCGTGCCGATGCGTCTACGGCACGACGGGCACGAACTGGCATTGCTCAGCGTCACCAGCGTGTTCGGCACGCCGCGCAATGTGACCACCGCCGAACTCGCCGTCGAATCGTTCTTCCCCGCCGACGCGGCCACCCGCACGGCGCTCACCGCGCTCGTGGGCTGACCCGCCGGGTTTCGGCAGATGCGCTGATCAGGCGAGCGCGGCGTCCAGGGCGATGTCGTCGACTCCGGCCAGTGCCTTGGACACCGGGCAACCGGCCTTGGCGGCCTCGGCGGCGGCCAGGAAGCCGTCGGCGTCCATGCCCTGTACCCGGCCGCGCACGGTCAGCTTGATGCCGCTGATGCGGAAGCCGCCCGCCGGATCGGGGCCGAGAGTGACGTCGGCGGTCACGTCGAGGCTCTCCGGGGTGCCGCCGTCGGTGGCGATCTGCGCCGAGAGCGCCATGGCATAGCAGGACGAGTGCGCGGCGGCGATCAGCTCCTCGGGGCTGGTGGTGCCGTCGGCATCGTCCGCGGCGCGCTTGGGGAACGATACGTCGTACTTGCCGACGCCGGAGCTGGCGAGCTCCACCTGACCGGAACCGTCCTGCAGACCACCGGACCAGGCGGTGCGCGCGGTACGTGTTGGCATCATTGTCCTTTCACGATGAGACCGAAATGCTGTTGGGCCGTACTCCTGCACGATCGAACCTACTCGCGTGCCGGATCGTGCGAGGCCGCTTCGCGACGGTCTCGGCCCGTCACGACAGGTCGTCGGCACCACCGCGCGATCGCGTCGACGACCCGAGCGGCCACAGTGGCGACACCGGCGCGCGGCGATTACTCGACGCGACCGACATCTCCGAGCGAGCGTGCACGCGACCGGGCTCAGCCGACGGCGGCCGCGGTGCGCTCCTCGAGCTGATCGAGCATCCTCGGCCAGACCTGCTCGTGCAGATCGCGTACCGCGGCGCTGGCGAATCCGCTGTGGCGCAGGCGCAGTCTGATGCCACGCGGCTGCTTCACCAGTTCGACGCGCACGACGGTCTCCGCGCCCTCGGTGGCGGCGGTGACCCAGGTGAACTCGACCTCGCGCGCCGGCACCAAGCGCAGGAAGCGGCCGTAGTGCGGATTGCGCTTGCCCTCGAACTCGGTCTCGAAATAGAACGGTTCACCGACTTCGGGCCGCATCCGCACCGAATCCGGCGCCGCCAGCCAGATGTCGAAACCCCGTGTGAGCGCGGCGAAAACCAGCGCGGTGGGCGCGGTCATCACCCGCTCCACGGACAGTTCGTGCGGGCGGGCGGACAGATCGGGAAGGCGAGTGGACTGGTCGACCATGCCCGGACCTTACCCGCCGAAATCACCGCATGACCGGAGCCTCGGCGGCATGGCCGAATAGGCTGCAGGGGTGACAGTGCCAGCCATAGCGAATCGGGACTCGATCGTGCGCGACTGCGCCATCGCGCTCATCGTCGCGATGATCCAGGTCGCGGGGGGTCGCGCGGTGAATGTGGGGCAGTCGGGGGTGCGTTCGCTGGACGTGCTCGGCTGCGTCCTGTTGCTGGCCGGGCCCATCGCCCTGGCGCTGCGGCAGGTCGAGCCTCTGGCCGTGCTGGTGGTGACACTGGCGGCCTGCGGGATCTATCTCGCGCTGGACTACGGCTACGGCCCGGTCTTCCTCTCGCCGGTGATCGCCTTTCTCACCGCCGCGGTCAACGGGTCACGCTGGTGGACTTATCCTTTCGCGCCGCTGAGCTTCCTGCTGTTCGTCTGGCCGCTGCCCGCGCTGCTGGGGCGGCCGGTCAGCGGCTGGATGGCGCTGGCCGTGCTGGGCTGGCTGGTGGTCGTGCTCGGCGCGGCCGAGGCGCTGCGGGTGCGCAAGCTCATCGCGCAATTGCGGGAGCGGCGTTTCGACGCGGCCAGGCGGGCCGAGCACGCCCAGCGCGAGCGGTTCGCCTGCGAGGAGCGGCTGCAGTCGGCACGCGAACTGCACGACGTTCTCGCACACAGCCTTTCGCTGATCAACGTGCAGTCCTCGGTGGCGCTGGAATTGTTCGAGCGCAAGCCGATGCAGGCGCGGTCGGCGCTGGCGGCGATCAAGAAGGCGAGCAAGGATTCGCTCGACGAGGTGCACGCGATGCTGCCGACCATCCGGCGCGGCCTGGTCTCCGGCCCTCTGGCCGACGACAAGACCGCCGATCCGGAGCGCCCGCGCCGCAGCGGGAAACGCGGCGGCGTCAGCGGCCGGCTCGGGATGGCGCCCACGTCCGCCCGCGCCGATCGCGACGGCACCCACACCACCCGCAGCGCACCCGCCGAACCCACGCCCACGCCGCCACCCCCGCCGCGACCGCCGGAGCCGAGCATCGCCGATCTGGACTCGGTGGTGCGCCGGGCCCGCTCCACCGGCCTGGCCGTGCAGATCAAAGTCGTGGGCACTCCGGTCAGCCTGCCCGAGGACATCGACACCGCGGCCGCCCGCATCGTCCAGGAATCGCTGACCAATGTCATCCGCCACGCGGCGGGCGCGACCGCCACGGTCAGCGTGCGCTACACCGCCGAGTCGGTGGACCTCACCATCGACAACAGTCGCCCGCTGGGCACCCTCACCCGGTCGCCCGGCGGCCGCAACGGCATCATCGCGATGCGTGAACGCGCCCACGCCCTCGGCGGCGCGCTGACGGCGGGCCCGCGGCCCAGCGGCGGCTACCGCGTCGCGGCGCGGCTGCCGGTCCGCCCCGCCACCGCCACACCCATTCTGAAGGCGGTCGAGGACCCGTCGGAACCCGAACCGGCTCCCGCCGACGCGGGCGCGCCGGAATAACCCTCCGAGCGGGTCGTCACCCGCCGACGCAGGGCATAGAGACATCTACCTCGCCGGGGCAGCCTGGTAGATCGCGCTCCAGTTCGCCGACCACGTGACGGCAGCGAGATGCGGTGGCACCGTCGCGAGGACTCCGGCCGTTCGCGATACCGATCTCACCGCGGCAGACCATCCGGCCGTGTGGAACGATCGAGGCCCGCTCCTGGCGGGAGCGGGCCTCGATGTCGTATCGCGGTACTGATTACTCGCCGGAGGCGGCCTCGGCGGGGCCCTCGGCGGCGCCGGTCAACACCACCTCGGGCTTGTCCTCGGCCTTGGTCAGCTTCGCCTTGCTGGTGAAAGTGAAGCGGGCGTCCTCGCCGGAGCCCTCGCCGTCCCAGCCGTCGACGTCGACCAGGATGGTCTGGCCGGGGCCGATCTCGCCGAAGAGGATCTTCTCCGACAGCTGGTCCTCGATCTCGCGCTGGATGGTCCTGCGCAGCGGCCGGGCACCGAGCACGGGGTCGAAGCCACGCTTGGCCAGCAGGTTCTTGGCGGTATCGGTGAGCTCGATCGCCATGTCCTTGTTCTTCAGCTGCGTGGCGACGCGGTTGATCATCAGGTCCACCATCTGGACGATCTGCTCGTTGGTGAGCTGGTGGAAGACGATCACATCGTCGATGCGGTTGAGGAACTCGGGCCGGAAGTGCTTCTTGAGCTCGTCGTTGACCTTGAGCTTCATCCGCTCGTAGTTCGAGCCGGCGTTGTTGCTCGCCGAGAAGCCCAGGCCGACCGCCTTGGAGATGTCCTGCGTGCCGAGGTTCGAGGTGAAGATCAGCACGGTGTTCTTGAAGTCGACCGTGCGACCCTGACCGTCGGTCAGGCGGCCGTCCTCGAGCACCTGCAGCAGGGTGTTGTAGATCTCCTGGTGCGCCTTCTCGATCTCGTCGAACAGCACCACCGAGAACGGCTTGCGGCGCACCTTCTCGGTGAGCTGGCCGCCCTCCTCGTAGCCGACGTAGCCCGGAGGGGCACCGAACAGGCGCGAGGCGGTGAAGCGGTCGTGGAACTCGCCCATGTCGATCTGGATGAGCGCGTCGTCGTCGCCGAACAGGAAGTTCGCCAGGGCCTTGGACAGCTCGGTCTTACCGACACCGGACGGGCCGGCGAAGATGAACGAGCCCGAGGGACGCTTGGGGTCCTTCAGACCGGCGCGGGTGCGGCGGATCGCCTTGGAGACGGCCTTGACGGCGTCCTCCTGGCCGATGATCCGCTTGTGCAGCTCGTCTTCCATGCGGAGCAGACGGGTGGTCTCCTCCTCGGTGAGCTTGAACACCGGGATGCCGGTCCAATTGGCCAGCACCTCCGCGATCTGCTCGTCGTCGACCTCGGCCACGACGTCCAGATCACCGGAACGCCACTGCTTCTCGCGCTCGGCGCGCTTGGCGACGAGCTGCTTCTCCTTGTCGCGCAGGCGCGCGGCCTTCTCGAAGTCCTGCGCGTCGATCGCGGACTCCTTCTCCCGGCGGGCGTCGGCGATCTTGTCGTCGAACTCGCGCAGGTCCGGCGGCGCGGTCATCCGGCGGATGCGCATGCGCGCGCCCGCCTCGTCGATGAGGTCGATCGCCTTGTCCGGCAGGAACCGGTCGTTGATGTACCGGTCGGCCAGGGTGGCGGCGGCGACCAGCGCGCCGTCGGTGATGGAGACCCGGTGGTGCGCCTCGTAGCGGTCGCGCAGACCCTTGAGGATGTTGATGGTGTGCTCGACGGTCGGCTCGCCCACCTGCACCGGCTGGAAGCGGCGTTCCAGGGCGGCGTCCTTCTCGATGTACTTGCGGTACTCGTCGAGGGTGGTGGCGCCGATCGTCTGGAGCTCACCGCGAGCCAGCTTCGGCTTGAGGATGGAGGCCGCGTCGATCGCGCCCTCGGCCGCGCCCGCGCCGACCAGCGTGTGCAGCTCGTCGATGAACAGGATGATGTCGCCGCGAGTGTTGATCTCCTTGAGCACCTTCTTCAGGCGCTCTTCGAAGTCACCGCGGTAGCGGCTGCCCGCGACCAGGGAACCCAGGTCGAGGGTGTAGAGCTGCTTGTCCTTGAGCGTCTCGGGGACCTCGCCGTTGACGATGGCCTGGGCCAGGCCCTCGACCACGGCGGTCTTGCCGACGCCGGGCTCGCCGATCAGCACCGGGTTGTTCTTGGTGCGGCGGCTCAGCACCTGCATGACGCGCTCGATCTCCTTCGAGCGGCCGATGACCGGATCGAGCTTGCCCTCCAGGGCGGCCTGGGTGAGGTTGCGGCCGAACTGGTCGAGCACCAGCGAAGTGGACGGGGTGCCCGTCTCGCCGCGGGTGCCGGACTCGACCGGCTCCTTGCCCTGGTACCCGGACAGCAGCTGGATGACCTGCTGACGGACCCGGTTCAGGTCGGCACCCAGCTTGACCAGCACCTGCGCCGCCACGCCCTCACCCTCGCGGATGAGGCCGAGCAGAATGTGCTCGGTGCCGATGTAGTTGTGGCCCAGCTGCAGCGCCTCGCGCAGGCTCAGCTCCAGCACCTTCTTGGCGCGCGGAGTGAACGGGATGTGCCCGGACGGAGCCTGCTGGCCCTGCCCGATGATCTCCTCGACCTGGCTGCGCACGCCCTCCAGCGAGATGCCGAGCGACTCCAGCGACTTGGCCGCGACACCTTCACCCTCATGGATCAGGCCAAGCAGGATGTGCTCGGTGCCGATGTAGTTGTGGTTGAGCATCCTGGCCTCTTCCTGGGCCAGGACAACGACGCGCCTCGCGCGGTCGGTGAACCTCTCGAACATCGCTCCCTCACTCTCCTGCTCAGACCTTCAGTGGCATCCGACACTCAGAGCTCTTCGGTCTGTCGGTCGTCAGCCTGCCATGAAGCCCGGGGGTTGTGGCCCCTGCCTCCACTCTAGTTGGCGGGGGTTCCGGCCGCCTGTGGTCCACCCTATTGGGAACCGGCGACAACATGGTCATTCACTCACAACGCGAGCGGTAGGCGAATCGTTTCCGTGGGGGTTTTGCCCAGAGCGAACACCTCTACACCCGCGAGGGCGGGCCGGGATCGCCCCGGCGAGCCGGGTCACAGATCGCGGTCGGAGATGATGCCGCTCTGCATGGCCAGGGCGGCCAGCCGCACCCGCTTCTGGTTCTGTGGCAGATTCTCCACCCCGAACTTGGCGAACAGCGCCCGCAGGTGGGTCTTGATGGCGTCGACGCTGAGGAACAGTTCCTCGGCGATCTGCTGGTTGGAGGCGGGCGTCGCGAACCCCGCACCGTTCTTGTACGGGCGGCACAGCGCGATGAGGACCGCCATCTGGGTCTCGGTGAGCGAGCGCAGGGTGGGGGTGCTGCCCGTCGCCACCCGGGTGATGTCCTCGGCGGGCGTGCCGAACTCGTGGAAGGACACCAGCGAGGTGCCGACCCGGATGCGATCTCCCGGCTGCAGCCGGTGCCTGCCGGTGAGCCGCTCGCCGTTGACGAACGTGCCGTTGCGGGAAAGGCCGTCGTCGACGATGGTCCAGTGCGTGCCCAGGTACTCGACCGCGGCGTGCAGCCGCGAGACCTCGGCATCCCAGCTCAGCGAGAGGTCGGCCTGCGGGGAACGGCCGATGGTGATGCGCTGACGCTCGGCGCTCAGCTCGAACTCCTGCTGCCGCCCGTTGTCGTCGACGTACCGCAACAACGAACCGACGAATGCTGTCACCGCGCCGCCACCTCATCTTTCCCACATCGCCTGCCGCTGGAGCGCACCGGGCGATCACCGACGAACCACCAGTGGAACGATCGCACAGATCGCCCGCGCCGCCCACCCCTGCCGAGGTCACGTGCCATCGGGCGGGCCGAAATATGTCTGTGTTCTGTCACGGGCACGCCACGTCTGTGGTCCGCGTTGTCCCGAGAACGCCTCGAGAACGCCTGCCATGAGCACGCCCTGTCGTGAACACACTGCCGCCCGGGTGTCGCACGATTCACCCGGGCGGCAGTGGGAAAAACCCGCTCTTCGTGTCAGCCCTTCGAAGCCTTGTTGTAGGCGTCGGTGATGTCGGCGGAGATGCGGCCGCGCGCGGAGACCTTGTGGCCATTGCGGCGCGCCCACTCACGAATTGCGGCGCTTTGTTCGCGATCGATCGATACGCGGCTCTTCGGTGCCGCGGCGCCACCGGAGACCGCCTTCGCGCGGCGACGGCCGCTCACCCGACGCGCATTGGAAACCCACTCTTCCAGCCCGTCACGCAGCTTCGCGGCATTGACCGACGACAGATCGATCTCGTACGACACTCCGTCGATCGCAAACTCGATGGTCTCGTCTGCGATGGACTCACCGTCGACATCGTCGATCAGGCTAACGGTGACCTTCTTTGCCATGAGCTGAACGTCCTCTCGAAATCGTGCGACCCGCGACTAGGCCGATTACCCGTGATAAGAATACCTTGAAGTCAAAAAATTCCAAGACGGGACCGGAGCAGCACTACCGAACTACTGCTGCTCTACTACTTCCGATCTACTACTGCGACTCAACGAGCAGCCGGGCGAACAATTGGGAACAGTATCGTTTCCCGGATTCCGAAACCGGTGAGCGCCATCAACAGGCGATCGATTCCCATACCGGTTCCGGTCGTCGGCGGCATACCGTACTCCATCGCCGCGAGGAACTCTTCGTCGAGGACCATTGCCTCCTCGTCTCCCTGAGCGGCGAGCCTGGCCTGGTCGACGAACCGCTCTCGCTGGACCACCGGATCGACGAGTTCGGAATAACCGGTGGCCAGCTCGAAGCCGCGCACGTACAGATCCCACTTCTCGGCCACGCCGGGCTTGCTGCGGTGTTGCCGAGTGAGCGGAGAAGTCTCCACCGGGAAGTCGCGCACGAAAGTCGGCGCGTACAGCTTGTCGCCGTACTGGTGTTCCCAGAGTTCTTCGACGAGTTTGCCGTGGCCGTAGCCCTTACCCTCCGGAATTTCCAGTCCGACATGCGCGGCGATCGATCGCAATTCCTCGACGGTCGTTTCCGGAGTCACCGGACGGCCCAGCGCCTCGGACAGTGACGGATACATCTCGACGGTCGACCACTCGCCGCCGAGGTCGTATTCGCTGCCGTCGGGAAGGGTTACCACCAGTGTGCCGAGCGCCTCCTGGGCGACTTCCTGGATCAATTCCCTGGTCATCGTCGCGGAGTCGTCGTAGGTGCCGTAGGCCTCGTAGGTTTCCAGCATCGCGAACTCCGGTGAATGCGTGGAATCGGCACCTTCGTTCCGGAAGTTCCGGTTGATCTCGAAGACCTTCTCCAGGCCGCCGACCACACAGCGCTTGAGGAACAACTCCGGCGCGATACGCAGGTACAGGTCCATATCGAGCGCGTTGGAATGGGTGATGAACGGCCGAGCCGCCGCACCGCCGTGCAGCGTCTGCAGCATCGGCGTCTCGACCTCGAGGAAGCCGCGGCGTTCGAGCGCGTTACGCAGCGCCCGCACCACCGCGACCCGCGTCCTGGCCATCTGCCTGGCCTCCGGGCGCACGATCAGATCCACATAACGCTGGCGGACGCGCGATTCCTCGTTCATCTCCTTGTGCGCCACCGGCAGCGGACGCAGCGACTTGGCCGCCATCGACCAGGAATCGGCCATGACGCTCAATTCGCCGGTGCGGGAAACGATCACCTCACCGTGCACGAACACGAAGTCGCCGAGGTCCACATCGGACTTCCAGGCCGCGAGCGCCTCGGCGCCGACCCCGTTGAGACTGATCATCGCCTGCAATTTGGTGCCGTCACCCTCCTGCAGAGTGGCGAAGCACAACTTGCCGGTATTGCGTACGAAGATGACGCGTCCGGCTACGCCGGCCTTTTCTCCGGTCTGGGTATCGGCGGGTAGGTCGGGATAGGCGGCCCGGATCTCGGCCAGGGTATGGGTGCGCGGCACGACCACGGGGTAGGCGTCCACGCCTTCGGCGAGCAACCGCGCACGCTTGTCCTGGCGAATCCGCATCTGCTCGGGCACGTCGGCGACGGGCTGGGCGGCGTTCTTCTTGCCTGCAGGCGCATTCGGGGTGCTCACATCGGGTAACCCTAGCGTGGCCCGCAAATCCGCCCGCGAGCGCCCGGACACCGCGCGAACAGGCCGGGAACGTCTCGCCGACCGCGCGCGCGAAGGCGAACGGTCGGCGTGGAATCCGGTTGCGAAAGATGTATTACAGCGACGCCAGGGACGCGACCTCGCGAGCGAAATGCGCGGTCCCCGCGGCGACGGTGAGCAGTCCGGCGGCCTTCAACGCCTGATAGCCGCCGACCAGATCGGTGGCCCGGTGCAGGCCGAGTTGCTGCAGCGAGGCGGCGGCCAAGCTCGAGGTGTATCCCTCCGAGCAGACCACGATCCATTCCACGTCGTGATCGGTGGCCAGCGCCAGTCGCGCGGAACTCGACGGATCCAGCCGCCATTCCAGGACATTGCGTTCGATGACCAAGGCGCCGGGCAGAGTCCCCTCGCGATCGCGCTGGGCTTGCGGGCGAATGTCCACCAGAATCGCGCCGCGGCCCAGAGCCTCGGGCAGCTGCCAGGCATAGATCCGGGTGAGGGCGGCTCGGGCGTGGTCGAGCATCTGGTCGATGGTCAGACGGCTCATCGGATATCACCTTCGGGCTCATCGGTGAGAACGGTGCGCGTGCGCCGCAGCGTGCCGTGACCGGTGACCTCGTAATAGGACATGGCGGTCAGTGGCGGCGAATACGCGTGCACGCTCAGGGTCGGTTCGGCGGTGTGCGATCCGATCGCCGCGGGGGCGCGCATCACCTCGTGCACCCAGCCGATCGGGAAGGCTGCCTGGTCACCCGCCGACAGTGTCCTGGCACGCAATTCCGTTCCATTCCAACGTAATTCCGACAGCGCGCCGCTGAGTACGGTCAACGCGCCGAGTGAGCCCGCGTGGTCGTGCAGCTCGGTGGTCTTCGATGGCGTCCAGCTGATCAGCCACACATCGACCTCGTCGTCGGCGTGGATCCGGGCGGACCAGCGTTCGTCGACGGGCAGGATGCCGCCCTCGGGCAGCAGGTGGTCGTAACGCCCGTCGAGCACGTCCTCGGCCCCCTCGTCGGTGATGCGCAGCAGGTCGGCGGGACGCAGCCGGGTGGGCAACGCGGGCGCGAGCGGGCGCTGCAGGCGAGGATCGTCGGGCAGGCGCGCGGTGGTGACACGACGAGGCGCAGCGATCAGCGGGGACGTCGGCGCGAGCGGGGCGACATCGGCGATCCGGGCGGCCGCCGTCGACGACAAGACGGTCGGTTCGGCGAGTGCCCGCGTGGGATCGGAAGAAGCGAGAACAGAGGAACGCATGAGCGATACTCCAGGAGGGTGAACGGTCGAGGGACTATCAGAAGTCGGCCTCGAACTGTCGGGGCCGGATCAGCCTCGACAACACTCCTGGGTGCGCACATGGTGGAACACGTCAGCGAGTGTAGCAGCGTCGTCCGGGAGGGCGACAGCCCCCGGAAAGTGATCTACGCCGCGGGCTACCGGCGCCGCGAGTGATCCACGCGCGTCGGTGCCGTCCACTTCCGCCGCCGGTCCTCGTCCCGGCACCTCTCACCCCTTGCGCCGCTGCAGGTTCCGCTCGTAGACCCGCAGCAGACCGGTCAGCGTGAGGTGCGGTTCGTGCTTGTCGATGGTCTCGGACTCGGGCACGATCAGCGGCGCGCTGCTGCCCGTGGCGACCACCGTGACATCCTCGCCCGCGAAAGCGTCGAACTCGTCGCGGATGCGGTCGATCAGCCCGTCGACCAGGCCGGCGAACCCGAACACCGCGCCCGACTGGATCGCCTCCACGGTGTTCTTGCCGACGACCGAGCGCGGCCGGGCCAGCTCCACCCGGCGCAGGCCCGCCTTCTCGATCAGCGCTTCCCCGGAGATGACGACGCCGGGAGCGATCACCCCGCCCAGGAACTCGCCCTTGGCCGAGACCAGGTCCACGGTGGTGGCGGTGCCGAAGTCGACGACGATCGCGGCGGCGCCGAACTGCTGGTGGGCGGCCAGCGCGTTGACGATGCGGTCCGCGCCGATCTCCTTCGGATTGTCGACCAACAGCGGGATGCCGGTCCGCACACCGGGTTCGACCAGCACGTGCGGCACGTGTGACCAGTACCGGTCCAGCATCGCGCGCAGTTCGTGCAGCACCGGCGGCACCGTGGACAGCGCGGCGACGCCGACCACCTCCTCCAGCGGCGCGCCGATCAGGCCGCGCAGCTGCATGGCGAACTCGTCGGCGGTCAGCAGCGGGTTGGTGTGCATGCGCCAGTGCCGGTGCAGGCGGGCGTGCGATCCGCTGCCCGTGAACAGGCCCAGCTCGATGCTGGTGTTGCGGACGTCGATGGTCAGCAGCATCGGTCCCCCGGTCGCGGCTCCCTCCGTCGCGGAGGAAGGATCGGGCATCAGACGAAGGTCAGCGCGCGCGGGGACGTCAGGCCGGACCCCTCCGGCGCGTGTGCCGGGTCGGCGCCCAGCTCGACGGCGCGGTTGCGCTCGTCGACGAAGACCACCTTGGGCTCGTACGCGGCGATCTCCTGCTCGTTCATCATTCCGTAGGCGATGAGGATCACCAGGTCACCGGGGTGCACGAGGTGCGCGGCGGCGCCGTTGATGCCGATCACGCCGGAACCGCGCTCGCCCGCGATGACATAGGTCTCCAGGCGGGCGCCGTTGTCGATGTCGACGATGCAGACCTGCTCGCCCTCGAGCAGATCGGCGGCGTCGAGCAGGTCCTGGTCCACCGTCACCGATCCCACGTAGTGCAGGTCCGCGTGGGTCACGGTGGCCCGGTGGATCTTGGACTTCATCATGGTGCGCAGCATCGTCGTCGCCTTTCTAGCGCGCGGGAGGAACGAGAGCGGAATCGGCGGGCACCGGGCGGGGTGCGGCGCCGTGGTTCGGGTGCCCGTCGATCGGGGCGCCGAGGGTGACGGCGATGTTGTCGATCAAACGCGTGGCGCCGACCTTGGCCGCCACCAGCAGGCGGGCATTGCCGGAGGCCGGGGCCGGGCCGAGCGTCGAAGAACGCAATTCCAGGTAGTCCAGGTCGATGCCCTCGGCGGCGTCGAGGACCGCGCGGGCCGCCGCGACCACGCCCTCGGCGCCCAGGCCGCCGGAGTGCGCGCCCGCCGACAGGGCGGCCGAGAGCGC
Organism: Nocardia higoensis; assembly: GCF_015477835.1. Classification (NCBI taxonomy): domain Bacteria; kingdom Bacillati; phylum Actinomycetota; class Actinomycetes; order Mycobacteriales; family Nocardiaceae; genus Nocardia; species Nocardia higoensis. The sequence goes on along the minus strand of NZ_JADLQN010000002.1, from coordinate 117,948 downwards.
CAGCGCCGTCTCGCGCTGGGCGTCGTCGAGGTAGCGGTTGCGCGAGGACAGGGCCAGCCCGTCGGCTTCGCGCACGGTCGGTACGGCCACGATCTTCACGTCGAAGTTCAGATCGCGCACCATCTGCCGGATCAGGGTGAGCTGCTGGTAGTCCTTCTCACCGAAGAACGCCTGGGTCGGGCGGGCGATCTGGAACAGCTTGGCGACCACGGTGAGCATGCCCGCGAAATGCGTGGGGCGGGTGAGGCCTTCGAGTTCGGCGCCGAGCGGGCCGGGGTGCACGGTCGTGCGCGGGCCGTCGGGGTACATGTCCGCGGGACTGGGCGCGAACACCAGCTCCACGCCCTCGGCGCGCAGCAGTTCCACATCGGCGTCCAGGGTGCGGGGGTACTTGTCGAGGTCCTCGCCCGCGCCGAACTGCAACGGATTGACGAAGATCGAGACGATGACGACCTGGTTGGTCCGCTTCGCCTGTCGGACGATCTCGAGGTGACCGTCGTGCAGGGCGCCCATGGTGGGGACGAGCGCGACGGTGCGCCCGACGCCGCGCAGCGCCTTGGCCACCGAGCCGAGCACCTCCGGATCGTGGTGCACGGTCAGCTCGCCGGGGCGATACGCGCCACGCAGTGCGGTGTTGATCATCGGCGTCCCTCCAGCAGGTCGATCAGGGCGGGGTCGGCGGCGGCCCGGCGGGCCGTGCGCAGCGACAGGGCGCGATAGGCCTGCGCCACGCCGGGATCGGCGGCGTCGAGCGCGTCCAGATGCGCCGCCACCGCCGCCGCGTCGCCCCTGGCCACCGGGCCGGTCAGGGCGGACTGGCCGCGGCGCAGGGCATTGTCCAGGGCAGCCGAGGCGAGCGGGGCGAGCAGGCGTTCGGCCAGGCCGCCGGGCTGGTCGTCGACGATCTGCTGGCCGAGCAGGCCGGGGCCGGCCAGCGATTCCCGCAGCGCCTGCACCGCGTCGAGCACCAGGGTCACCAGGTGATTGCTGCCGTGCGCGAGGGCGGCGTGGTAGAGCGTGCGATTCTCCTCGGCCACCCGGACCGGCTCGCCACCCATCTCGATCACCAGCGACTGCGCGACGGCGTAGCCGATGTCGTCGGCGGCGGTGACGCCGAAGCAGGCGTTGGCCAGGCGGCTGAGGTCTTCGTCGTGGCCGGTGAAGGTCATCGCCGGATGGATGGCCAGTGGGCGGGCACCCAGGGCGGTGAGCGGTTCCAGCACGGCGACGCCGTTCGCGCCGGAGGTGTGCGCCACCAGCGTGCCCGGTCGGACCACGCCCGCCGTCGCCAGGCCGCGGACCAGGCCGGGCAGCTCGGCGTCGGGGACGGCCAGGAGCAGCAGTTCGGCACGCGCGGCGACCTGCTCGACCGGCAGGATCTCCGAATCGGGCAGCCGGGTGCGCGCACGATGCTTGGAGGCATCGGAAATGGCGGCGACGCCGAACACCACGTGTCCGGCGCGTTCCAGAGCCGAGCCGAGAGCCGATCCGACGCGTCCCGCCGAGACGATTCCCACCGTCAGGCGTGCAGGCGCGGGGTCGAATCCCGACGCGGCGCTGTCGGAAGTCGGGCTTGCCGAGGTCAACGTTGTCCTCTCGATGTCGTTCCAGTCCCGCGCTGCGGGTACCGGACGTTTCGTGGTCGAGGATATCCGCCCGTCGTTTGCCAGAGCTACCGGGACCGAACGTGATTTATCGCTCACCCACTCCGTGGGCGCGGTTTCAGTTGCTGCGCTGCTGTTCGGCGGCGAGATTGGCCATGATCTCGGCGACCGACAATTTGCGCTCCCCTGCCCCGGCACCGGACTTCTCGCGATGTCGGCGGCGGGAAGGGGTGCCGACGGCCGACTTCGGCGCCGCCGCCGGGGCGGGCTGCGGGTGGGTCGGCTTGTTCGCGGTATCGGCGGCGCTCGCGTCGGCCACCGTAGTCGAGGGGGCGACCGCGGCCACGGCGGGCGGCGCCGCGGAGGTCGTGCGGGGCGTGGCGACCGCGGGGGCGTCGGCGGCGCTGGACGAGACTGTCGCGGCGTCGGCCGAAGGATGCTCGGACGCGCGGGAATCCGCCGCGCCGGCCGCTGTGGTGGCCGCATTTGTTGGTTCCGCGGGGGCGCCGGATCCGGTCGGGCCGCTCGTCGCGATCGCGGGGGCGACCGACACGGAAGAGGCGGCCTCCTGGACCGCGAATGCCGCAGCGGTGCCCTTCGTCTGCGCGGCATCGGCGGAACCGGTGGACGCGAGGGAGGCCCGCTCGGCGGAAGGGACGGCCTCGTTCGACAGCTCGTCACCTTCGGAGGTTGCGCCTTCGGAGGTGGCCGCTTCGGAGGTCGCATAGACATCGGCCCAGGCTCCCGCGTCACCGAGGGTATGGAACGCGTGTGGCCAGTTGCCGGGACCGAGACGGGTCGCGGCCGGGGCGGACGGGTCGTAGTCGGCGGGGACGATGGAGGTCTCGGCGGTCACCGGCTCGTCGTCGGGACCCGCGAACGCGGCGGGGTACGGGTGCCCCGGTTCGAAGACCGGGGTCGATCCGCGGGCACGCGAGGCGGTATCGGCATTCGGCGAGTTACCGTTCGCCGGAGCCTCGTGATCGGCCGCGTCGCCGAAGCTTCCCGGCAGCGCTCGGACGCGCACGGCTTCGGCGCGCAGCGCGGGGCGGTCGACAGGCAGATCGCCGTCGAAGAGGCGCTGCAGGCTCTGGCGCAGCACCGACAGTTCGGCGCGCAGGGCGGCCATCTCGGCGGCGTCGGCGCCGACCTCCTCGCGGACCCTGGCCTCCACGCCCATCTCGTACTCGCGGCGCGCGGAGATCTCCCGATCCAGCTGCAACTCGTAGACCTTCTGCAGGTCGCGGACCTTCGCCTGGTCCACGGCGGCATCCTTGCGGTACTTGGTGGCGGCCATCGCGGCGACGGCCGCCGCCCACAGCGCGGCCACCATGCCCACGCGTATCAACTGCACGCTGTTGCTGAAGATCAGGAACACACTGGCTATCAGTCCCAGCAGCACGAGAGCGCCGATGAAATAGCGTCCCGCTTGATCCCGCCGGGGACGGGAAGTGCTGCTACGGGACGGTCCAACCATGCCCGCCAGGGTAGCCTGCGCGCGCGGTTCCGCCCACGATACGCCGGAGTGATTCCGATCCCGGAATTCGCTATGTGGTAGCGGTCTCGTCGGTGGGATCGTCCGGAGCTCGGCAGCAATACTCGAGCCACAACGCGGCGGCGACCAACGCCACACCCGCGAAGAAGCCCACCACGGCACCGGGAGAGTCGGCGGCAGCCGCGGTGAGCTCGCCGCGCTGCGGGAACACCCAGAACAGGAAGCCGAGCCAGATGCCCGCCACGATCGCGCCCACCTGGACCGAGGCCTTGGCCAGCGCGGCCGCGCGGGCGGCGGTGATCGGGTGCAGTTTCCGGCCGGTGCCCACCTCCTCGTTGCGCACCCTGGCCCGGATCACGAACGCCAGCGCCACCTCGATCGCGGCCACCGGATACAGCGAGGCGCCGGCGAATACCGAGATCGGCGGAAAACTGCCATAGGCGAACCGGGTCGCCATCCAGGCCGCCAGCGCCGCGACCACGACCGTGGCCACCAGGTCCCATGCCTTGGTCGGCTTCAGTTGCACTCCGAGGATCCCTCCCCCGCGACCGCGCGGGCACTCAACGACAACTCGGTACGTCGCACGCCCGCGCGCTCGGCGGCATCGAGATCGGCCAGCCAGTCCCGCACCGGCCGCTCGACACCCGACACGGCCAGAACCGCCTCGGGCTGCGCGGCCAGCCACGGGATCAGCACGAAGGCGCGTTCGTGGGCGCGCGGGTGCGGCAGAGTCAATACCGGATCGGCACTGATCACCGGCTCCCCGCCGCGGGCGCACCACACCACGTCGACATCGAGGGTACGTGCGCCCCAACGGATCTCCCTGACCCGATGCGCGGCCTGCTCGAGGCGCTGCCCGGCGGCCAGCCAATCGCCCGGCTCACGCGCGTCGTCGTCGACCACCACCACCGCGTTGAGGAAGTCGTCCTGCTCGACTCCGCCCCACGGCGCGGTCGTGTACACCGGCGAGACCGCGACCAGGCAGTCGGCGAACTCGTCGACCACGCCGCGCAGGTGCGCGAGCCGGTCGCCGAGATTGGAGCCGATGGACAGCACCGCCCGGGTCACCCGGCCTCCTGCCTGGTGCGGGAGGTGACCACCCGGACATCGGCGAAACTGTGCGGGATCGGCGCGGACGGCTTGTGCACCACCACTTCGGCACGCAGGATGCGCGGATCGGTCATCACGTCGTCGGCGATCTCGCAGACCACCGTCTCGATCAGATTGCGCGGCGGGCCGGCCACGATGCGCACCGCCCGCTCGGCGAGCGCGCCGTAGTCGACGGTGGCGGCGAGGTCGTCGGAGGCGGCCGCGACGGTGAAGTCGACCCACACGGTCAGGTCGATCACGAATTCCTGGCCGTCGCGACGCTCGTGCTCGAAGACACCGTGCCTGCCGAACACCCGCAGGCCACGCAGTTCGATGCGGTCCGGTCCGGCCGATCGTGAGTCGGCGGCATCGGCGGTGGCGGCCGGTGTGCTCTGCTGGGTCATCGGGTAGCTCCTTCCGGCCGCTCGGACGAGATCGCCGCGGCTGCCCGCTGCCAGGCGTCGACGACGGCGATCGCGTCCAACGAGGAGCGCACGTCGTGCACCCGGACGCCCCAGGCGCCGTGCTGGGCGGCGAGGGCGGAGACCGTCGCGGTGGCGACTTCGCGACCGTCGGGTGGGCGCGGTCCGTCGGCGTCGGCCAGCAGGGTACCCAGGAACCGTTTGCGCGAGGCGCCGATCAGCACCGGCAGGCCTGCCGCGACGAACTCCGGAAGCGCGGCCAGCAACGCCCAGTTGTGCTCGGCGTTCTTGGCGAAGCCGAGACCGGGGTCGAGGATCAGCCTGCCGGGATCCACTCCCGCCCCGACCGCCAGATCGACCTGGGCGCCGAGTTCGGCGCGCACCTCGGCGACGACGTCGTCGTAGTGCTCGGCGGGGCCCGCGTGCCGGTAGTCGGCCGCCGCGCGCCAGTGCATGAGGATCCATGGAACCCGCGCGTCCGCCACGACTTTCACCATATCGGGGTCGGCGCGGCCACCGGAGACATCGTTGATCACGGCGACACCGGCGGCCAACGCGGCCTCGGCGACCGCGGCGCGCATGGTGTCCACACTGGTCGGCACGCCCGCGGCGACCAGGCCGCGGATCACCGGGGTCACCCGGGCGGCCTCGGTGACCGGGTCGACGCGATCGGCGCCCGGCCGGGTCGACTCGCCGCCGACGTCGACGATGTCGGCGCCCGCGGCGTAGAGCTCGATGCCGTGCGCGATGGCGCGGTCGGGGTCCAGATACCGCCCGCCGTCGGAGAAGGAATCGCCGGTCACGTTCACCACGCCCATCACCACGCACCGACGGTCGCCGCGTGCGGTGATGCTCGGGACGGACACCGCTTCCGCCTTCCCTGCGGCTCGGTTCACTTCCGCAGAATCAGATCGAGTGCCTCGGCACGCGAGGCAGCGTTGGTCTGCAGCAGTCCGCGCACCGCCGAGGTGGTGGTGCTCGCGCCGGGCTTGCGGATACCGCGCATCGCCATGCACAGATGCTCGGCCTCCACCACGACGATCGCGCCGCGCGGTTCCAGCTTGCGCATGACGGCGTCGGCGATCTGGCTGGTCAGCCGTTCCTGCACCTGCGGGCGCTTCGCGTAGAGGTCGACCACCCTGGCCAGCTTGGACAGGCCGGTCACCCGCCCGGCCGGGCCGGGGATGTAGCCGACGTGCGCGACGCCGTGGAAGGACACCAGGTGATGCTCACAGGTCGAGTACATCGGAATGTCGCGCACCAGCACCAGCTCCTGGTGTCCCTCGTCGAAGGTGGTGTCGAGCACCCGGTCGGGCTCGGTGTACAACCCGGCGAACATTTCGCGGTAGGCGCGAGCGACCCGAGCCGGGGTGTCGATCAGGCCGGGACGGTCCGGATCTTCGCCGACGGCGATCAGCAGTTCGCGGATCGCCGCTTCCGCCCGGTCCTGGTCGAAGAGACGACCGGTCTCTTGCGCGCGCAGGCTCGGCTGGGGCACCACGCCGTTCGCGCCGTCGAATTCCGCGCCGGTCACGGCGTCGAACGCCGTGTCATGGTTGGCCGACAATCGAGGACACCTCCAAATCCGCGCCGGTGGTCTTCGCCCACCGGCGTGGTCGAGCCTAATCGTGACCGGATCAGGACCGGCCGTTCGGTCCGTCCCAGTCGCGGCGGTCGTCGTCGTGCGCCGGTCCGGGACGGGAGGGCTCGTCGTAGGCCGGGCCGTCCTGGCCTGCCGGGCCACCCTGCTGCGGCTCGCCCCACGGCTGGAAGCCCTGCGGCGGCTGCGGCGCTTCCGGCTGGGGCTGCGAGTGCGGGCCGCTCCATCCGCCGTACCCCGGAGCGCCTGCCTGCTGCTGCGTCGGCTCATCCCGTGGCGGCCAGCCGGGTGCCGACCAGCCCGCGGGAGCGCCGTAGTCCGGTCGCGAACCGTGGGTCGGCGCGCCCGGTCGCGGATAGACCTCGGTGGGCGGGGTGTGACCGCCCGGCTGCGGATGGGCGTACTGCGGCTGCGCCTGGTAACCGCCCTGGGCGTGCTGGCCCTGCGGCGCGGCGCCCTGCCGATGACCCGGGTGCCCGTTGACGGGAACCGGCGTCAGCTGCTTGGCCGCGACCTGCACCGCCGCCTGGTCGACAGGCTGCTCCGGGGGCCACGACTCCCCACGCTCGGCGGCGAGTTCGCCCGGGGTCTTGACCGGCGGCTTGTCCGAGGGCACCCGCTCGCCGAAGTCGTTGAACGCGGTGATGCGCGGCCGCTTGGTCACCCCGGTGAAGATCTGCTCGAGATCCTTGCGGTGCAGGGTCTCCCGCTCCAGCAGCGCGACGGCCAGCGTGTCGAGCACATCGCGGTACTCGTTGAGGATCGACCACGCCTCGGTGTGCGCGGCCTCGATGAGGTTGCGCACCTCCTCGTCGATCTCGCGGGCGACCTCGTGCGAGTAGTCCGAGCCCACACCCATCGACCGGCCGAGGAACGGGTCACCCTGCTCCTGGCCGTAGCGGACCGCGCCCAGGCGCGCGCTCATGCCGTATTCGGTGACCATCGCGCGGGCGATCTTGGTGGCCTGGTCGATGTCGGAAGAGGCGCCGGTGGTCGGCTCGTGGAACACCAGTTCCTCGGCGGCGCGGCCGCCCATCGCCATGACCAGGCGGGCGATCATCTCCGAGCGCGTCATCAGGCCCTTGTCGTCCTCGGGCACGGTCATGGCGTGACCGCCGGTGCGCCCGCGCGCCAGGATGGTGACCTTGTAGACCGGCTCGATGTCGGGCATCGCCCAGGCGGCCAGGGTGTGACCGCCCTCGTGGTAGGCGGTGATCTTCTTCTCGTGCTCGCTGATGATGCGGCTCTTGCGACGCGGGCCGCCGATGACGCGGTCGACCGATTCCTCGAGCGCCTCACCGGTGATGACCGAGCCGTTCTCCCGCGCGGTGAGCAGCGCGGCCTCGTTGACGACGTTGGCCAGGTCGGCGCCGGACATGCCGACGGTGCGCTTGGCCAGGCCCTCGAGGTCGGCGTCCGGGGAGATCGGCTTGCCCTGGGAGTGCACCCGCAGGATCGCGCGGCGGCCGGCCAGATCGGGATTGCCGACCGGGATCTGCCGGTCGAAACGGCCGGGGCGCAGCAGCGCGGGGTCGAGGATGTCGGGACGGTTGGTCGCCGCGATCAGGATGATGCCGGTGCGGTCGCCGAAGCCGTCCATCTCGACGAGCAGCTGGTTGAGGGTCTGCTCGCGCTCGTCGTGCCCGCCACCGAGGCCCGCGCCGCGCTGGCGGCCGACGGCGTCGATCTCGTCGACGAAGATGATGCAGGGGCTGTTCTGCTTGGCCTGCTCGAACAGATCGCGCACCCGGGAGGCACCGACGCCGACGAACATCTCGACGAAGTCCGAACCGGAGATGGTGAAGAACGGCACACCCGCCTCGCCCGCGACCGCGCGCGCCAGCAGGGTCTTGCCGGTACCCGGCGGGCCGTAGAGCAGCACACCCTTGGGGATCTTCGCGCCCAGTGCCTGGTAACGGACCGGATTCTGGAGGAAGTCCTTGATCTCGTAGAGCTCCTCGACCGCTTCGTCGGCGCCCGCCACGTCGGCGAAGGTGGTCTTGGGCATGTCCTTGGACAGCTGCTTGGCCTTGGACTTGCCGAAGCCCATCATGCCGCCGCGTCCACCGCCCTGCATCCGCGCCATCACGAAGATGAACAGGCCGAGCAGGATCACCATCGGCAGCACGAACAACAGGATCTGGGCCAGCCAGCTGTCCTGTTTGACCACCGTGTTGTAGGGCGCGCCGGACTGCTGCACGGCGTCGAAGATCTTCGAGGAGGTCTCGCTGCCGCCCGGGTACTTGGCGATGATCTTGTCGGAGCCCTTGGTGGCGTCGTTGCCGTTCTTCAGATCGATGCGCAGCTGCTGCTCGCGATCATCGATCTGAACGTTCTCGAGGTTGCCCTTGTCCTGGAGCTGGCTCAACGCCACCGACGTGTCCACGCTCTGCCAGCCGCGCGTGTCGTCTCCGAAATAACTGAACACATAGATCACCAGCAAGATGCCGGAGACTATGGCCAGGGTGCGAAACACTGTCTTGCGGTTCATAGAGCGTAGGCCGGGCGGCCAGTCCTTTCCGGTTTCTCCGGGTTCTTGCCGAGTGATCCATCGAGCGTGATCCATCGAGCGATACATCGAGCACAGCGTGTGGCATTACGCACCCGGTTCCGTCCGCTGGGGGAATCGGATGCGGACATGCCAGGTTACCGCGTACGGTCTACTCGATACATCGCGCCGTTCTGCAATCGGTGCAGTTCGACAGGTAAACGACCGGGGAACAGCGCAGGTTCCCGATTCCTCGCTCCGGTCTGCCTCGAGTCGACACAAGCATGTCATGTTCGGCCTATCGTGAGCGACGACACATAACGGAGCGCAGGGGGTATGGACATAGTCGAGCTACGAACGCCCACCGCGATCGTGCGGCACGGGCACGGACGTCTGATCGTTCTCCGTCCGGGCGGCGAGGGCGACACCGAAGGTGAGCGCGTGCTGGATGTCCCGGTCGACGAATTGTTGAAGGTCCGCCTGAGCAGGCGCGCCGACGACGCCGTCGTGATCGAGATCTATCTGCGCCACCCGGCCCCGGTGCTCACCGGCGTACCCGCCGACCGCACCCCGTTGCCGGTACTCATCGCCGAGCACGACGTGCCCGTGGCCGGCCGCATCGTCGAGCGCATCAACGACCAGATCCTGAACGCGCGGCGGGTCGACATCGCCGCCCCGGAGCTGGATCCGCCCGCACCGGTGTGGACCGAGGAAGGTCCCACCCGTGGCGACGTCGACCGCGCGGTGTCGCGGATGACCCCGCGAGCGGGCGCGGATGCCGGGATCGCCGCGCTGCACCATTTCGTCCGGCCCGACGAGTACGTCCTGGAGACGGCCGTGGCCACCGCCCCGCCCGCCGCGGGTCCCGGACTGCTGGCCGCCACCACCTCCCGGGTGTTGTTCATCTCCCTCGATCCGGAGAACGGCTTCGCCTACGAATTCCCGGTCGCCGCGGTGCTGTACGCGCATTCGACCGAGACGCCCGCCGGGGCGCCCGGCGAGATCGGGGCGGCCCGCGGCGAGACCGGACTCGAGATCCACGACGGCCACCTCACGCTGCGCTTCACCGGCGCGGACAGAGCCGACATGGAACGCGTCGCGTGCGCGGTGACCTTCGCGGTACGCCGCGAGGCCGTCGACGGCGCGGCGGGCCCGTCCGACCCCGGTGTCGCCCAGCTGTACGCCGAGTGGGAACTGCTGGTCGAACGGCACTCCCTCGGCATGGTCGACGACGTGCAGTTCCAGCGTTACGGGCGCGGCATCCTGCGCTCGCTGCCCGACGCGGGCTGACTCAGATCCCGGTCGCGCCGGGGTCACCGGATACCCCGGTGTCCCCGGCCTCGCCGGGCTCTGCCGGCTCGCCGTCCCGATCGATCTCCTCGAGCAACTCCGGACCGCTCTCCGGTTTCGGGCCGTTGAGTTCGATGCGACGCCACGGACTGGTCGGGCGAATCCACAACCGCAGCAGTTCCAGCCGGCGGTCGACGCCGCCGTTCTTGAGTTCGGCCAGGTCCTCGCACGCCTGCCAGTAGGTCCAGCCGGTGAGATAGGCGTCGCCGAACTGCCGCCAGTTGCGATATTTGCGCTGGGCGAGCGGGAGCGCGCGCATGAGATAGCCCCAGGCCACGTCGGCCTCGATGTATCCGGCGGTGAAGGCCATCCGCGCCACCGCGACCACTCTGGCCAGATCCCAGGCGTGGATGTCGGCGGGCAGCGGGCGAGCGAGGTGATCGGTGAAGCCGATCTTGATGGCCTGAGCCCAGATGTCGTAGTCACGCACCAGCGACTCCGGGTTCTCCATACCGCGGAACGAGGCGATCTGGCGAAGGAACGCCCGGTGCCGATCGGCGCGCTCACCGAAGCGGTCGCGTTCACTGGCGTTGATCGACGCCTTCACCAACGGGTTCACCAGCGCGTACAGCGGTGCGTGCATACCGTCGAGCAACTGCTCCATGGAGGCCTGCGCCTCGGTGCCGTCGGTGATGCCCCACGCGCCGGTCAGCGTGTCGATCGCCAGTTCGCGGCGATCCCCGAGCGGGTGCTCGCGTTCCGGGCCGAGCAACAGCGCGTCGTGGAAGGCGTCCCAGCGGGTCGAGTAGTAGCCACCGAGTGCCAGCGCGCGCAATTCGTCGTCGGAGATGGCCGCGCCGGACCAGTGGTCTTCCTCCCGGTTGTCGAGCTCTTCGTACGGGAAGGTCGTCAATGTGGGTATACCGCGGGCAGGCATGCCTCCGATTGTTCACCATGGACCGGTGCGGCAGCGCCGTTATCGTCCAGCGGGGGATTTCTCCCCAGTCGTCGCGACCGATTTCACGCCCATCAGATTCTTGCGGTGCCACATCGGCTTTCGGGGAGCTAATGTGCACCCATGTGTAGTGACATCACCCGCCTGCGCGGTTTGGAACCAGCCGCTACCGAGCAGGAAATCTATGCTTCCGCGCTGCAGTACGTGCGCAAGGTCGGTGGTGTGTCCGGCCTGTCCACCACCACCAAAGCCGCGGTGGACAAGGCGGTGGCGACCATCGCGGCCGCCACGACCACGCTGCTCGCCGAACTCCCGCAGCACCCGGTCGCCGACGGTGTCGAGCCGCCCGCGCGCCGGGTGCGGGCCAGGGAGGCGACCACGGACCGAGACGGCTCGGGCTACCGGCCCGCCGTCTCGTCGTAGGCGGCCAGGCAGGTGAGCGCGACCTCCAGCGCCAGCCCGCGCTGCTCGATCGGATGCCCGAGCAGTTCCTCGATGCGCTGTAGCCGGTAGCGCACCGTGTTCTTGTGCACGCCGAGCGCTTTCGCGGTCGCCTCGGGGCTGCGGCGCTGGGCGAGGTAGGTGTGCAGGGTGCGGCGCAGACGAACGACGTTCTCCTCCTCGCCCGCCAGCGCGCGCAGTTCCCGCTCGATCAGCCCTCGCATCGCCTCGGCGTCGACCCCGGCCAGGTAGGCGATCTCCACGTCCCGATACGCCACGACGCGGCGCCCGCCGTCGCCGCGCTCGGCGACCTGGCGGGCCGCCATCGCCTCGCGGTGCCCGGATCGGAAACCGGCGATCCGCGCGCCCGGCACCCCGAAGGCGACCCGCACCGGTTCGTCGACCGAGCCTGCCAGCTTCCGCTCGATCCGGCCGGGAACCGCGAGTTCGGCGGCGTGCGCTTGATCGTCGAGTCCGGCCCATGCCCACATCCCGCTGGCTCCCGACGACATCGTGAGCAGCCGGGCGCTGCCCAGATCCGCGGCCACCCGGGCGGCGACCCGGTCGAGCAGATCGGTCACCTCCGCATCGCCGCCGGGCTCGCCCTGATCGGTCCACAGCACGAAGGCCAGATGATGTCCGGTGAGCCGATAGCCCAGCCGGACCGCGGCCTGGTCGGTGTCGAGTTCCTCCCCGGCCAGCAACGCCCGCACGGTCTCGGTGCGCCGGTTGAGCGCCGCGCGCAGTACCCGCTCGCGTTCCTCGACATAGGTGTCGGTGAGCAGTTCCACCGACATGCTGATCCATTTGGTGGTGCGGTCGAACATCCGCAGCATGACCGCGCGTTCGATCTCCGCCGGCACCTCGCGCTGCTCGACCGCCTCGTTCATGTATTCGAGCACGGCCTCCATCCCGGCGTGATAGGTGCGCAGCAGCACCCGCAGGTCGAATCCGCGCCGGGCGATGGTGCGGGCGAAGGCGTGCGCCTCGGCGGGCAGGCTGAACTCGAAGGTGTCGCTGGTGAGATTGCTCAGCAGGGTCCGGGCGTGCGCGCGGGTGCTCGCGGCCAGGTCACGGCTCATGTCCCGGTCGGCGAGTTCGGGCACCTTGGCCACGATGACGCTGTCGAGCCGGACCACGACCTTCTCCAAGGTGTCCGAGCGCATGGTGTCGGAGACATAGTCGGCCAGCCAGGCGAGGACCACCGGACTGGTCCTGCCCGCCCGGTCTGCGACCGGATTTTGTTTCATCGACACAAATCGACCCGATCCGATTGACATAATGGGCCAAGAAACTCCCCCTGTATTGTGTCACGATCATAGTTCAGTGAGCTGACTCACAGCGGTCGGCGCACGGCGATGTCCACAGCACGACGTCAGTGGGAGAAACAGCAGTGACCAACACCGAGTCCGCGACCGAGCAGGCCGTGACCGAGCAGGATGCGACCGAGCAGGCCGCCAACGGCAGTGCCGTCGAGAACGCCCCGGCGCCGACGGCCGTCGAATCGAAGGCCGCCGCGGACAAGGCGACGGCCCCGGACGTGATCGAGGTGCGCAATCCCGGCACCGGCGAGATCGTCGGCTCGGTGCCGGTGCGGGGCGCCGACGAGATCGCCGCCACCGTCGCCGAACTGCGCAAACATCAGCCCGGCTGGGAGTCGATCGGCCCCGACGGCCGCAAGAAGTGGCTGCTGGCGTTCCAGGACTGGATCATCGACAACACCGAGCACCTGGCCGACGTGCTGCAGTCCGAGACCGGCAAGGCGCGTGGCGACGCGCTGATCGACCCGTCCTTCGGCGCCGACCTGATCGGTTTCTACGCTCGCCGGGCGGCCAAGTTCCTCGCCGACGAGCACCCCTCGCCGCACAGCCCGCTGGCCCGGGTCAAGAAGCTGACCGTGGCCTACCGGCCCTACCCGGTCGTCGGTGTGATCACGCCGTGGAACTTCCCGCTGGCGATGCCGATCATGGATGTGTTCCCGGCGCTGGCCGCGGGCGCGACCGTGGTGCTCAAGCCTTCCGAGGTCACCCCGCTCTCGGCGCTCGAACTGGCCAGGGGCTGGGAGGAGATCGGCGCACCGCCGGTCTTCGCCGTGGTCACCGGCGCGGGCGCGACCGGCGCCGCGGTGATCGACAACGTCGACTACGTGCAGTTCACCGGCTCCACCGCGACCGGCCGCAAGATCGCCGCGGCGTGCGTCGAGCGGATGGTCCCCTACAGCCTGGAGCTGGGCGGCAAGGATCCGGCGATCGTGCTGGCCGACGCCGATCTCGAGCGCGCAGCCAACGGCATCGCCTTCGGCGGCATGTTCAACGCGGGCCAGGTCTGCATCTCGATCGAACGCGTCTATGTCGAGGAGCCGGTCTACGACGAGTTCGTCGCCAAGCTGACCGAGAAGGTCGCCGCGTTGCGTCAGGGCCTGGACGGTCGCGCGATCGAGAACGATCTGGGCGCGCTGGCCAACGAGAACCAGGTGCAGATCGTGCAGCGCCACGTCGACGAGGCGGTGGCGGCGGGCGCCAAGGTACTCACCGGCGGCAAGCGCACCGGTCAGGGCACCTTCTTCGAGCCCACCGTCCTCGTCGACGTCGATCACGGCATGACCTGCATCACCGAGGAGACCTTCGGCCCGACGCTGCCGGTGATCAAGGTCGCCGACGAAGCCGAGGCGATCCGGCTGGCCAACGATTCGATCTACGGTCTGTCGGCCTCGGTCTGGACCGGCGACAAGGATCGCGGCGAGCGCATCGCGCGTCAGTTGAACGCCGGTGCGGTCAACATCAACGACGTGTTCGCCAACCTGTTCAGCTTCGCGCTGCCGATGGGCGGCTGGGGCCTGTCCGGCGTGGGCGCGCGCTGGGGCGGCGCCGCGGGCGTGCGCAAGTACTGCAGGCAGAAGGCCATCACCAAGCCGATCATGCCCACCCAGGAGCGGGAGCTGTTCTGGTACCCGGTGAAGCTGCCGAATCTGCTGACCGCGGTCGGCGCGATGCGCCTGGCCGGTGCGCGTGGCCTGCGCCGCTTCAACCTCCCCGCACTGCTCGAACTGAAGCGCAACAGCGAGTAGTCCCGGACCGACGGCCGGCTCGGAGCGGGGTGCCCCGACGGCCTCTCGGCGCGAAGCGCTGTGGTTCACGACTTGGTCGTGGATCACAGCGCTTTCGTCGTCTCCGGACCCATTTCGTCCGCTGGATACACTTAATGTGACGAATATCACTATCCGAGAATTCGGATTACACCCTTCCGTCCGGATCCATTTCCTGTGCGATTACCGAAACCTCTCGACACCTCGACCCATGGGACGCCGAGGGGAACGCGATCGGACCATTCATGCTGGTCGAACGTCCAAATCCAGGGAATGACACCCGGCGGCCGCCAGGATGCTCACCGTTCGCCCGAGCGCATTGTGCAAATCACCACAGAAGCCTCTATGCTGTGGAGTAACAAACCGTTGGACGGTTTCGCTCCCACTATCCAGACTTCTCGGCTTGATAAGGCTGGAAATTCAAGACCGATTCTGATAGCAAAGGGCTATGGACCCGCACTTGCGCGACCTGCGGTATTTCGTCGCCGTCGCTGAGGAACTGCATTTCACCAACGCCGCTCAGCGGCTGCACATCGCTCAACCCACCCTGTCCCGGCAGATCCGTCAGCTGGAACGTCAACTCGACGTCGTGCTGTTCGATCGCAACCAGCGCAGCGTGGCGCTGACCGTCGCGGGCAAGGAACTGCTCGAAGGCGCGCGCAAGATGCTGGAGCTGTGGGAGGTCACCAATATCTCGCTACAGGAAGCGGGCGAGGTCTTACGCGTGGGCATCCAGTCCGCGATGGGCCGCGGACTGCTGAACGATCTGGAGAGCGCGAGCGGATATCGGCTGGCCCTGCACGCCGCCTCCTGGAACGACGCTTCCAGCGGACTGGCGGGCAGACAGGCCGATCTGGCGCTGGTCTGGCTGCCGTTGCCCGACTCCAACCGCTACCGGTGGCAGGTGCTGCGCACCGAACCGCGCTGGGTGCTGCTGCCGGAGAACCATCCGCTGGCCGGTCACGAGGTCATCGATTTCGCCGATCTGCTCGACGAGCCGTTCATCGCCCTGCCCGCCGAAGCCGGGGCGATCCGCGACTTCTGGCTGGGCAACGACGCGCGCGGCGGCCGGGCCCCCAAGATCGGCGCCGAGGCGGCCACCCCCGAGGACAAGCTCGAAGCCGTCAGCCTCGGCCTCGGCGTGTGCCTGCTGGCCGAGAACAATGTGCCGATGTACCGGTGGCCGGGTCTGACCGCGCGCCCGCTCAGCGGAATCGCGCCGTGCGAACTGGCGGTCGCCTGGCGCGCCGACGACACCCGACCGACCATTCTCGAGTTCGCCGGCCGCGCGACCGAGGGTGGTTTCGCCACCGTGCAGCAACCCCAGCCGGTCGCGAGCTGACCCGCACGGATGCGGTCGCCGTCCGAGCGCGGGCGGTTGCCTCGGATCCCGCGCCTGGACGGCCGGGTCGGACCGAACCGCGGGCTCCGGATCCGGACGCCGTTTCGAGCCGAACCACCGAATCCGAGCTGAACTGCCGGATCACCGTCGTCGGGCACGTATCATTCGAAGTACCACGCGGGGACGCATCCGTCGGTGGTCGCAATCCGGCACAGCTCGTTGCCGACCAGCGCGGGGGGTACGCGCCACCCGCTCAGCCTCGAGGTCCGAGAATGAGTGCCGAGTCCGAGAGAAGTGTTCCGACGAGCCCTGGCCTGCGCGGAAACGGCCGGGCGCTCGAGGGTGAAGCCGCGGCGGTGCGGGCGTTCACCGCCGCGTGGGTGGCCGCTGCCCAGCTGCCCGCCGCACAGCGTTCCGCCCATCTGCCGCGCATACCCGACTTCCTGCCCGACGCGCGGACCCTGCGCACCGAGGCGCTGGTGGAGCTGATCCGCATCGATCTGCGCTATCGCTGGCTGGGCCCCCCGAGAACCGGAGCGGCCCCATCGTCGGACGCCGACCCGGCCGCCCGGCGCAAACGGCTGGCCGAGTACTGCGCCGAGTTCCCCGAACTCGACCGCGACCAGCTTCCGGCCGGGCTCGTCTACGAGGAATTCGTCGTCCGCAGGCACAGCGGCGACCACGTCGACCCGCGCACGTGCCTGCGCGAATACCCCGCGCAGGCCGAAGTCCTGCGCGAGCTGCTCAATGCCGACGACCTGGATCAGAGCACCCGACGCGCCGGCCCCGGCGAGGACGCCCCCAGCGACGACACCACCTACCTGGCCGGAAACGGGGCAACCGACGCCGGCCCGCCGAGCGCGCGCGCCGTGACCGTCCCCGCCGAACTCCCCGCGACGACCGCCCGTGTGTCGAGTACGCCCGAGGACACCACCGCCGAGACGGTCACACCCCGGACGACCGCGCCCGCCGCGGGCGGATTCGACACGACACACGCAGCACCGCCTTCCGATGAGACGCAGGCCCGGACCGGACCGCCGACTCCTGCGTACGAGGCCGGGGAGACCACATCGCTCGAGGGCACCGTGGTGTTCGAGGACACCGCGTCGGAGACCGTCACCACCGCCGCGTTCGCGGCCATCGCCTTCGAGGCCACCGCGCTCGAGGACACCGCGTTCACCGGCTACACCGACGTCGACGCCGTGACAGCGCTCGACACACAGGCCACCGGCGCCTACTCCCCGGACGCCGATCCCACCGCGACCGCCGCCCTGGCGACCGCGACGACCGGCCCCGGCCCGGGCAGGGAACTCGACCCGCTCGACCGCATCCACGTCGGTCAGCGGGTGGGCGATTTCGATCTGCTCACCGGGCTGGGGCGCGGCGCGTTCGCACGGGTGTTCCTGGCCAGGCAGCGCTCGATGCAACGACTGGTCGCGGTGAAGATCTCCGCAGATCACGGCACCGAGGCGCAGACGCTGGCCCAGCTCGACCACGACTACATCGTGCGCGTATTCGATCAGCGGCTGATGGATGCCCAGCGTGGTTCCGGGGCGGCGACGCGGCGGCTGCGCCTGCTGTACATGCAGTTCCTGCCGGGTGGCACGCTGCTGAGCGTGCTGCGCTGGGTGCGCAACACCCGGCCCGCCGAGCGCGACGGCAAGCTGCTACTGGCCGCGGTGGACGCGGCGATGGAGGAGAAGGGCGAGATCCGGCCCACCGATTCCAGCGTGCGCGCCGAGATCGCGGCGCTGAGCTGGCCGGAGACGGTCGCCTGGCTCGGTCGCCGGCTCGCCGAGGCGCTGGAGTACGCCGCCACCCACGAGGTGCTGCACAGGGACGTGAAACCGGCGAATGTGTTGCTGACCGCCGAGGCGGTCCCGAAGCTGGCCGATTTCAACATCAGTTTCAGCCGCAATGTGTCCGGTGCCAGCCCGGTCGCCTACTTCGGCGGCTCGCTGTCCTACATGTCGCCCGAGCAACTCGAGGCCTGTCATCCCGGGCGGGCTCGTTCGGCGGCCGATCTGGATACCCGGGCGGACATCTTCTCCCTCGGCGTGGTGCTGTGGGAGTTGCTCACCGGTGCCAAGCCCTTCGACGACTCCACCGCGGGCGTCGGTGAGCGCAGCGACGACACCACCCTCGAGGCGATGCTGGAGCGCCGCAGGCTCGGCGTGGACCCGGCCGCGCTGGAACGGGTACCGGCGGACTGCCCCGCCGCGTTGCGCCGGGTGCTGCTGACCTGCCTGGAGTCCGACCGCGAGAACCGGTGGGCCAGCGGCGAAGTGCTCGCCAAACAGCTCGATCTGTGCCTGGATCAGCGGGCCAGGGATCTGGTCGATCCCAAGCCGGGCAGCTGGCGGCTGCGGCTGCGGCCGTGGATCATCCCGGTGCTGGTGATCGCGATCGGGGTGCCGAATCTGCTCGCCTCGCTGTACAACATCCAGCACAACCAGACCCTCATCGTCTCCCGGATGGACGAGGAGGCCCAGCGCACCTTCCTGATCATCACCGGCATCGTGAACAGCGTCTTCTTCCCACTCGGATTCCTCGTGGTGGCCTACTTGTCGCGCTCGGTACTCGCGGTGCCGCGAGGTCTGCGCAAAGGCAGACGCTACGACGCGGAAACGCTGCGGAGAGCACGCAACGACGCGTTGCTGCTCGGCGAGCGCGCGGTGGTGATCCCGTTCGCGCTCTGGGTGCTGGCCGGGCTCACCTTCCCGCTCGCGCTGCAGTTGTCGACCGGCGGCATCACCGCGAACGCTGTCGTCCACTTCCTGGCCTCGCTGGTGGTCTGCGGCGCGATCGCGGCGTCGTATCCGTTCTTCCTGGCGACCTTCTACATCGTGCGCTGTATCTATCCGATCTTCCTGCGACACGGGGAGATCAGCGCGGGGGACGCGGTCCGGTTGCGAGCGCTGGACCGGCGCTGCAACGGTTACCTGGCGGTGGCCGCGTCGGTGCCGCTGCTGGCCGTGGCCGGGGTGACGTTCCTGCCGCCCGCCGACATCCCGCAGGTGATCGTCGCGGTACGTGTGCTGTCAGTCGGCGCCATCGTCGCCTTCGTGGGGTCGTATCTGCTGTTCCGTGCGCTGGAGGCCGACCTGCACGCCCTCGAGCGGGTGGTCGCGCCCGATTCGATCCACCGCGACACCGACCGTTCCGGTCCCGCGGAACCGCGCTCGTGACCGATCCGGTCGCCGACGCCCTCGCCCGGTTCGACAGGCAGTGGCGCGAGTGTCTTCGCGAGGGCGGCGAGCCGCCCAGCCCGGCCGATTTCGTCCCCCACGGAGATCATGTCCACCGCGCGGCCTTGATCGCTCTCATCCGCGCCGACCTGCGCGAGCGCGGCGCTCGTCCCGGACTCGCCAAGAGCATCGACGAGTACCGCCGCGATTTCCCCGAACTGTTGTCCGACACCTCCGCGCTCGTCGACCTGCTGCCCGAGTACTCGTCCGGCCCGGCGGGCTCGGGCTCGGGCTCGGACTCGGGCTCGGGCTCGGATCAGGACCCCACCGCGTACGCCGTCTCCGGTGACGCGACCACTCGCACGTCCCCCGGTCGCTCCCTGATCGAATCGGCGACCGGGGCGAGTGCGTGGTCGACGCCTCGGGATTCCCGGGAACGAACAGTCGCCGTCCCGGCCGATTCGCCCAGCGCGACCCCACGCCCCGCCGATACGCCCGCAACGGTCCCGAGCGCGGCCGACTCGACGGTCACGGGGGTCGGCCCGGCGGATACCCGAGCGGTGGACGCGGGGCCGAAGACCGCGTCGTCCCTGTCGGCGCCCGGGGCGGCGGACGCGGCGTCGGTACCGAGAGTCGAAGACATCGCCCATGTGCGCCCGGGTGATCGCATCGACGATTTCGAATTGCGCACCGAACTGGGTACCGGCGCCTCCGGCCGGGTCTTCCTCGCCAGACAGATCTCCATGCAGCGCCTGGTCGCGTTGCGGCTGACCGACCGGGCCGAGGGGATGCCGCGCCCGATGGCCCGGTTCGACCATCCGCACATCGTGCGTGTCTTCGATCAGCGGCTGTCCGGCGCGGACACCGCCGCCCTGGTGTGGATGCAGTACCTGCCCGGCGGCACCGCCGAAGGAGTGCTCGCACTGCGCAGGCGATGTCGCGAACCGGCGAGCGGCGCGTTGCTGCTCGCGGCGGTCGACGCCGCGATGGAGGCGAAAGGCGAGATCCCCCCGGCGAATTCGCCTGTCCGCCGCGCGCTGGCCGCGCTCAGCTGGCCGGAGACGGTCGCATGGATCGGCCGGGGCCTGGCCACTGCCCTCGACTACGCGACCCGGCACGGCACCGCGCATCGCGCCATCACACCCGCGAATATCGTGTTCACCGCCGAAGGCGTCCCGAAGCTGGCCGATTTCGCCCTGCCGTCCGTCCACCCGGTGCGCTCCGGCCTCGACAGCGACGATGGCCTCGTGAGCGACGATGGCCTCGTGAGCGACGATGGCCTCGACAGCGACGATGCCGCGCGGGCCACACCGCCGTCCGCCGACACCGATCCCGCGACGTGGTCGACCACCTCACCCGATCAGTCCGGGAACGACCTGGACCGGCCCCGGTCGTCCCCACGCGAGTCGCCGCCGATGCCAGAACTCGACGCCCAGGGCGATATCCACGCACTCGGCGTCGTGCTGTGGGAACTGCTCACCGGTGAATCCCCGCGCCCCGCGCAACATCCCGATGCCGAGCAGGCACCGACGGGCCGGACCCGAGTGGCCGGGGCGGACCTCGCCGAGCGGGTGCCCGCCGACTGCCCGCCCGCGCTGCGCCGGGTGCTGTCGACCTGTCTGGAACCCGATCCGCGGCGTCGCTGGGCGGATGCCGCGACCCTCGCCCGGCAACTGGATCTGTGCCTGGATCAGCGGGCCAGAGATCTGGTGGACCCACCCCCGGACAGCTGGCGGCGGCGGTTGCGGCCGTGGCGGGTGCCGCTGGTGGCCGCCGCGGTGGCGGTGCCGAACCTGCTGGCCTCGCTGTACAACATCGACCACAACCGCGCCCTGGTCACCGGACGGCTCTCGCAGCGGACCCAGGACCTGTTCGCCGTGTCGACGCTGATCACGAACGTGCTGTTCTTCGGGCTGGCCGCGATCATGCTGACCTACTGGTCGCGCCTGGTCGTCACGGTCCCGAGCGGGCTGAGCCGGGGTGGGGAGTACACACCCGGGGAGCTGGCGCGGGCGCGCAGGGCGGCGATCCTGCTGGGAGATCGCAGTGTGCTGGTCGCCTTCGCCTTCTGGATGATCAGCGCCGCCACCTACCCGGTGGGGGTGGCGCTGGCCGGGGAGGATCTCGCGCCGCACGCCTTCGCGCATTTCCTGGCCTCGCACGCGGTGTGCGGGGCGATCGCGCTGGCGTATCCGTTCTTCCTGGTCGGCTTCTACATCGTGCGCTGCGTGTATCCGATGCTGCTCGGGCACGGCGCCCCCGGCGCGGCGGATGTGGCGCTGCTGCGCGGATTGCAGCGGCGCTGCGTGGGATATCTCCTGGTGGCGGCGTCGATTCCGTTGCTGGCTGTCGCGGGCGTGACCTTGCTTCCGGTCGCCGACATCGGACAGATCATCGTGGCGGTGCGGGTGCTGTGCATCGGCAGCATCGTGATGTTCGTGGCCAGCTATCTGCTGTTCCGCACGATCGAACGCGACCTGGCCGCGCTGGAACGGGTGATGACGCCGCCGCTGGACACCGGCGCCCTCACCGTTCGGGTGTGAGGCTCAGGCCCCGCCGTACACCTTCGGATTCAGGGTGCCGATGTAGGGCAGGTCGCGGTAGCGCTCGGCGTAGTCCAGGCCGTAACCGACGACGAATTCGTTGGGGATGTCGAAGCCGACATGGGCGACCTCCACCTGGGTGCGCAGCGCGTCGGGCTTGCGCAGCAGGGTGACCACTTCCAGCGAGGCCGGGTTGCGGGTGGACAGGTTGCGCATCAGCCACGACAGCGTCAGGCCGGAGTCGATGATGTCCTCGACGATCAGCACATTGCGGCCCGCGATGTCCTTGTCCAGGTCCTTCATGATCCGCACCACGCCCGACGACGAGGTGGACGACCCGTAGGAGGAGACGGCCATGAATTCCATCTGGGTCGGAATCGGCAGCGCCTTGGCCAGGTCGGTCATGAAGAAGATGGCGCCTTTGAGCACGCCGACCAGCAGCAGGTCGTCCGCGGAGGAGCCCTCCGGGTAGCGCTTGGCGATCAGCTCGGCCAGCTCACCGGTCTTGGCGGCGATCTGTTCCTCGGTGATCAGCACCGATGCGATGTCGTCCCCGTACACGTGTAATGGTTTCCCTTCCCTGTGTTCGCGGCACGTTCACCGCGCGGGCGATCGGTCGTGCCTGCGCAGTGTCAGCCTGCCACGTTCGCGCGCGGCAACCAACCTCGCCCGGGCTGTGCCTCCCCCCACAGCCACGCCGCCCTGGCCGCGCCAGTCGACGATCAGCGCGTCGACGGCGTGCAGATGCTTGCCGGTCAGGGCATTGGCGCCACCGGCCAGCAGCCAGGTCCGCAACGCCCGCCGTCGCAGCGCGGCGGGCGCCGTGGCGAGGATCTCGACCGACAGCGCGCCCGTATCATCGCTCGCCCGCTCCAGCAACTCGGCGGCGAGCGCGTCGAGGACCGCGGAATCCTCGCGCAGCTGGGCGCCGGTGCGGGCCAGCGCCTCGGCCACCCCGCCGCCGAGCACGTCCTCGAGTAGCGGCAGAACCTCGGTGCGCAGCCGCACCCTGGTGAACTCCGCGCTCGCGTTGTGCGGATCGTCGTACGGGACCAGCCCGAGATCCGCGCACAGCCGGCGCGTGTCGGCGCGACGCACACCGAGCAGGGGCCTGCCCCACGGCGCGGCGTAGGGGGCCATGCCCTGGATGGAACGGGCGCCGGAGCCTCGGGCCAGCCCGAGCAGCACGGTTTCGGCCTGATCGTCGAGGGTGTGCCCGAGCAGAACCGGGCAGCCGGCGCGAGCGGATTCGAGCGCGGCGTAGCGGGCGGTTCGGGCAGCGGCTTCCGGACCGCCCTCGGTGCCGACCCGGACCGGAAGTACCCGGACGTCGCGAACGCCCAGGGTGCGGGCGGTGGCGGCCGCCTCGGCGGCCACCTGGTCGGAGCCCGCCTGCAACCCGTGGTCGACGACGAGCGCGTCCACCGCGAGATCTCGCGTGCCCGCTTCCACGACCGTCGCGGCGGTCAGCGCCAGCGAGTCGGGCCCCCCGGACAGGCCGACCGCGACCGCGGAGGTGTCCGCGGGCAGGAACTCGGCCAGCCAGGACCGCACGGCATGGCGTAGGACCAGTGCCGCCGGGGTCTCCGGCAAGCGGAGGGGCGCGCCGCTCACGCCGCGCTACTCGACCGAGCTGCCGTGCGAGGCGAAGCCACCGGGCGAGACCGCCGAGCGCACGGCGATCCGCGGCCTCGGGCATCGGGTCGGGTCATCCGAGCACTCGGGCGATCCACCGGTCCGGATCCTCGATCTCCGCTGTGCGGGGCAGAGTCGTCGCGTCGGTCCACACCGCGTTGAACTCGACGACCCCGACCCGGCCGACCACGTGATCGACGAATGCCTTGCCCCGCACGTATTGGGCGATCTTGGCGTCCATGCCCAGCAGTGCCCGCAGCAGCCGCTGGACCGGATTGGCCGGGCGTTGCCTGCGCAGGTCGAAAGCCGCGCGGATCTGGGCGACGGTCGGGACCACGGCGGGGCCGACCGCGTCCATCACGTGGTCGGCGTGCCCTTCCAGCAGCGTGCCGAGCATCAGCAGACGGTCGAGCGCCTCACGCTGCGGCGGCGCCTGGCTCGCGCGCAGCAGGCCGAGTACACCGCGCGCGGCCGGATCCTCGGAGACCACGCCGCGCCTGCGGTCGCGCACCTCGTCGAGCAGCCGCGAGAGCATCTGGGTCACGGTGTCGTCGCCGATGTCGCCGAACACATCGACGGTGTCGCGCATGTAGCCGGCCAGCCACGGCGCGGAGGAGAACTGCACCCGGTGGGTGACCTCGTGCAGGCACACCCACAGCCGGAAGTCGCTGGGCGAGACACGCAGGGTGCGTTCCACCGCGACGATGTTCGGCGCGACCAGCAGCAGCGTGCCGTCCGGCCCGGTGAAGGGGTCGTATTGGCCGAGGATGGCGGTGGACAGGAACGCCAGCATCGCGCCCGCCTGCACCCCCGCGGGCTTGCCCGTGATCTTGGCCTGCAAGCCGCTCGGCCGGGGGGCCGGACCGGTGAGTACGGCCATCGAGTCGGCGGCCGCGCTGATCCAGCCGGGCCGGTCCACGATCCTGGCCTCGGGGACGGGCTGGTCGTCGAGCAGCCCGCTCACCTCCCGCACCGGCTGCTCGGCGCGCACCGACGCCGCGGCGAGTTCGGCGACCACCTGCTCGGCGGCCGCTCGGGTCGTGCTCGGTCCGGCCGGGACCAGGGCGGCGCCGGTGCGCGCGGCCAGTCGCCAGTCGACCGGCGCGGACAGGCCCGATCCGCGCGCGCCGGGCCCGGTCGGCCCCGAGTCCGCGGCCGTCGTCTCTTCTGCCCCGTCAGCGCCTTCGAACATCGTCAACCACCCGTCACGAGCATCCACAGTTGCGTAATGTGCGCGCGATGGCGTCCAGCGCCGGTCGGCTCACCTCCGGCGGCCGATCGTTCGACATCAACGCGAAGGTCAGCACCCGTCCATCTCTGTCGAGCACATACCCGGCCAACGTGCTGGCAACCGTGAGAGTTCCGGTCTTGGCGCGCACCCAGCCCGCGCCCTCCCGGTTCTGCTGCACATAGCGCGAGCTCAGCGAGCCGGTCGCGCCCGCGACCGGCAGCGCGTCCAGCAGCGGGGTGAGCGCGGCGTGGTCGGTTCCCCGATCCGCGCCGCTCCCGGCCGTGGTGGTGGCGCCGTCCTCGTCGGCGCTCTCGGGGATCTCGCCCCCGGCCGCGGCGGCGGCGGCCAGGATGTCGTCGAGCAGCCGGGCGGGCAGGCGGTCGTCGGTCGACAGGCCGCTGGAGTCGTGCAGCACCACACCGGTCAGATCGAAGCCGGCGCCCTCGAGGGTGGCGCGCACCGCGGCGACCGCGCCGGTGAAGGACGGCTCGTGGCCGGTGGCCAGCGCGATCTCGCGGCCGATGGTCTCGGCGAGCACATTGTCCGAGTGCAGCATCATCGCGTGCAGGCGATCGCGCAGCGGCGCCGAACGCACCGAGGCCACCTCCGCGGCCGCGGGATCAGCGGTTCCGGTGCGCACCCGATTCGGGTCAAGTCCCAGGGCGGCGGCCAGCGTGCGGCCCACGTCCAGCGCCGGGGTGGTGGTGCGCGGGGAGTACTCGACCAGCGCCTCGGCGCGGCCGCCGTCGATCATCACCGCTTCGATCGGCGCGATCGACCCCTGCGGGACGTCGATGTCTTCCCAGCCCTGCGCCATCGTCGGACCGGCGTACAGCGAGGTGTCCACCACGATGGTGTCGACCGCGCGGCCCGCCGACCGGATCTGGCCGACCAGATCCGACAGTCGAGCCGAATTCGGGTAGTACCCCTTGCCGTCGGGCTGCGCGGTGAGCGTCGGGTCACCGCCGCCGACGAGCACCAGTTCGTTCGGCGCCGCGCCCGCGACGACCTTGGTGACCACCCGGTGGTCGGCGGGCAGCGCGAGCAGCGCGGCCGCGGTGGTGAGGATCTTGTTCGTCGAGGACGGGATGCGGGCTTCGTCGGCGTCGGAGCTCCACAGGGTCGTCCCGGTCTCGGCGTCGGTGACCACGCCGGAGAAATCGCCGAGGTCGGGGCTGGTGATCGGCTGGGCCAGCGCGGCGGTCACCCCGGCCGGAGTGGGCGCGCCGTTGTCGTCGGCGGGCTGCAACCGGGGGAGGGCCCGCACCGGCGCGGGTGATTCGGCGATGGTCAGTTTGCCGTGCCGGAATTCCGGAGTCCACGGCCGCACCACCAGCAATGCCGTGCCCGCCAGCAGCGCGATCACGGCGAAGGTCGTGACCACCGTGATCCACAGGCGTCTGCGGCCGCGGGAGGCCGAGTCGCCGATCGTCTTGTCGTTCCCAACCACGTGCCCGTCGTCTCCCTGACTCCACCCACCGCGCACCCGCCCGGCGCACCCGTATCCGCACCACCCACACTATCGGTGTTCGGCTACCGTTCTCCCCGACAGTCGCCGCGAGTCGGCAGCGCGCCTGCTCGCGCACCCAGCTCGCGCACCCGGATGCAGCACAGAAGGAGATGGCGTGGAGTTCGACGTCACCATCGAGATCCCGAAGGGCTCTCGCAACAAGTACGAGGTCGATCACGAGACCGGCCGGGTCCGTCTCGACCGCTTCCTCTACACGTCGATGGCCTATCCCGCCGACTACGGCTTCATCGAGAACACCCTCGGTGAGGACGGCGACCCGCTGGACGCGCTGGTCCTGCTGCCGGACTCGGTGTTCCCCGGTGTGATCGTCGAGGCCCGTCCGGTCGCGATGTACAAGATGGAGGACGAGGCAGGCGGCGACGCCAAGGTGCTGTGCGTGCCCGCGGGCGACCCCCGCTGGGACCACATCCAGGACCTCGCCGACGTCCCGGAGTTCGAGCTGGCCGCGATCAAGCACTTCTTCGAGCGCTACAAGGATCTGGAGCCGGGCAAGTACGTGAAGGGCTCGGAGTGGGTCGGTCGCGCCGAGGCCGAGGCCGAGGTCACCGCTTCCTTCCGGCGTCTGGAGGAGAAGGGCGGCCACTGAGCTGTCCTGCGCGACGAACGGCGAAAGGGACGTCCGGCACGGTGCCGGACGTCCCTTTCCTTTCGGCCGAGCACGGCGGTGGGGGAACCGTGCTCGGTGGTCGAGTGGTCTGTCGGGAGAGCGGGGATCAGTAGTAGATGTAGAGGTCCCAGCCGTCCCAGTTCTCGATGCACTCCCAGTAGTAGCCGCCGGTGCTCGGCGAGACGCCGTCGGCGCGGCAGGCTTCCAGGGTGGCGTAGGTGCCGATGTAGGTGCCGCCGTAGTAGGCGGCCTCGTAGGTGGTCTCGATCGGCGCGGCGGCGGTGGCGGTCGCGGCCGTCGACACCCCGGCGACGGTCGCGGTGGCCAGCGCGGCGGCGGCGATGAAGGACTTGATGCGCATGTCGTTGCTCCTCGTGTGTTCTCGCCGAGATGGTGATCCCGGCTTGCTGAGAACAACATTAGGGAGCGAAAAGGCCCTGCACAGGCACCCCAAGGTGGCGTTCGGGCACACCCTGGCGGTACTCACCGACCCCACCCTCGGACGGCCCCCGGACCACCCCGCGGTCCCCCGTCCCCGGTGTCGCCCGCACGTCGCCGAACACGCAGCGAGCCCGCCGGAGAGACCCGGCGGGCTCGGTGCGCGACCCGCGCACCGGCTTTCCGGCGCGCGAAAACCTCAGCGGCCCTTGAACTCCGGGGCACGCTTCGCGAAGACGGCCTGGATGGCCTCGGTCAGATCCTCCGACGGCAGGAACGCCGCGTTCCATGCCGAGACGTAGCGCAGGCCCTCGGCGATGTCGTTCACGCGCCGCTGTTCGAGCACGTCCTTGGCGCCCTGGACGACCAGCGGCGGGTTGGCGGCGATCTCGTTCGCCAGCGCGTGCGCGGCCTCGAGCAGCGCTTCGGGGTCCGGATACACGTCGTTGACCAGGCCGATCTTCTCCGCTCGCGCGGCGTCGATGTCCTTGCCGGTATAGGTCAGCTCGCGCAGGTGGCCCTCGCCGATGATGCCGGGCAGGCGCTGCAGCGAGCCCACGTCGGCGACGATGGCGACCTTTGCCTCGCGGATGCTGAACTTTGCCTCGGCGCTGGCGAGCCGGATGTCGGCGGCCGAGATCAGGTCGACGCCGCCGCCGATGCACCAGCCCGCCACCGCGGCGATGACCGGCTTGGAGCAGTCGGCGACCGAGTTGATCGAGGCCTGCATCCTGCGGACCTCCTTGAGGAAGTCGGTGCGCGGCGCGGCCAGCGCCCGGTCGGCCAGCAACTGGCCGAAGGTGCCCGACATCGCAGGCAGGTCCAGCCCGAAGGAGAAGTGCTTGCCGCTGCCGGTGAGGACCACCGCGCGTACCTGCGGGTCGGCGTCGAGTTGGGCGAAGATCTCGGGGAGCTCCCGCCAGAAGTCCGGTCCCATCGCGTTGCCCTTGCCGGGGCCGGTCAAGGTCACCCGGGCGACATGACCGTCGATCTCGACGGTGAAAGCCTGCCAATCAGTCATCCGCCCAGCGTATCGGCTGCCTGACGGCGTACAAACGCGACTCCCGCACCCACGGACTTCCGCACCCACGCCATTCCGTGGCCGGATTTTCCCTCCCGCGTGGCTCGAATCCGTGAGACCCCACGGCGCCGGGCATATCCGCCGAGGTCAGCGCGACGATCCGAGGATCACGGGCGAGCGCGGGACGGCACAGGGTTCGCCCAGGACCACGGCAACCGGCGTAGCTTTCGTGATGTGAGTGAAGTACCCCCGCCCGAGACGGGCCTGAAAGTCCCCGACGACGTCAGCGGCATCACCGCCGACCAGTACCGGGCGTCGATGCGGCACTACCCGGCCGGCGTCACCGTCGTCACCCTCGACTCGGCGACCGGGCCGGTGGGCTTCACCGCGACCTCGTTCGCGTCGCTGTCGCTGGCGCCGCCGCTGGTGTCGTTCAACATCGCGCACACTTCCTCGAGCCTGACGGCCCTGCTGGCCGCCGAGTCGGTGGTGATCCACTTCCTCGGCGAGCACCAGCGCCACATCGCGCAGCGCTTCTCCCGCGAAGCCGCCGAGCGCTTCTCCGACACCTCGCTGTGGACGACGCTCGACAGCGGCGAGCCGGTCCTGCACGGCACCCCCATCTGGGTGCGCGCGGCGGTGCACCAGCGCATCGCGATCGGCGATCACACGATCTTCATCGGCCTGGTCACCCGCGTGCACGACGAGACCGGCGAGCGTCCCGCGGCATCACCGCTGCTGTACTACAACGGCCGCTACCACCGTCCCTCCGAGCTGGAGGGCTGAGCACCGAGCCTCCGCGCCGGGGTCGCCGAGCCCGCGCTCACCGCGTCCGAGCGGACGGCGGCCAGGTCGTCGCCCGTCGCCCGGAGAACCCCGTCACCGAGGAGGGTTGCCGACCGGCGAGCCGGGAATCCGCGCCGAGGCCCAGGACACGACCCGCCCCTCGCGGACCTGTGATCTTCGTATCGAACCACCAGGTCGCGAGGCGTTTTCCGAGGATGTCACGGGTACCGTGACGGGGGGCCACCCTGCTGTTTGCCATTCGGTAACCCCACTGTGGGACAACGGGTGCGCGCAAGGATCACGAACGCGAACCGTTTTCAGGAGAGGCAGGCAGGACGTGATGCTCCACCCACAGGTCGATGCGGCGACCGAGACGGCGCCGCAGGAGCCGGGGGCACAGCCCGACCCGCTCTCGCGCGCACGATACGCACCCGCGCCGCGCACGCTGGTCGACGTCCTCGACGCCACCATCGCCACGCACCCGGACGCACCCGCGATCGACGACGGTGACACCGTCCTGTCCTACGCCGAACTGCACGGCGAGATAACCACTCGCACAGCGGAACTCGTCGCCGCCGGAGTCCGTCGCGGCGATCGGGTCGGCATCAGGATGCCCTCGGGCAGCCGCGATCTCTACATCACGATTCTCGCCGCCCTCCACGCGGGCGCGGCCTACGTCCCGGTCGACGCCGACGATCCCGAGGAGCGCGCGACCCTCGTCTTCGGCGAGGCCGGCGTCCGGGTCCTGGTCACCGGTTCCGGGATCGAACGATTCGGCGCCACGTCCGGCGACACCACCGCGGGCGACGCATCGGCGCCCCCTGCCCTCGACGACGACGCCTGGATCATCTTCACCTCCGGCTCCACCGGCACCCCGAAGGGCGTGGCCGTCACCCACCGCAGCGCCGCGGCTTTCGTCGACGCCGAGGCGCGGCTGTTCCTGCGAGACGCGCCGATCGGCCCGGGCGACCGCGTGCTGGCCGGTCTGTCGGTGGCCTTCGACGCCTCCTGCGAGGAGATGTGGCTGGCCTGGCGGCACGGCGCGTGCCTGGTTCCCGCGCCGCGCACGCTGGTGCGCACCGGCGCGGATCTGGGTCCGTGGCTGGTGCGCCGCGAGATCAGCGTGGTCTCGACGGTGCCGACGCTGGCCGCGACCTGGCCGCCGGAAGCGCTCGAAGCCGTGCGTCTGCTGATCTTCGGCGGCGAGGCCGTGCCGCCGGAACTCGCCGAGCGGGTCGTGCGCGAGGACGACATCGGCCGCGAGGTGTGGAACACCTACGGCCCCACCGAGGCGACCGTGGTGGCCTGCGCGGCGCCGCTGACCGGCGAGGGCCCGGTCCGCATCGGCCTGCCCCTGGACGGCTGGGATCTCGCGGTGGTCGACGCCCAGGGCAATCCGGTCGGGGAGGGTGAATCCGGCGAACTCGTCATCGGCGGTGTCGGCCTGGCCCGCTATCTCGATCCGGCCAAGGACGCCGAGAAGTACGCCCCGGCACCGCGTCTGGGCTGGGACCGCGCGTACCGCAGCGGCGATATGGTGCGCAACGAGGCCGAGGGCCTGGTCTTCCTCGGACGCGCCGACGACCAGATCAAGCTGGGCGGCCGCCGCATCGAACTGGGCGAGATCGACAACGCGCTGCAGCATCTGCCCGGTGTCACCGCCGCCGCTGCCGCGATCCGAACGACCAAGGCGGGCAACAAGATCCTCATCGGCTACCTCACCGGCCCGGACCAGGACTACGACCTGCACGCGGCCCGCGAGATCCTGGCCGGACAGCTGCCCGCGCCGCTGGTGCCGCGACTGGCCGTGGTCGAGGACATGCCGACCCGCACCTCCGGCAAGGTGGACCGCGGCGCCCTGCCCTGGCCGTTGCCGAAACGCGAAGCCGACGACGACGGCAGGCTCTCCGAGACGGCCCGCTGGGTCGCCGCGCAGTGGGACGCCATCCTCGGCGCCGAGGTCGGCGGTCCCGACGCCGACTTCTTCGACCTCGGCGGCGGCTCCCTGGCGGCCGCGCAACTGGTCACCGCGCTGCGCGAGCGCTACCCCACCGTGGCCGTCGCGGACCTCTACGACCATCCCCGTTTCGGCGCGCTGGTGACCTTCCTGGAGCAGTCCGCACCCGCCGCGGCGGTCGAAACGCGCACGGTCGCACCGACCCCGCGCCGCGCCCAGCTCGTCCAGCTGCTGGCGACGGTGCCGCTGACCACGCTGACCGGCCTGCAGTGGTTCACCTGGCTGGCCATCGTCGGCAATGTCGCGGCCTGGTCGCATTCGCTGCCCTGGCTGCCCCGGCTGTCGTGGTGGTGGGCGTTGCTGGCGTTCCTGATGTTCATCACCCCGATCGGCCGGATGACGCTGTGCGTGCTCGGCGCGCGACTGCTCTTGCGCGGCGTGCGGCCGGGCAGCTATCCGCGCGGCGGCTCGGTGCACCTGCGGCTGTGGGCGGCGGTGCGGTTGTCGGAAGCCAGCGGGGCGGAGAGCCTGTCCGGTGCGCCGTTCATGGTGCCGTTCGCGCGCGCGCTCGGCGCCCGGGTCGGCAGGGGCGTGGATCTGCACACCCTGCCGCCGGTGACCGGCATGCTCGAACTCGGCGACGGCGCCTGTGTGGAACCCGAGGTCGACCTGTCCGGATACTGGATCGACGGCGACATCGTGCACATCGGCCCGATCGAGGTCGGCGCGGGCGCGGTGGTCGGCTCACGCTCGATCGTGATGCCCGGCGCCAGAATCGGCAAGGGCGCCGAGATCGCGCCCGGCTCGGCGGTGGCGGGCAGGATCAAGGGCGGGCAGGAGTGGGCGGGCTCGCCCGCGGTGAAGGTGGGCAAGGCCCGCCATCGGTGGCCGGAGCAGGCACCCGCCCGCGCCAGGCACTGGATCGTCGTCTTCGCGCTGACCTCGATGGGGCTGGCGTCGTTGCCCGTGCTGGCGCTGGTCGCGGGCGCGGGCTGGCTGGCCTGGTGCGTGCGCGACACCACCACCCTCGAGGACGCGCTGCTCGGCGCGTACGGGGCGCTGCCGCCCGCGGTGCTGATCACGCTGGCCGTGTACGCGGGCGCCACGATCGCACTGGTCCGGCTGTTCTCCATCGGCCTGACCGAGGGTTACCACCCGGTGCGCAGCCGGATCGGCTGGCAGGCCTGGGCCACCGAACGGCTGCTCGACGGCGCGCGCACCTTCCTGTTCCCGCTCTACGCGAGCCTGATCACCCCGATCTGGCTGCGACTGCTGGGCGCGAAGGTCGGCAAGCACGTGGAGGCCTCCACGGTGCTGCTGTTGCCCAAGTTCACCACCGTCGCCGACGGCGCGTTCCTGGCCGACGACACCATGATCGCCGGCTACGAACTCGGCGGCGGCTGGCTGCGCATCGGCGAGGCCAAGGTCGGAAAGCGCGCCTTCCTCGGTAATTCCGGGATGACCGCGCCCGGCCGCCGGGTGCCGAAGAACGGTCTGGTCGCGGTGCTCTCGGCCGCGCCCTCCAAGGCCAAGGCTGGCTCGTCCTGGGTGGGCAGCCCGCCGGTGCGGTTGCGCCGCGCCGCCGAATCCGCCGACAGCCGACGCACTTTCGATCCCTCGCCGGGGCTGAAGGTGGCGCGCGCCTTCGTGGAGACCTGCCGACTGATTCCGGTCGTGGTGACCTTCGCCATCGGCCTGGGCGTGTTGTTCGCGCTGGCGTGGCTGGCCAGGACCTTCGGCCATCCGGTCGCCGCGCTGCTGAGCGGGGTGACCTTGCTGGTCGCGGGCGCGCTGGCCTGCGCCACCGCGGTGGCGGCGAAATGGCTTCTGGTGGGTCGGATCCGGGCCGAGGAACATCCGTTGTGGAGTTCGTTCGTGTGGCGCAACGAGGTTTCCGACACCTTCGTCGAGACCGTCGCCGCGCCCTGGTTCGCCCGCGCCGCGACCGGCACCGCGGTGCTCAATCTGTGGCTTCGCGGACTCGGCGCGAAGATCGGCCGCGGGGTATGGTGCGAATCCTATTGGCTTCCGGAGGCTGATCTGGTGACCCTCGGCGACGGCGCGACAGTGGAGCGCGGCTGCGTGGTGCAGACCCATCTGTTCCACGACCGCATCATGGCCATGGACACCGTCGTCCTGGCACCGGGCGCCACCCTCGGCCCGCACTGCGTCGCCCTGCCCGCCTCGACGATCGGCGCGGGCGCCACCGTCGGCCCGGCCTCGCTGGTCATGCGTGGTGACACCGTGCCCGCGTCCACCAGCTGGTGGGGCAATCCGATCGCGCCGTGGGCACGCCCGCGCCCGGAAGCCTCCGCGCCGGAGCCGGGACGCTGATGGGTGGCAAGGCGGCAGGCGGCAAGTTCTCGACCGGGGAGAAGTTCTACGACGACCCCATCGACGACTATCTCCCGCAGAACGGCAACCGCGGCTACCGGGTCTCGCGCTACGAGCTGGAGCTGATCTACAAAGTCGCGAGCAACCGGCTCAGCGGGCGCGCCGAGATCACCGCGGTGACCACCTCGGTGCGGCCGCGCTACGCCCTCGATCTGACGCAGTCGCTGAGCGTGTCGAAGGTGTTCGTCAACGGCGCCAAGGCCGCCCGCTACACCCATCGCGACGGCAAACTGGTCTTCACCCCGCAACAGCGGGTGCCCGCGGGCGGGGTGCTCTCGGTGACGGTGCTCTACGCGGGCACGCCCCGGCCGGTGCGCGGCCCGTGGGGTGAGGTCGGCTGGGAGGAACTCACCGAGGGCGCGCTGATCGCCAGCCAGCCCAACGGCGCCGCGTCCTGGTTCCCCTGTGACGATCACCCCAGTTCCAAAGCCAGTTACCGCATCTCGATCACCACCGACAGCCCCTACTTCGCGCTGGCCAACGGCGAGCTGGTGCGCAAGCTGACCAAGGCCAGCCAGACGACGTGGGTCTACGAGCAGGCCGAGCCCATGTCGAGCTACCTGGCGACCATCCAGATCGGCCCCTACCGCAAGCATCGGATCGGCTCCTCGCAGTCCCCGGTGCCCATGCACGCGGTCCTGCCGCCCCGCCTGCGCAGCGCCTTCGACCACGACTTCGGCCGCCAGCAGCACATGATGGAGGTCTTCGTCGAGGCGTTCGGTCCCTATCCCTTCGCCGCCTACACCGTCGTGGTCACCGACGACGAACTCGAGATCCCCATCGAGGCACAGGGCATCTCGGTCTTCGGCGCCAATCACTGCGACGGCAGACGGGGTTCGGAACGACTGGTCGCCCACGAGCTCGCCCACCAGTGGTTCGGCAACAGCCTCACCATCCGGCAGTGGCGCGACATCTGGCTGCACGAGGGTTTCGCCTGTTACGCCGAATGGCTGTGGTCGGAGGCCTCCGGCGGGCCGAGCGCGGACCGGATGGCCCGCGCCGCCCGGCACAATCTGTCGCGCGAACCGCAGGACATCCTGCTCGGCGACCCCGGCCCGGTGCTCATGTTCGACGACCGGATATACAAGCGCGGCGCGCTGACCCTGCACGCGCTGCGCATCGAACTGGGCGATGTCGCGTTCTTCGATCTGCTCAGGGAGTGGACCCGTCGCTATCGGCACTCCTCGGTCACCACCGAGGAGTTCACCGATCTGGCCGGGCATTACAGCCGGCTGCCGCTGCGCCCGCTGTGGGATGTGTGGCTGGGCGAACTCGCCTTGCCCGAACTCCCGCCGCGCGGCGGGACGGGCGCCCGGGCGTTCCGATAGCACACGCTGCTGTCACAGGTGTGGCGTCAGGGCACCAGGTCAGAACACCAGATAGCGTTCGGCCAGCTCCTCGATCAGCGGGTCGCCGTCGGGCACGCTGTCGAGGGCGTCCAGATCGGCTTCCACGGCGATGCGGCGCGGATCGTCCTGTTCGGTGTCGGGCGGCCCGTCCTCTCGCAGTTGCCGCACCAGCTTCGCGCGCACCCGCTCCCGGAGCGTGTCGCCCTCGTCGACGGCGAATTCGTGGTCAAGGCCACTGCCCGCGAACGCCTGGCCGTCGATCGCGTCGGGGTCGGCGGCAGGGTCCTCGGACCGGGAGTCGAGGGAATCCATCATGGACGAGCGGTCCTTCCTACACGGGAGTGAGCCAGGTCCCCCACGGGGTGTTGCGCAGTACCGCGTACCCGGCGATGAACGCGAAGATCGACAACGTGACGGCACGGTCGATAGCGGGCAGCCGAGGGCCCTGGCCGCGCCCGGCCCGGATCGCCCAGTCCACGACGAACCAGAAGAACAGCACGATCAGCGGCAGCGCGAGCAGATTGCTGTGCAACGAATCGAGCACGCGGCCGTCGGTGAGGTTGTGCACCGCGCGCATCCCGCCGCAGCCGGGGCAGTACACCCCGAACAGGCCCCAGGTCGGGCAGATGCCGTAGGAGTTCTCGACATGCGGGTCACGCACGTGCAGCAACACCAGCGCGCCCACGCCCGCCGCGCCGGTCAGCAGCGGCAGGCTCAGCGATTTCCAGCCGCCCCCGGCCTCCCGGGCCGGTCCCCCCGCGGCTTCCCACGGCCGCGGTTGCGATGACGGGAAGGCAAGGCGTTCGCGGGGGTTGTCCACCTCACCCACGGTAGCCGGGTGCCCGGGCCGGGCGCCACCGACCGTGAGCGTCCCGAAACCGCGCCGCCGCGACGCTCTCGACTCTGTAACGGTCGGCGCACGACTGGTAGCACCGTTGCCCCACGCCCCGATAGTCAGCTGGAGAACGCCATCGGAGCACCGGACGAATTGTGGCCGGGCAGGAAATTTCAACAGACCGATTATCGGGTATCCCAGTATCCAGGTCAGGTTTTCCGAGACCGAGCGCTTGCACTAGCAAGCACCCGTGCTCGCGCGGTACCGTGACCACAGACACAAAGGAGTGTGCGATGCTGGTGACGTCGATGAAGACCCTGGCGGGGGTGCGTGATGCCGAGCCGCTGACCGCTGCCTACCGGGCCGCGCTGCGGTCGCGGAAGTATTCGACGCCCGCGCTGAACAAGCCGAGCACACCGTCGGAGAAGACCCGCGTCACCACTGTCGACGGCGCGCGCCTGCGGGTGCGCAGCTACGGTCCGGCCGACGGCGACGTCATCGTGCTCATCCACGGCTGGAGCTGCTGCATCGAGTACTGGAACCCGCAGATCGACGCGCTGGCCGAACGGTTCCGGGTCGTCGCCTACGACCAGCGTGGGCACGGCGAGTCCAGCCTCGGCCGGGTCGCGCCCAGCGAGCAGACTCTCGCCGACGATCTGCACACCGTCCTCGACGCCACCCTGCCGCGCGGCCGCCGCGCCGTGCTCGTCGGGCACAGTATGGGCGGTCTCACCGTGCAGGCCTGGGCCGCGCGCTATCCCGACCAGGTCGCCGAGCGTGCCGCCTCGGTCGTGCTCGCCAACACCGCCGCCCAGAACATCCGCGGCGAAACCGATCTCATCCCGCTGCTGAACAAGCCCCTGGTGGTGGGCGACAGGCCGATCACCCTGCTCGGCCGCGACCTGCGGCTGCCGCTCGTCGTCGGCGAGACCTTGCTGTCGGCTCCCGTACCGATGCCGGGCGGACCGCTGCTGAGCCCGTTGCTCCACAGCGCGATGCGCGGCCGGGTGGTGGGCAAGCACGCCACCGCCGACGAGGTCGCCTTCGCGATGAACATCGTCCGGTCGTGCCGTCCGCTGACCCGCGGCCTGCACGCGGCGGCGCTGGCCCTCATGCACCTCGGCGATGCGGCCAAGCACATCACGGTGCCGACCACGGTCATCTCCGGGCTGCACGACAAACTGCTGCCGGAGCGGATGAACCGCCCGATCGTGGACGCGCTGCGTTCCACGGGCTCACTGGCCGACTACCAGATCTGGCCGACCGGGCATCTGGTCAATGTCGAGGCCGCCGACCGGTTCAACGACGAACTGATCCGTATCGCCTCGGGCGCCCATCAGACCCGGGCCGACGCGGTCTGACCCGGTGGACGGCGAGGTCGGCACCGCCCCGCTCCGACGAACGAGGCATGGTCGCGCGGCCTCGGCGTCACACCGGGCGACAGTCCCCGCCATCGATATGTGTGTGGCCTTCACCGACATGTTCGTGCCGCCGCACCACGGCGTCAGCGGGGTGCGAGCAGCTTCTTCAGCAACGGGTCGAGCAGCCCGTCCGGCAGCCGGTGCATCAGTGACCGGCTGAGGTCGGCCTTCACCGAATACCGCCTGCGCGGGCGCGCGGTGGTGGCCGCCTGCCACACCACCTCGGCGAGGATCCGCGGGTCGTTGGCGCTCGCGTTCTCCTTCTCGGCCATCGCGCCCACCTTGCCGATCAGTTCGGCGAAATAGGTCGAGTTCTGCTTCGCCTTGTCGAAGGTGGCGCGGATGCCCTCGACCATCGTGGTGCGGAACGGGCCCGGCTGCACCGTGCTGACCGGGATGTCGAGGAACATCAGTTCACGGCGCAGCGCGTCGGAGTAGGCCTCGATCGCGTGCTTGGTCATGGCGTAAGGGCCGTTGAGCATGAGCGCCTTCTGCCAGCCGGTCTCGGAGCTGATCGTGATCACTCGCCCGCGGGCGCGCCGGATCAGCGGGAACGCCGCCTTGACCACCCGGTAAGTGCCCAGCACATTGACGTCGAAGATCCGCCGCATATCCTCTTCGGCGACCTCGACCAGCGGACCGGTGAACATCATTCCGGCGAAGGTCACCACGGCGTCGATCCCACCCGGCGCGTGCTCCTCGGCGGCTTTCAGCGCCGCCGCGACCGACGCCGAGTCGGTCACGTCCAGCTCGAGGGGAATCAGATTCGGCGCGGGCCGCGGTGGGCGCAGGTCGGCGGCCAGCACCCGCCAGCCCCGGTCGGCGAACAGTTCGGCGGTCGCGCCGCCGAGGCCACCGCCCGCGCCGGTGATCAGCACGGTCTTCTTCGTCATCGCTTGATCCTTCGTCGTTTCGGGGGCCACGGTAGGGGCCCGGTGCCGGCGGTTCCGCCGGCAGGGGGCGGTGGAGGTGCGGAGAGTCGGTCGGTGCGAGGTCCCGGTCCAGCGGCGGTCGGTCGGTACGCGACAAGCCCGTCACTGCGCCCGGGTCCGTCAGTACGTGGCGGTCCGTCAGGACGTGGCGGTCCGTCAGTGCGCGGCGAGCTGGTCGGGGCGGGCCAGCACGCAGACGGTCCGGTCGTAGATAGTGGGCATGCACTTGTTGCAGTGCGTGCACAACGACTTGGTCTTCTCCTCCTGCTGGATGCGCAGCAGCAGATCGGGCTGGCGCAACAGGGCGCGAGCCATGGCGACGAACTCGAAGCCTTCGTCCATCGCCAGTTGCATGGTCTCGGCGTTGGTGATCCCGCCGAGCAGGACCAGCGGCATCGTCAGTTCGTGGCGGAACTGGCGGGCCAGATCCAGCATGTACGCCTCGCGGTAGGGGAATTCGCGCAGGAAGAACCGGCCGCCCAGGCGCATGCCCCAGCTCATCGGCGGCGGGAACGCCTTGGCGAACTCCTTGCGCGGGGCGTCGCCGTGGAACAGGTACATCGGATTGAGCAGCGAGCTGCCGATGGTGAGCTCCAGCGCGTCGAGGGTGCCGTCCTCCTCCAGCCAACGGCCGATCTGCAGGCTCTCCTCGATGTGCAGGCCGCCGGGCGCGCCGTCGTCCATGCTCAGCTTGGCCAGCACCGCGATCCGGCCACCGACCGCTTCGCGCACGGCCTGCGCGACCTCGCGGGCCAGCCGGGCGCGATTGGCCAGGCTGCCGCCGTAGGAATCGCGACGACGGTTGAGCAGCGGGCTGAAGAACGCGCTGACCAGGTAGTTGTGGCCGAAGTGCAACTCGACGGCGTCGAAACCGGCTTCCTCGGCGGTGCGCGCGGCGGCGGCGAAATCGCGCACCACCCTGGCCAATTCGGCCGCGTCGGGCTTGTGCGCCCGGGCCATGCCGAGCGGGTTGAAGAATCCGCTGGGAGCCAGGGCGGGCAGACGGTTGGACGCGGAATTCGCCACCGGACCGGCGTGGCCGATCTGCGCGCTCGCGGCAGCGCCCTCGGCGTGGATGGCGGCGGTCAGTTTCCGCAGGCCGGGCACCGCTTCCGGGCGCATGTAGATCTGGTGGCGATCGGTGCGGCCTTCCGGGGCGACCGCGCAGTAGGCCACCGTGGACATGCCGACGCCGCCGCGCGAGGGGGCGCGGTGGTATTCGATGAGATCGTCGGTGACCAGCGCGTCCGGGGTGCGGCCTTCGAAGGTGGCGGCCTTGATCACCCTGTTGCGCAAGGTGATCGGCCCGAGCTGGGCGGGGGTGAATACCTGGTTCATCGTTTCTCCAGAGGCGGTGATCATCGGTCCGCAGCGGCGGGGATCAGTGGTCCGCGGGCGTGCACAGGCCCGCGGTGACGAATTCGCGCAATGTCGTGACCGCGCGCGGGGACAGGATGCGGTCGTCGGCGAGCGGGGCGCCGAACCGGCCGAGAATCAGCTCGAAGGCGAGCAGCCAGCGCGCACGCGCCTCGCGCTCGGTCACCCACGGGCACTGCGCGCGCAGCAGCTCGACGAAGGGGTCGAGGGTGAACCAGCGCGCCGACCAGCCCATGTCGCGGCGGGATTGCACCAGCCGGGTGAGTAACCGCAGGTGCAGCCGCCCGATCGGGTCGTCCGCCAGGGTCACCAGCGGTTCGATCACCGCGGCCACGCACTCGGCCACGGTGGCCGATCGCTGCGCGAGGCCGTCCATCGACGACTCCCACAGCGGCGCGAGCCTGCTCTGCAACAGCGCGACGACCAGCGCGTCCTTGGAACCGAAGTGGTAATGCACCGCGGCCGGATTGACCTCGGCCGCGGTGCACACCGCCCGGATGGAGACCTTCTCGTATCCCGACTCCAGCAGCAGCTGCTCGGCTGCCGACAGCAGCCGTTCACGGGTGTCGGACTCGGCTCGGCTCACCCATTGAGTAGAACACGTTTCAATCAGTGATTCAACAGGTGATCGAACCAGCGCCTCACGGGTACGCCAACACCTCCGCCCCGCGCTGACTCAGCAGCACCGACAGCGTCGAGATCTCCTGCTGCTGACCGTTGAGCATCGACAGCGCCCTAGCCCGCACGGCGGCCGAATCGGTGGCCTGGGCCCCCGCCGCCGCCATGTCCACGCCACCCTGGTGGTGCCGGATCATCAACTGCAGGAACAACACTTCCCGCGCCGGTCCGGGCGCGTGGTACAGGCGGGTCAGCTCCTCGTCGGACGCCATCCCGGCCATCCCCGAGACCGCCCCCGCCTCACCGTCACCGCCGTGTCCACCGTGCCCGTCGTGCGCGCCCTGCTCCACCGTCGGCTGCACGGGCGCGCCGACCAGCTCGAGCCAGCCGGTCAGCGTGCCGACCTCCCGCCACTGCGAGATGCGGATCTGCTCGGCGGCGGCCCGCACCTCGGGCGCGGCGTCCGGGCCGAGCATCTCCACCATGGTCAGCGCCTGCTGATGATGCGCCGACATCTGTTGCGCGAAGGCGATATCGGCGTCGGCGAGCATCACCTGCTCGCCGCCCGAGGCTCCCGCGCCGCCGTCGCCGCGAGCGAACCAGCCGATCAGCACTCCGGCAGCCACGCACACCATCGCTGCCGCGAGCGCCGCGACCCGCACCCGCCACGACCGCCGCTCATCGGTTCCGTCCGCCGCGCTCATCAGGCCTGGAACACCGACGGATCGAGCTGCAGCGCCATGAACCCGTTGTCCATGCACGCGACGTAGAGCTTGTCGTCGTGGAACTCCGGCGGCGAGAGACACCAGTCGGCGGACAGATCGCCGCCGAGCAGCCTGCTCTGGTCGTTGACGACGCCGTTGAGCGAGGTCTGCCCCTGGATCACCGCGCGCGCCAGCGCGATGGTGCCGATGACCGGCGGGCCGATGATCGACCCGAGGACCGCGTGCAGCGAGTTCGGCAACTGCAGATTCCTGCCGGTCTGAGCGGGCGGGTTGTAGTAGGCGACTTCCTTGAAGTGGTCCGGGTCGCGCACGTCGAACACCCGGATGCCGGACTGGATCCAACTGCACGCCATCAACCGCGGATCGTCGGGCCGATCCAGTCGGCAATAGTGCGCGTCATAGCCGAACGCGCCGTTGCCCGCCGAGCTGGAGGTCCAGCGGTCCTGGTGCTGGGGCAGATTGATCTCCAGCTTGGCGCTGGTGCGCCATTTCGGGTTCGCCCGGTCGGCGATGTCGAACAGCTTCACGCCGCCCGAACCGCCCTCGTCGACGGTGAACAGGTGCGGTTCGCCGGCGTAGGTGGCGTAGATGCTGTGCTGGTTGATGAAGCCGTCGGTCCAGAACTTCTGGCCGATGTGCGGCAGCGGGTGCCCGATCACGGTGCGCGGCACCCGGTTCTGCACGGCCGAGACGTCGATGATCGTCAGGCCGCCCAGATTCGCCAGGTACATGGTGTTGCCGTCGGGGGTGAAGCCCATGCCGTGCGCCTCGACGCCGGTGAGCCCGCCCCAGACCACCATCGGCTGGGTGGGATCGCTGATATCGACGGCGCTGACGTAGCCCGGCGCGACGCCCGAGGCCCAGTAGGTGTTGCCGTCCGGGGAGAAGTCACCCTCGTGGGTGGTGATCGGGATCGGCATGTTCAGCATGGATCCGGTCGTGGTGTTCAGCAGCCGGGGATGTGCGCAGTCCTGGGAGATGTCGTAGATCGACATGTACCCCGCGCCGACGATCATCCCGACACCGGTGGCCACGAGCAGGCCGCGACCCTCGTGCACCTTCATCGACTCCCAGGTGCCGCCGACCATGGCCGGTTCGGTGAGCACCGCGGTGCGGACCGGGTTGACCGGATCGCTGACGTCGACGACGTGCACGCCCGCGTCGGGGCCGAACAGGTTGGTCGGGAAGGTCGAGGCGATGTAGGCGCAGTTCTCGTAGGTCGGGCTCACCGGTCCGGCGCCGAGGCCCTGGTACTGCCCGACCAGGTCGATATTGCAGTTGTAGCCTGCCGTGCTGCGCCGGGACCTGCGGTCTTCGAGCGGCACCTCGCCCTGCAGCCCGGTCTCCACCTGGTCGCCGGGGCGGCAGTTCGCCTGGTCGACCGCGGTCGGCCAGACCCCGGTGAATTCGTCGAACCCCGGTGGGGGTTCGGCGGTGCCGACCGCCGAACCGGTGACCAGCAGGGCCACCGCCGCCAGGGCCGAACCCGCACGGGTGGTGACAGCGCGCCACCCCCGGGTCCGGCGGACCGTGACATCGTTGTCTCGTCCTCGGAACATCGTTCTCCTCGTTCAGTACCCCCACACCGGAAGACCCGATCGCTTACGGGCTTCCGCGCCACAGGGTGTTATTCCCTGTTCCTCCCCTCGGTCCGTCCGCGCGCCGCGCGGCGGCTCCGTTGCTCCCCTTCCACCAGTGTCGCCCACCGCGCCGATCGCGATGACGGTTTTCGATCAGGCCGACGCCTGCCCGAGCTGTCCCAGCTCCCCCCGGCCCAGCGCGCGCAGGGCCGCGGTGACCTCGTCCGCGCACTCCAGCGGACCGCAGTGTCCGGTGTCGTACTCGCGCAATTCGATCAGCTGCGGCAGGCGAGCGGCGATGAACTCCGAGCGCGCCGGCGGCGCGATCCTGTCCTTGCGCCCGGCGATCACCAGCGTGGGGACATCGAGCGAACTCGGGTCGACGGTGGTCACCATGTTGACCAGCATTCCGCCGTACCCGCCGCGTCCGCGCGGTGAGGTGGCACCGATCATCCGATCCAGTTCGCGGGCCGCGCCCGCCGCTGTCCCCGGTCCCACGGCCCCCGA
This sequence comes from Nocardia higoensis, assembly GCF_015477835.1. Taxonomy (NCBI): domain Bacteria; kingdom Bacillati; phylum Actinomycetota; class Actinomycetes; order Mycobacteriales; family Nocardiaceae; genus Nocardia; species Nocardia higoensis. Next base: position 75,462 of record NZ_JADLQN010000002.1, on the reverse strand, counting down.
TCCCAGCGCGACGTGCGACAGCAGCCGCCTGCGCACCGGCATCCTGCGCGGCAGGGGAATTCCGGCGAGCGGCGCCACCGTCATGGCCAGCCGTCTGCGGGCGCCGAGCAGCCGTTGCGGGCCTCGCAGGAAGTGCACATTGTCGAGGATCTCCCCGGGCGTGGTGTTCACCAGCGCGGCCGCGCGCACCCGCTGCGCGATGTCTTCGGGATACCTTGCGGCCCAGGCCATCACAGCGATGCCGCCCAATGAGTGACCGGCCAGCACCGCCTGTTCGCCCGCAGGGACCGTGGTCGTGAGCACCGCGTGCAGATCGTCGGCCAGATGATCCAGGGTGTAGCTGCCGCGGGCGGGCTGGTCGCTGAGACCGTGCCCGCGATGGTCGAAGGCGACGACCCGGAACTCCTCGCCGAGGTCGGCGATCTGCTTGCGCCAGAAGGCCAGATCGCACAGGACGCCGTGGGTGAGCACGATCGTCGGCGCGTCGGCGCGGCCGTGGATCTCGGCGTACAGCCGGGTACCGTCCGCACCGCGGACTTCGGTCACCTCGACCGGGCCGCGCCGCGTCTGTGCCACCGGGCCGCTCCGCGGCGGCGTCACCGCGCCCGCCGTAGCGCCTGCCGAGCGGGCGGCACCATCCGCACGACCCGAGGCAGCCGGGGCAGTACGGTGCGGGAGATCGCCGCCAGCGCGCCGAAGGCGATCTCGCGGCCGCGCGACCACGGCACCCCGAACAGTTCGCGCAGATGCGGCGGCAACAGCCCGCCGGTGATCAGGGTCAAGGTCGCGCCCGCGATCGGACGCACGGTGTAGTTCCACACGACCGGGATCCGCAGCACCGGGATCATCGGCGGTGGCTTGGGCCCGGCGACCACGGCGAGCACCCGGTCGCTGACCTCGGAGCGTTCCAGCTTGGTGGCGGCCATCTCGTCGAACCACGCGCAGAAGCTGTCCCAGTCCACGGGCATGTCCTGCTCGCGCACGCCGTACATCCGGCCGACCCGGCGCATCTCCTGGTAGAACTGCTCGACTTCGCCGGGCTTCCAGCCGCGCCCGAGCAGCTTCTGCTGGGTGTAGACGCCGTGCACGAGGCTGGCGTGCACCCAGTGGAATGCCTCCGGGTTCAGCGCGCTCCAGCGCGTGCCGTCGGCGTGCTGCCCCTTGAAGTGCTTGTGCAGCTCCCGCAGTCGCGCGGCGGTGGCCAGCGCCTGCTCCTGGCCGTAGACCACGCCCATGATCATGTTCAGCGTCCGGTCGGCACGGCCGTACGGGTCGGAATCGAACACCGAGAACTCGCTCACGCCCGCGGCCACGATCGGGTGGCCCACGTCGATGAGCAGCCGGCGCGAGGCGCCGAGCACGAATGTCAGATCACCGAACACCGACCAGGCCACCGAATCGGGGCCGAGAGGCGCGGGCTCCACGTCGGCCGTCACAGGCGTCGCCCGCCCGGTCACTCCCTCACTCATGAGACTATTAGTAGCATGTAAGTCTCAGATGCGACAATGGCCGAATGCCTCGCCCCTCCGCACCGCTGACCAGTTTGTTCGGCCGCGCGGTCGCCAAGGTCGTCGCACACTCCACGGCAGGTCCCGACGTCTCGAACATCTACGAGGCGACGCTGCGGGTGCTCACCGAGCGCGGCACCCAGGCGGCAACCATGGACGACATCGCCGCCCGCACCGGGGTCAGCCGCGCCACCCTGTTCCGCCGCTACGGCGGCAAGGACGCGCTGTTCGAGGCGGCGGTCGCGCACACTCTGCGCACTTTCCTGGCCGAGATCACCACGACCTTCCTCACCGTCATCGACCCGGCCGACCGCATCGCCGAAGCCTTCGTCGCCTGCCTGCGGTTGCGCGACCGATTGCTCGCCGACAGCCACGACCCCGAACGCAATGCCGAAATGCTCGCGATCCTGTCCGCCGGCGACCCCGCGCCGATCGACATCGGCCACCGCTTCATCTCCGCCCGCATCCGTGCGGGTCAGGAGGAAGGGACTTTGCCGCCCGGCAACCCCGACCTGCAGGCCGACGCGATCATCCGGCTCACCATGGGCTACCTGCTGCTGCCCGCCCCCGGCTACGACCTCGCCGACGACGATGTCGCCCGCGATCTGGCCCGCCGCGTGATCGCCCCGCTCATCACCTCCGGAATACGCTGACCCGCCCCCTCTTGCACCAGAGGGCGCTGTTCGCTCGGGCGGTCCACGCGACCGACAACCCTTACGGAGACCGGCTGCTCACCCGACCCATCGGTGTATCGGAAGCGAGCTCGGCCGCCGGTCGGCATCGGATCGACTCAGAGTGTGCTGCGGCGCAGCGTGACCCGGTAGGTGTAGTGCTCGGGCAGGAAATAGCTGATGGACAGGTCGATCACCTGACCGGTCGCGTCCGAGTACAGCCGGTCGACCCGCAGCATCGCATGTCCCGCTTCGCAGCCGAGCCCGCGCGCGATCTCAGCGGTGGCGGGCGCGACCGTGATCGACTGCGCGGCTTCCACGATCGGGCTGTCCAGGCGCGGTTCCAGCAAACCGATGACGGTGTGCGCGCTCGACGCGCCCGCGCCGAGTTCCGGGGCGTCGATCAGCGGCCGGGCGATGTGCTCGGGCAGGTGGACGGTGGTCAGCACGAACGGCACGCCTTCGTGGATGCGCCGGAAGACCACCGTGTACACCACGTCGGTGTCCAAGCGCAGCCTGCTGGCGGCGTCGATGTCGACGCGGCGCTGCAGCGGGCTGAGCACCTCCATCGTGGTGTCCGAGGACAGGTTCATCAGGTCCTCGATCGAGCCGTGATGGCGCAGGTAGCGCCCGTCGGACTCGGTCACGAAGGTTCCCCGGCCCGGGACGCGGTAGACGGTGCCGTCGGCGACGAGGTCCTGGAAGGCGCGGCGCACAGTCTGCCTGCTGACCCGATAGCGTTGGGCGAGTTCGGCTTCGGTGGGCAGCTTCACCCCGCCCCGGTAGCTCCCGGCGGCGATGCCCGCGCGCAACTCCCGCGACACCACCTGGTGCGCCGGTTCCGAATCCCGTGCGGCCATCGTGCTCCGTGCTCTCCCGTTCCCGTTCCGGCTGTTTCCGGCGTGTCCGGCTCATGACGAGCCCGCCGCGCGCGACGACAGCCCGCCGCGCGACTACAGCCCGCCGCGCGCGACGAGCTGAGCCGCGATGACATTGCGCTGGATCTCGTTGGTGCCTTCCCCCACGATCATCAGCGGCGCGTCGCGGAAATAGCGTTCCACGTCGTACTCGGTCGAGTAACCGTAGCCGCCGTGGATGCGCACGGCCGACAACGCGCCCTCCATCGCGATCTCCGAGGCGTACAGCTTGGCCATGCCCGCTTCCATGTCGCAGCGCTCGCCCGCGTCGTACTTCTCGGCGGCGTGCCAGGCCAGCAGCCGGGCGGCGGTCAGCTTGGTCGCCATGTCGGCCAGGTAGTTGCCGATCGACTGGTGCTTCCAGATCGGCTTGCCGAAACTCTCGCGCTGCTGCGCGTAGGCGAGGGAATCCGCGAGCGCGGCCGCGGCGACGCCGAGCGCCCGGCAGGCGACCTGGATGCGACCCACTTCCAGGCCCTTCATCATCTGCGCGAAACCCTTGCCCGGCACGCCGCCGAGAACCGCGGTCGCGGGCACGCGATAGTCGGTGAACGCCAGCTCACAGGACTCGACACCCTTGTATCCGAGCTTGGGCAGATCCCGCGAGACCTCCAGGCCGGGGCCGTGTTCGCACAGCACCACGGAGATGCCCGCGTGCCGGGGCGAGGCGTCCGGATCGGTTTTGCACAGCAGCGCGATCAGCCCGGAGCGGCGGGCGTTGCTGATCCACATCTTGGCGCCGTTGATCACCAGATCGTCGCCGTCGGCACGGGCGTGGGTGGTCAGCGCCTGCAGGTCCGAGCCGCCGGAGGGCTCGGTCAGCGCCATGGTCGCGCGCATCTCGCCGGTGGCCATCCTCGGCAGGTAGCGGCGCTTCTGTTCCTCGGTGCCGAACATCGTGAGCAGCTTGGCGACCACGGTGTGCCCGCCCATGGCTCCGGCCAGGCTCATCCAGCCGCGGGCCAGCTCCTCGGTGACGCGCGCGTAGCAGGGCATGGAGACCGGCGAACCGCCGTACTCCTCCGGGATCGCCAGACCGTAGATCCCGATCTGCTTCATCTGCTCGATCCACTTCTCGGGATAGGCGTCGGCGCGCTCCATCTCGCGCACGTGCGGGCGCACCTCGCGGTCGATGAACGTCCGTACGGTCTCGACCAGGTAGGACTCTTCGTCGTTCAGCTCGGTCATCTCCGCCTGCGTTTCGGTGTATTTGTACGGCCAAATAGCGGCCATATCGGTAGCATAGCCGCACATTGGTCTTGACATGAATGTTGTCGCGCTGCCAATATTCCGGGCAGCGCCGGACGGCCGGTGCTCGTTCCGGCATCGCCGGCGACCGGGATCGAGGTGGACCACGCTGTGAACCGACGCGAGACGTTCGTCGGTGGACCGTTTTTCGACGAGCTCGAGCCCGGCGCCACGTTCGACACCGCTCCCGCGGTCACTCTGACCAGCGGGCTCGCCGCCTCTCATCAGGCGATCCTCGGCGACCGGCTGCGCCTGCCCCTCGACGCGCACCTCGGCGAGTCGGTCATCGGCTCCCCCGCCCCCCTGGCCCATCCCGGCCTGGTCTGGGACATCGCCATCGGCCAGTCGACACTGGTCACCCACCACGTCAAGGCCAACCTCTTCTACCGCGGCCTGCGCTTCCACCGCTTCCCCGTCCTGGGCGACACCCTCTCCACCCGCACCGAGGTGGTCGGCCTGCGCGAGAACTCCGCCAAGCCCGGCCGCGCGCCCACCGGCCTGGCCGCGCTGCGCATCACGACCGTCGACCAGCACGACCGCGTGGTCCTGGATTTCCACCGCTGCGCCATGCTCCCGTCGAGTCCGTCTCCCTCCGCCGACCGCGTTCGCCGCGCCGACGACCTCTCGACCATCGGCATCGCCATCGACGGCACCGCCACCGGTGAGCCCGCGGGCGATCCGGCGAGCAGTGATCCGCGAGCCGTCGAAGGCTGGGATCTCGGCGCCTACCGCGCTCGGGTGCCCGGCCCCCACTTCTCCCCCGGCCTCGTCGGGACGGTTTTCCACAGCAGCGCCGACGTGGTCACCAGCGCACCCGAATTGGCGCGGCTCACCCTGAACATCGCCGCCGTGCACCACGACGAGCGCTCCGGCGAGGCAGGTCGCCTGGTCTACGGCGGCCACACCATCGGCCTCGCCTTCGCCCAAGCCACCCGCGCGCTGCCCGCCCTGGTGACCGTCCTGGGCTGGCAGTCCTGCGACCACACCGGACCGGTACGCGAGAACGACACCCTCGCCAGCGAACTGCACGTCGAGTCCGCCGAGCCCTGCGGCGACGGTCACGCCGTGCTCCTGCGCTCGATCGTCCACGCCCGTCCCCGGCCGGACTCCGAGCCCGATTCGCCACGACCGGTACTGGATTGGCGATTCACGGGGTTGCTGGCGTGAGCGCTCAGGGGCCGGAGGCGGCAGCACAGCATCACCACGCAGGCCCCCCGCACATGCCCGAAGGCCCCGGCACGACGAACGACTCGCGCCCCTTGGCCGGGCTGCGGGTAGTCGAGGTGTCGAGCTTCGTCGCCGCACCCCTGTGCGGGCTGACTCTCTCCCAGCTCGGTGCGGAGGTCATCCGTGTCGACCCGATCGGCGGGGCGGGCGACAAGAACCGCTGGCCGGTGACCGAGGCGGGCGAGAGCATCTACTGGGCGGGGCTCAATCGCGGAAAGCGCTCGGTCACCTGTGATCTGCGCAGTCCCGAAGGCCGGGAGCTGGTGCGACGGCTGATCACGGCGCCGGGCGAGGGCGGCGGCATCCTGGTCACCAATGCCGGCGGCCGGGGCTGGATGAGCCACGAGACGCTGAGCGCGCTGCGCCACGATGTCATCACGGTGCAAATTCTCGGCAAGCGCGACGGCAGCGCGGCGGTGGACTACACCGTCAACGCCGCCACCGGATTCCCGCTCATCACCGGCTCGCCCAGCCATGACGGCCCGGCCAATCACGTGCTGCCCGCCTGGGATGTGGCCTGCGGCCTGTACGCGGCGCTGGCCATCGCGGCGGCGGTACGCAAGCGCGAAGCGACCGGGCGGGGGTCGGCCGTCGACCTGCCGCTGTCGGATGTCGCACTCGCCGTGGCCGGGCATCTGAGCTACCTGACCGAGGTGCAGATCAACGGCGTCGAGCGCGAGGCCACCGGCAACGCCGTCTACGGCACCTACGGCAAGGACTTCCGCACCGGCGACGGCACACGTTTCATGGTCGTCGCCCTGACACCGCGGCACATGCGCGATCTGGTGCGGGTCACCGGCCGCACCGAGGTCGTCGCGGCGTTGGAATCCACACTCGGCGTGGACTTCTCGGCCGACGCGGACCGCTACCGCTACCGCGAGCTGCTGGACGCGGTGTTCGCCACCTGGTTCGCAGAGCACACCGCCGCCGAGGTGGAGGCCGCGCTGTCGGGCACTTCGGTGTTGTTCGACCGCTACCGCGGCTTCGCCGACATCGTCGCGAGCGGCGAACTCGCCGCCAATCCGCTGTTCAGTCCCCTGGAGCAGCCGCGCATCGGTACCTATCTGGCGGCGGGCCTGCCCGCGACCTTCGACGGCAGGCATCTGTCGACCGGCCCCGCGCCCGCGCTCGGCGCCGACGGCGCGGCGGTCGTGCGCGATCTGCTCGGTGCGCCCGACGAGGAGATCGAGGCGCTGATCGACGGCGGACATCTCGGAGCGTCGTCCCGATGAACGACAGGGCCACGATCGCCGGGCGCCCGGCTCCCGAGAAATCGGCCACTCACGAATCCGTCATCCCGCAGTCGGCCACCCGCGAGTCGGCTGTGAGCGAGTCGGCCACCCACACATCGGTCACCCTGAAGTCGGCCACCGCGCAATCGGCCACCGCGAAACCGGCCACCGCGAAACCGGCCGACGCGAAACCGGCCGACGAGCAGTACGCCATCGAGAAGAGGGCACAGCTATGAGCGACTACGCCACCACCGATCCGACGACCGGCGAGGTGCTCGCCCGGTTCCCCGAGGCCGCCGACGCCGATATCGACGACGCCCTCGCCGCGTCGAAGGCAGCCTTCGACGACTGGCGGCGCGTCCCCCGCACCGAGCGCGCGGCACTGCTGCGCCGGGTCGCCCGGCTCTACCGAGACAAGTCCGAGGAGCTGGCCGCCTGGCCGACCCTGGAGATGGGCAAGCCGATCAGCCAGGCCCGCGGCGAGGTCGCGCTCAGCGCCGCCATCTACGAGTACTACGCCGACAACGCCGAGGCCTTCCTGGCCGACGAGCCGCTGACCATCTCCGGGACCGGCACCGCCGTGGTGCGCACCGAGCCGATCGGCCCGCTGTTGGGGATCATGCCGTGGAACTACCCCTACTATCAGGTGGCTCGCTTCGCCGCGCCGAACCTGGTGCTGGGCAACACGATCCTGCTCAAGCATGCCCAGATATGCCCGCAGTCCGCACTGGCGATCGCGGAGGTGTTCGCCGAGGCGGGGGCGCCGGAGTCGGTGTACCGCAATCTGTTCGCGAGCAACGAGCAGGTCGCCCGGATCATCGCCGACCCCCGGGTGCAGGGCGTGTCGCTGACCGGTTCCGAGCGCGCGGGCGCGGCGGTCGCGGAGGTCGCGGGCAGGCACCTGAAGAAGTACGTGCTCGAACTCGGCGGCTCCGATCCGTTCCTGGTGCTCGACGACGCCGCGCTGGAGCAGACGGTGGCCGCGGCGGTGGGCAACCGGATGGGCAATGCCGGTCAGGCGTGCACCGCCTCCAAGCGCTTCATCGTGCTCGACGAGATCTACGAGAAATTCCTCGACGCGTTCGTCGCCGCTATGCGGGACCAGCGGCCCGGAGATCCGAAAGACCCCGCCACGACCTTCGGCCCGCTGTCCTCCCGGCGCGCGCGCGACGATCTCGCCCGCCAGGTGGACGACGCGGTCGCGCGGGGCGCGACCGTGGCCACCGGCGGGCGGCCCGTGGCGGGACCAGGCGCGTACTACGAGGCGACCGTGCTCACCGACGTCACCCCCGACATGCCCGCCTACCGGGAAGAACTGTTCGGCCCGGTCGCGGTGGTCTACCGGGTGCCGTCGGTGGACGCGGCGGTGGAACTGGCCAACGACTCGCCCTACGGCCTGGCCGCCGCGGTGTTCAGCGCCGACGAGCAGCTCGCGGCCGAGGTCGCCGACCGCTTGGACACCGGCATGGTGTGGATCAACGGCACCAGCCGCTCGGCTCCCGACCTGCCGTTCGGCGGGGTGAAGCGCTCGGGCGTGGGCCGCGAGCTCTCGCACTACGGCATCGCGGAGTTCGCCAACAAGAAGCTGATCCGCGATCCGCGCTGACGGCGAACCCTTTTCCAGCAGAGGAGCATTCGATGGCCGCCGACCAGGCCACCCTGGTGTCGCAGGTGTCCGACCAGGACTTCGCCGACATCCTGGCCCAGACCCGGGCCTTCGTCCGTGAGGCGGTGGTGCCGCGTGAACAGCAGATCGCCGACACCGACCGCATCCCCGACGACATCCGCCGCGCCGCCGCCGACATGGGGCTGTTCGGCTACGCGATCCCGCAGGAGTGGGGCGGCCTCGGCCTGAACCTCGCTCAGGATGTCGAGCTGGCCATGGAGTTCGGCTACACCACCCTGGCGTTCCGCTCGATGTTCGGCACCAACAACGGCATCGCCGGGCAGGTACTGGTCAACTACGGCACCGAGGAGCAGAAGCAGACCTGGCTCGAGCGCATCGCCTCCGGCGAGGTGGTGGCCTCCTTCGCCCTCACCGAACCGGGCGCGGGCTCCAACCCGGCCGGGCTGCGTACCAAGGCCGTTCGGGACGGCGATGATTGGGTGATCGACGGCGAGAAGCGCTTCATCACCAACGCCCCTTCGGCCGACCTGTTCGTCGTATTCGCCCGCACCCGCGCCGCCGACGCCGACGGGCCCGGCATCGCGGTCTTCCTGGTCCCCGCCGACACCCCGGGCCTCGAGGTCGGCGTCAAGGACCGCAAGATGGGCCAAGAGGGCGCCTGGACCTCCGACGTGCGGTTCTCCGGCGTGCGTGTGCCGAACGCGGGGCTGGTGGGCGGCAGCGAGGACGTCGGTTACCGGGCCGCCATGGTGTCGCTGACCCGCGGCCGAGTGCACATCGCCGCGCTCGCGGTCGGCGCCGCACAGCGCGCCCTGGACGAATCCGTCGCCTACGCCGCCACCGCCACCCAGGGTGGCTCCGCGATCGGCGATTTCCAGCTGGTTCAGGCCATGATCGCCGACCAGTACACCGGCGTGCTGGCCGGTCGCGCGCTGGTGCGCGATGTCGCCGCCCGCTACGTCTCCGGCGAGGACCGCCGCGTGGGCCCGTCGGCGGCCAAGCTGTACTGCACCGAGATGGTCGGCCAGGTCACCGATCTGGCGGTGCAGATCCACGGCGGCACCGGCTACATGCGCGACGTCGCCGTCGAGCGCATCTACCGCGATGTTCGCCTGCTGCGCCTCTACGAGGGCACCAGCGAGATCCAGCGGCTCATCATCGGCGGCCGGCTGGTGAAGCAGGCCAAGCGGGAGGCGACCGGTGGACAGCGCTGATACCGGCCACTCCGGCGCGGCAACGGATTCGGGCGAACTGCCACTCGCGGGGGTGACCGTCGTCAGCCTCGAACACGCCGTCGCCGCGCCGATGGCCAGCCGCCACCTGGCCGATTTCGGCGCCAGAGTCATCAAGGTGGAACGCGTCGGCGAAGGCGATTTCGCTCGCAACTACGACGCCGCCGTGCACGGCTTGGCCTCGCATTTCGTCTGGCTCAACCGCGGCAAGGAATCCGTCGCCATCGACCTCGAGGACGACCGCGGCCGGAAATTGCTGCGCGAGTTGATCTCCCGCGCCGACGTGTTCATCCAGAACCTCGCTCCCGGCGCCGCCGCGCGGCTGGGCTTCGGCGCCGACGAGCTGCGCCGCGAGCAGCCCGGCCTGATCGTGGTCGACATGAGCGGCTACGGCACCGACGGCCCGTACCGCGACCGCAAGGCCTACGACATGCTCATCCAGGCCGAGACCGGTCTCTGCTCGATCACCGGCACCCCCGAGACCGCGACCAAAACCGGTGTGCCCTCGGCCGATATCGCTTCCGGCCTCTACGCGCTGTCCTCGATCCAGGCCGCGCTGTTCCGCCGGGAACGCACCGGCACGGGCGCCACCATCGAGATCGCCATGTTCGACGCCACCGTCGAATGGCTCGGGCACTCCATGTACATGCAGATGTACCAGGACACGCAGATCCGGCGCATGGGCCTGTCGCACGCCGCGATCGCCCCCTACGACGCCTATCCCACCGCCGACGGGCAGATCCTCATCGGCGTCCAGAACGACCGCGGCTGGCGCGTCCTGGTCACCGACGTGTTCGGCGTCCCCGAGCTGGCCGACGACCCGCGTTTCGTCACCAATATCGACCGGGTCCGCCACCGCACGGAGGTCGACGCCGCCGTCGCCGAGCAGACCCGCCGTTTCACCACCGGAGATCTCGACGGACTGCTGGCGAAGTTCGGCATCCCCGCCGCCCAGCTCAACGACATGAAGGGCTTGATCGCGCACCCGCAACTGTCCGCGCGCGACCGCTGGCGCGAGGTGGGCACCGAGGCGGGTCCGATCCGCGCGGTGCTGCCGCCGATGACGTTCTCCGACGTGGAGATGCGCATGGACCCGGTGCCCGCGCTGGGCGAACAGACCGACGCGGTGCTGGCCGAACTCGGCAGCACGCCGGAGGAGATCGATCGCCTGCGCGCCGAGGGAGTCGTGCAGTGACTCCTGCTCGCCGGGGTCGGGCCGAGATCTGGTGCCGGGGCGCGGCGATGGCGTCCCGGCGAAGTCGCGCGATGGCATCCGCACAGAGTCACGCGCAGACACAACGTCCGCCCGCCGCGCGTTCCGCGCGCGGGACGACCGGCAGGGGCCGTGCACACAACGCCGGCCCGCAGATACGAACGGATCGGAGCTGACATGGGCTTGCTGGAGGGTCGGGTGGCCGTGGTCACCGGTGCGGCCCAGGGAATCGGGCTGCACATCGCACGCCGCTTCGTCGCCGAGGGCGCCAAGGTCGCCCTCGGCGACATCAACGACGAGGCGGGCGCGGCGGCCGTCGCCGAACTCGGCGGCGAATCGGTGGCCGCCTACGCGCATTGCGATGTCCGCGACGCCGGGCAGATCCAGGCGCTGATCGAGACAGCCGAGCGGTTCGGCCCGCTGGGTGTGTTCGTCAACAACGCGGGCCTGACTCGCGACGCCACCATGCGCAAGATGACCGAGGACGATTTCGACGCCGTCATCGCCGTGCACCTCAAGGGCACCTGGAACGGCACCCGCGCGGCCGCCGACCGGATGCGTGAGCACGGCCGCGGCGCCATCGTCAACATCTCCTCGCTCTCGGGCAAGATCGGCCTGCCCGGCCAGACCAACTACTCGGCCGCCAAGGCGGGCATCGTCGGTCTCACCAAGGCCGCGGCCAAGGAGGTCGCGTTCAAGAATGTGCGGATCAACGCCGTGCAACCCGGCCTGATCCGCACCGCGATGACCGAGGCCATGCCCCAGAAGGTGTGGGACCAGAAGATGGCCGAGATCCCGCTGGGCCGTGCGGGCGAGCCGGACGAAGTCGCCAACGTGGTGCTCTTCCTGGCCTCCGACCTGTCCTCGTATATGACCGGTGCCGTTCTCGAGGTCACCGGCGGAAGGTTCATGTGATGCGTGCGGCGGTGATCTGCGAACCGGTTCGCAGCCCGATCGGCCGTTTCGGCGGCTCCCTGGCGAGTCTGTCGGCCGCCGACCTGGGCGAGACCGTGCTGCGCGGCCTGCTCGAGCGCACCGGCCTGGCCCCGGGCGCGGTCGAGGACGTCATCCTCGGCAACTGCTACCCCAACAGCGAGGCCCCCGCCATCGGTCGCGTGGTGGCGCTCGACGCGGGGCTGCCGGTGACCGTGCCCGGCATGCAGGTCGACCGCCGCTGCGGGTCGGGCCTGCAGGCCGTCTTGCAGGCGGGCATGCAGATCGCCACCGGCGTGAACGACGTGATCGTGGCCGGCGGCGTGGAGAGCATGAGCAATGTCGTCTTCTACGCCACCGACTTGCGGTTCGGTGTCAAAGGCCCGTCCGTGAGCCTGCACGACGGGCTGGTCCGCGGCCGGATCACCGCGGGCGGCCGGGATCACCCGGTGGCGGGCGGCATGCTCGAGACCGCCGAGAATCTGCGCCGCGAATACAACATCGGCCGCACCGAACAGGACGAGCTGGCCGTCACCTCGCATCAGCGCGCGGTCGCCGCCCAGAACTCGGGTGTGTTCGCCGAGGAGATCGTGCCGGTGACGGTGCGGTCCAAGCGCGGGGAGACCGTAGTCGACACCGACGAGCACCCGCGCGCGGACTCCACCCTGGAGAAGCTGGCGACGCTGAAGCCGGTGCTCGCTGCGACGGACCCAGACGCCACTGTCACCGCCGGGAATTCGAGCGGCCAGAACGACGCCGCCGCCCTGTGCGTGGTCACTCACCCCGAACGCGCCGACGAACTGGGCTTGCGCCCGATCGCGCGCCTGGTGTCCTGGGGCGTGGCGGGCGTGGCGCCCAAGATCATGGGTATCGGCCCGGTCCCGGCCACTCAGGCCGCCCTCGACCGCGCGAATCTGAAGCTCGCCGACATCGATCTGATCGAACTCAACGAGGCCTTCGCCGCCCAGGTGCTCGCCTGCACCCGCGAATGGGGTTTCACCCGAAGCGATTTCGAACGTCTCAACGTGCACGGCTCCGGCATCTCGCTGGGCCATCCGGTCGGGGCCACCGGCACCAGGATGATCGCCACCATGACCAGGGAGATGCAGCGCCGCGATGCCCGCTACGGCCTGGTCACCATGTGCATCGGCGGCGGTCAGGGCCTGGCCGCCATCGTCGAGAAGGTCCGCGCGTGACCCGCCTGGCCCGCACCGCCGGGCTCACCGACGTCCAGACCGAAATCCTGGCTACCGTACGGGCGTTCGTGGATCGCGAGATCATCCCGAACGCGCAGAAGCTCGAACACTCCGACACCTATCCCGCCGACATCGTCGAGCGGATGAAGGAGATCGGCCTGTTCGGCATCACGATCGGCGAGGAGTACGGCGGCCTCGGCGAATCCCTGCTCACCTACGCCCTGGTGGTCGAGGAGATCGCCCGCGGCTGGATGAGCGTGTCCGGCGTGATCAACACCCATTTCATCGTCGCGCACATGATCTCCCGGCACGGCACCGAGGCCCAGAAGGCGCACTACCTGCCGAAGATGGCCACCGGCGAGATCCGCGGGTCGTTCTCCATGTCCGAACCCGATCTCGGATCCGACGTCGCCGCCATCAAGACCCGCGCCACCCGCACCGGCGACGGCTACACCATCGACGGCGCCAAGATGTGGCTCACCAACGGCGCCACGTCCAATCTCACCGCCGTGCTGGTGAAAACCGATGTGGGAGAGGACAAGCCGCACAAATACCTCACCACCTTCCTGATCGACAAGCCGGAGGGCACCGGCGAGGTCCTGCCCGGCCTCACTATCCCCGGCAAGATCGACAAGATGGGCTACAAGGGCGTCGACACCACCGAGGCTCTCTTCGACGGCTTCCGGGTCGGCGCCGACGCCATCCTCGGCGGCGTGCCCGGCAAGGGCTTCGCGCACATGATGGACGGCATCGAGGTCGGCCGCGTCAATGTCGCCGCCCGCGCCTGCGGCATCGCCGTGCGCGCCTTCGAACTGGCCATCGAGTACGCCCAGCAGCGCTCCACCTTCGGCAAACCGATCGCCGAACACCAGGCCATCGCCTTCAAGCTCGCCGAAATGGCGACCAAAGTCGAAGCCGCGCACCTGATGATGGTCAACGCCGCCCGCGCCAAGGATTCCGGCGAACGCAACGACGTCGTCGCGGGCATGGCCAAACTCATCGCCAGCGAATACTGCGCCGAGGTCACCCAGGACGCCTTCCGCATCCACGGCGGCTTCGGCTACTCCAAGGAAGCCGAGATCGAGCGCCTCATGCGCGAGGCCCCGTTCCTGCTCATCGGCGAAGGCACCAGCGAGATCCAGAAAACGATCATCAGCAAGGGCCTGCTGCGTGAATACCGCCTCTGAACAGGACATCCTGTGTCGCATCGCCTTCATGGGCGCGACACAGGACGCGGGATCACAGTGATCGAGCGGCGGCGTACTCGGGGCAGCGCTCTGCGAGGCCGTTGTCGATGGACACGGCCCGGCCGTGGGCCCTCGGTCGATCCTGCGACTGCTCGAGCGCACCCGCCATCAAGTCGGCGGCCTCCGCATAACGATGGTTGAGTATGCAGAGTACGATCGTCGGGTTCATCTCCACGCTCGGCCCCGACGGCCTCCACCCGCTGTCGGAGTTCGCGGATTTCGCGGCCTCGATCAGCCTGTCGAGGCTCGAATGCTCGGCGAGCCAGCTCGCGATCCGTCCGTCGAGGTGGTCGCACACCCACTGCACGCCACCGGCTATGCCGTCGGAGTCCCACATGACATGGGTATCGGCATAAGCGGATCGCCCATCCCGGTGGAAGGGCGACCGAGCGCACTCGCCGGGATCTCGCAGGGAATTACCTTGCGCGGAGTCGGTTCCCTCGAGCGTGGGCAGCAATTCGGCCACCCCCGCGGACCACAACGACACACTGCCTCTGATCTCAATGCCGCCGAACCTGCCGTGGTTCATGCCGATCCGCACCACAACACTCATCCCGGGCACATCGGTTTCGGCGGTGAACGCATAGCCGTCTTCGCTCTGCGACGGCTTCCCCCGCAGTCCCCTGTTCACCATCGCTTCCGCGAGTGCGAAAGGGAACCTTTCCCATACGGCGGCTTCGCCGGCGGGCTGGAGCATCTCGAACGGCTCCTCATCCGGGTGATCGATCCCATATCCACAGCTGTACCCGGTCATCTGGGTGGCCAGGTGCAGAATCGCGTTGAAGTAGTCGGGGTCTCCGTCGTCCTCGTCCTCCAGGCCCGACCGCGCATCGCGTTCCACCGCATCGAGCACCGACGCGGGAACATCGCCGTCCAGCTCTGGACCGTCCTCATCCCCGGAGGCCTCGATGCCCCACAGCTTCCGGCCGTTCCACCAAACGACCACCTCCGCACCTCCGGCGCCGTCCACCTCCCCCACGCCGACCACCGTGCATCCGACCGACAGCTTCGCGAGATCGAAAGTGTCTTCGACCGGATCCGACGCGGAATCCTGCACGAGCAGACAGCCGTCCTCGTAGGAGACGCAGGCCAGTGGCCCGTCCGGGCGGGCACTCCGCGCCCCCACCGGCTGAAGACCCAGCTCGGCCTGCACCCACTGCGATGTCGCACCGTGTATGCGAAGCCAATTCGACATGAAACCCATTCCGACTCTCCCGATCTCGCTCTTGCCGCGAGGACGATATCGAGCCGGTCCGACGAGAGACGCTTCGCCGGGCTCAGCCCGGCGCACCCTGTGGGCTGACGTCGCCCGGCGGACAGACGAATGCCCCGCCGTGGATCCGTGGCGGGGCATTCCTCGATCCGCCGGGTCCGGCGCGATCGCGCAGCCACTCCGGCGCGTGCGGGAAGAGATCAGTCCGGCGGCTCCTGCACGACGCCGGGCACCTCGCCGATGCTGCTCTGGTCGACTTCGGCGCTGCCGGGACCGAGATCATGGGCGAGGCGGCGATCCTGTGCGGCTTCTTTGCGCGCCTCGTTCGGGTCCGTCGTCGGTTCGGCGTCGCGGGCCTGTTGGGCTCGAGCCAGTTCCTCGCGCAGGCGGTCGGCGGTGGCCCGGTCACCCGCGTCTTCGGCGGTCGTGATGTCCTGATGGAGTTGGGCGATCATGTCTCGGGAAACCATGGTTCCTCCTCGATCTGGTTGCGGGGTCGGGCGGACTCGCGCCGGGAAACGGCGGCGGGCCGCCGACAACATCTGTCGACGGCCCGCCCGACTCCAGCCGGTGACCTGGTCAGTCCTGGTGCGACGCCTGACGCGCCTCGTCGACATCGGCCTTGGCGCGCGCCTTCTCGGCCGCGGCTTCCTTCTCCGCGGCGGTGCGCTGCGACTCCGCCTTGTCCTGCTGGGCGCGGCCTTCCTCGGCGAGATCGTGCTTGCCGGTCACCGCACCCGCGGCTTCCTTGACCTTGCCCTTGACGTCCTCGACGACGCCTTCCACGCCTTCGCTGACTCCGCTGGTGTGTTCTGGCATCTGTCCTCCTAGATAGTTAGGACCCTCTGACAACAGACGCCTACCCGGCCTCGCCGGTCCCAATCAGATGCCGCCGCGAGAGCCGGGTCACGGCAACTCGCGACGGCCTCCGGAGGGTCAGCAGCAGGAGGAAGTGGACGGCTGCGGCGTCTCGGCGGAAGCCTGCGCGGTGCCGCAGCAGACGCCGCCCTCGGCGGTCGCGGGATCGTCGAGGTGCTGCGGACTCGATCCGAACGTCTCCGAATCCGCGAGCACCGTGTAGACCTCCCACTTCTCCCCCGCGGGCCCGGTCACCCACACCTTGTCCTGGGTGGCGAAACAGCACGTGGTGCCGATCTCCTCTTCGGTGAACAGCCCCTCCTCGGTGAGACGAGCGATCTCCTCGTGCACCTTCGCCGAGGACTCCACCTCGACACCGAGGTGGTTGAGGGTGCCGCCCTTACCGGGGTTCTCCAGCAGGACCAATTTCAGCGGCGGGTCCGCGATCGCGAAGTTGGCGTAGCCCGGCTTCAGCTTCGCCGGCTCGGCGCCGAAGAGCTTCGAGTAGAACGTGACCGCCGCCTGCAGGTCGTCGACGTTGAGGGCGAGCTGGGTGCGTGACATGACATCCTCCACGTATGTGACATATATCGAATGAGTACGGCTCCAGCCTTCCACCTTTTCGACATATGTCAATAAGGTCGGTAGGATCGGGATCATGCCCAAGGCGCTGCCCGTCATCGATCTCTCCGCTCCCGTCTGCTGTGCGCCGGTCTCGGCGGCGCCGATGGCCGACGACGCCGCACTGGAGATCGCCCTGCGGCTCAAGGCCCTGGCCGACCCCGTCCGGATCAAGCTCATGTCGATCCTGCTCACCGCCGACGGCGGGGAGGTCTGCACCTGCGATCTCGCCACCGGCGTCGGCTTGGCCGAATCCACCGTCAGCCACCACCTCGGGCAACTACGGAAGGCCGGCATGGTGGGCTCGCAGCGGCGCGGCATGAACGTCTTCCATCGCCCCAACCGCGAGGCCCTCGACGCCTTGCGCCTGGCACTCGACCCCCACTGCTGCACCTAGCCTCTCACCGGCAACTCCGGCCCGCGGACACGACAGCGGGGCCGACGCGCTCGCCGGCCCCGCTCACCACAACAGCTCAGGACACCAACTGAGCGGCCCTCGACCACACCCGATGTTCCGGCAGCGCTTCGGCGATCAGCGCGAACGCCGATTCGATGCCGGAGGCGGTCTCGATGCCGTCGAATCCCTCCGCGATTCCAGCCGTACGCAGCGCCGCCTCACCCTCGGGCGTGGCGGCCACGACCTTGAGATGGCGGTGCGCTTCCTGCAGGAGCACCGTGAGTTTCGGGTCGGGCAGCGTCGCGGCGACGATCAGGGCGTCGAATTCGACGGAACGCGCGGTGTCGAGTGTGCGCGAGATCGGGACCGCGCGCTCACCGGTGCCCAGCTCGCCACCGTGAGCTGCGATGACCAGCGGGGTCATCGAGCTGTCGAAGATCGTCTCCACAGTCGCCGCCAACTCCTCGGCGTCGGTGTCGTCGTCGGCGACGATGCCGATGATCCGCCCGTCACCGGGCCAGCGGTCGCCCACCTGCCGCAGCGCCGCCGAGGTCGTGACCTCACCTGCCGCCGCCGGGGCACCGCCCTCGATGGTGAGCCCGAGAGTGTCGGCGACGGTCTGCGCGAGTTGTTCGTCGATATTGCGCAGCACGTTCACCGTGCGCTGCTTGATCGACTTTTCGTAGCACTTGCCGAGTTCGAAGCTGTACGCCTCGGCGACATGCTGCTTTTCGACCGGAGACAGACTGGCGTAGAACATGCGCGCGCCGCTGAAATGGTCGTCGAAACTCGCGGCCGCCTCCCTGACCTTGGCGCCCTCGACCGGGGCGGGGAATTCGATCAGCGCCTCCCCCGGTCGCGCGGTGAAGGGGCAACCGCCGTCGAGACTGTTCGGGCGATAGGGCGCCACGCCCGCGTGCACGGCGGTCTGGTGCATGCCGTCACGGAACATGTCGTTGATCTCGGTGTGCGGCCGGTTGACCGGCAGTTGCGCGAAATTCGGGCCGCCGAGACGCGAGATCTGGGTGTCCAGATAGGAGAACAGCCGCCCCTGCAGGAGCGGATCGTTGGTGAAATCGACACCGCGCACCACATGCCCGGGATGGAAGGCGACCTGCTCGGTCTCGGCGAAGAAGTTGCTGGGATTCGCGTTCAGCGTCATCGTGCCGATGACCTGCACGGGCGCGAGCTCCTCCGGGACGAACTTGGTGGGGTCGAGCAGATCGATCCCCTCGAACATCTGGTCCTCGTTGTCCGGGAACACCTGGACACCGAGATCCCATTCCGGATAGGCGCCTGCCTCGATGGCGTCGGCCAGGTCCCGGCGATGGAAGTCCGGATCCACGCCCGCGGCGATCTGCGCCTCTTCCCACAGCAGCGAGTGCACACCGAGCTTGGGCTTCCAATGCAGTTTCACCAGAGCTGTTGCGCCGTCGGAGTTCACGAATCGGAAGGTGTGGACGCCGAAGCCCTCCATCATCCGGTAGGACCGCGGAATGCCGCGATCGGACATGTTCCACAGCGTGTGCGCGGTGGCCTCGGTGTGCAGCGACACGAAATCCCAGAAGGTGTCGTGGGCGCTCTGGGCCTGCGGAATCTCGCGATCCGGATGCGGTTTGGCGGCGTGGACGACATCCGGGAACTTGATGGCGTCCTGGATGAAGAACACCGGGATGTTGTTGCCGACCAGATCCCACACACCGTCGTCGGTGTAGAACTTCGTCGCGAAACCGCGGGTGTCGCGGACGGTGTCGGCCGAGCCGCGCGAGCCGAGCACGGTGGAGAACCGCACGAAAACCGGTGTCTGCGCACCCTTCCGGAAGACCGATGCGCACGAAATGCTCTCCGCCGCGCCGTTGGCGACGAACACGCCGTGCGCCGCCGCTCCGCGCGCGTGCACCACCCGTTCCGGAATCCGCTCGTGATCGAAATGGGTGATCTTCTCGCGGAGGTGATGGTCCTGCAGCAGGACGGGGCCGCGCGGGCCCGCCTTGAGGGAATGGTCCGTATCGGCGATCCGCGCGCCCTGCGCGGTGGTGAGGAACGCGCCGTGCTGAGCTCGCGCCCCTTCCGGTTGTTCGACGTTCTGTCCGGTGGGGGTCACCGGCGCGGGCGCACGCTGGTCGGGTTTCGGCGCCACGGGCTCCCGGGGTTCGGTCGGTTCGGCCTGCTGGGCCGGCTCCGAGGAGGGCACTCCGGGCGGCATCTTCGACATCATCACACCTCTCTCGCCAGACTCCCTGAACACGGTGTCGCGGCCGAGCAGGTGCCCGGCCGATCGACGCACGGAGGCACTACCCGGTTCGATACGGCGCAATCAGGACGACGATCGCAGGAGTCGGGTCAGTCCGCGGCGGTCCACGGGATGTCGGGGGCGGTCCCGAGCAGTTCCCGCATCCGCCGGTCGGCCAGTTCCGGCGGGGTGTTCGCGGCGATGACGAGCAGGTCCAGCTGCGCGCCCTGGCGACCGGACAGGCGGATGACATCGGAGGACTGATCGGCGTCGGGGCCGGTGACCTCGATGCCGTCCGCGCGGTCGATACGGCGCCGATTCGCGCTGAAGACGTTCCGGTCGACGGCGATTCGGGCGATGTGCCCCAGCTGCGGGGTCACCGCGCTCACCAGGTCGTGGAGTTCGGAGGTGAGGTTGTCGGTCCGCGGCCACCAGGCGCCGTCGACCAGTCCGAGCGAATCCTCGGGGCTGCTCAGCAGGACCCTGGGTGTGCGGGTGGGGCTGCCGAACGGCTGCGCGACCGCAGAACGGGCCGCTCCCTCGCTCATCTCGAAGTGGCTGGAGGCGGGGCTGGTTCCGGTCACGTGTCACTACCTTCCTTGTGCTTCCAGTAGACGTCACCGGGGTCGGTATGTCAACGTTGTAGACCTACGTCAGCGACCAGGTCAGGAGCCACCGTGGTGAAGATGCCCGCCGAGCGAAGCCGCCGACGCACGGGCGTGGATCGACCGGGCGAGGCCCCGGTGACCAGGGATGCCGTCCTGGCCGCGGCATTGGCGATCATCGACCGCGACGGCATCGACGGGCTGTCCATGCGACGGCTGGCAGAGGCGGTCCGCCGGGACCCGATGGTGATCTACCGGCACCTGCCGAACAAGGCGGCGGTACTCGACGGCGTCGCCGAGATCGTCTTCGCGCGCCTGCGGGTCGACCCCTCGGACCCGGATTGGGCAGGACAGCTCAGGACGGTCGCCCGCGCCTTCCGGCGACTGGCGCTCGAGCACCCCCACGCGGTCCCACTGCTGGTGACGCGACCGTTGGCCACCCCCCTCGGCCTGCGCCCCCACGCGGTGGTGCGGCCGCTGGAAGACATTCTCGCGTTGCTCACCCGCGCGGGATTCTCCGGAGTCGATGCGCTGCACATCTACCGCGCCGTCTTCGGATTCCTCTACGGCCACGTGCTCAACGAACTGCAGGAGGTCGTCGAACGCCCGGAGGAGACCGACGACGTGCTGCGTCTGGGCTTGTACCGGCTGCCGATCGGCGAGTTCCCGCTGGTGCGCGGTCTGGCTCCGGTGCTGGCCGCCTACGACGGGGCAGCCGAGCTGGAACGCGGGCTCGACATCCTGCTCGCCGGCCTCGAAGGACCAGCGGGCGCCGATCGCTGACCGATCGGCCGACCGCGCACACGCCGCCGGTTTCCCGGTCCCCCAAGAGTCTCTCGTACGTTGGCCTACAGTTCAGCTCTACACTGTAGACAACCGGCGGCCGTAGCTTCTACGCTGGGATTATCGGGTGACGAATACCGCCTGCCGGGTTGTGCTCGTACCGATACTCACACACGGCGGTTCGTTTCGAAACGAGGCGTGGAACGAGGGTCGGAGCGCATGGCAATCACCGAAGTCGCGGCATATGCCCATCTGAGTGACCAGGACATCGAAGCCCTCGGCGCGGAATTGGATCGCATCCGCGCCGAGGTGACCGCGAGCCGGGGCAGCCGGGACGCGCGCTACATCCACCGCACGATCGCTTTCCAGCGCTGCCTCGAAGTGGCCTCCCGGCTGACCGTCGGCCTCACCCGCACGCGTGCGGGCTGGGCGGCGGGTACGGCCATGCTCGCGCTGGCCAAGAGCGTGGAGAACATGGAGATCGGCCACAATGTCGGGCACGGCCAGTGGGACTGGATGAACGATCCGGAGATCCACTCCACCACGTGGGAATGGGACATGGTCGGCGCCTCCGCGCAATGGCGCTATTCGCACAACTATCGCCATCACGTCTTCACCAATGTGGTGGGCATGGACGACGATGTCGGCTTCGGCGTGCTGCGGGTGACCCGCGACCAACCGTGGCGCCCCGAGCATCTGATCCAGCCGCTGCGCAATATCGTGCTCGCGCTGTTCTTCGAATGGGGCATCGCGCTGCACGGCCTGTATTCCGAGCGCGAACGTGCCGGCAGCGCCCCCGGCAAGGCCCGTCAGACCCGGGCGCTCCTCGCCAAGATCGCCCGCCAGGCGGGCAAGGACTATCTGCTGTTCCCGGCCGCGAGCGGACGGCGGTGGCGGCGCACCCTGACGGCCGACATCTGCGCGAACCTCGCCCGCAACGTGTGGGCCTATGTGGTGATCTTCTGCGGCCATTTCCCGGACGGGGCCGAGAAATTCGCGCCGTCGGTGCTCGAACAGGAGACGCGAGGGGAATGGTATCTGCGCCAACTGCTCGGCTCCGCGAATTTCCGGGCGGGCCCCGTCCTGGCATTTCTCAGCGGACATCTCAGTCACCAGATCGAGCACCACCTGTTCCCCGATCTGCCCAGCAACCGCTATCCGGAGATCGCGATCGAGGTGCGGGCACTGTGCGCCCGCTACGACCTGCCCTACACCACGGGGTCATTGCTCCGGCAGTATCTGCTGACGCTGCGCACCATTCACAAGCTGGCGCTGCCGGACGAGCTGCTGATCGCCACCTGCGACGACGCACCCGAAACCGCCTCGGAGAGGAAATTCCCGCCCCGCGACGTGGTCGGCTCGGCGGATGGGCCGCGTTCCCCCGGCCGCACCGGACTGCTCACCGCGATGCGGCGGTGAGCAGCCGATTCGCCGGGTCCGCGATCAGTGCCCGGCCTGATCGCTCAGTGACAGCCCTTCCCTCGCCTTGACCCGGCGATGCTCGAGCAGGATCCAGGTCGCGCCGCCGAGCAGGCCGACCGCGCACACCACCGCCCCGATGATCACCCACCCGGCGAATCCGTAGGCGGCTGCGGTCAAGGTCAGCCCGAGCGCGACGATGCCCAGCGCGAACATGACGATGCCGGGGATGTTGTAGCTGTCTTCGATCCCCTCGCCCGCATGGCTGCGCGTGGTGCGCGCATGATCCGGGAAGCCCTCGTCACCGGCGGGAATGGAGGCCCGGTTGGGATCGTTTGTCGCTCCGAGATCTGACATGGCGCTCTCCTTCGAACTGTTCAGCCCTACCTCCGGTCTTGACGGTTTCGTACCGGGTAAACCGTGCCGGGGGCGGAAACTCGTCACAACAGGAGCGGTGCTCACCCAGGCGATCGCTACTGCCGAGCTGAGCATGACGCTCCCGAGTCGTTCGGAGATGCGACACTGCCGGTCATCGCTGCCCCAGGTCAGCAAGGTCGGCACGCCGCTCGGTGCCCGCCGCCGGGACGGGACGGGCTCCGGGGAAGTCCCCACTCAAAAGAACTGGGCGAGCTCGCCGAGCAGTGCCGTCTTCGGGCGGGCTCCCGCGATCTGCATCACCGGTTTCCCCTGCGAGAACAGGATCATGGTCGGCGTGGACATGATCCTGAACTGCTGCCGCAGCGTCGGGTTCGACTCGATGTCTACCGCGGCCACAGTGAGTCTGCCGGTATTCTCGGCCGCGACCTCCTCGAGGATGGACGCCAGCATCTTGCAAGGGCCGCACCACGGTGCCCAGAAATCGACGAGGACGGGCTCGGGGCTGCGGAGCACGACCTCATCGAAGGACGCATCGGTGACGGTGATGGTAAGCACAGGACAATCCTTTCGGGCAGCTGTCTACTGATGAGCGGCAGACGCGGTGGGAGCCCGGTTCGGGCTAGGACTCGGGTCGCGGACGATCGCGCCCGGGCACTGTCTCTGCCAGCGGGTCATGGGAGTTCGACTTCGCCGGCCAGCCAGCGTCCGTCGACGTTCTCCATGGTCATGACGATGCGACTGCGATCGATCCGTGGTTGCGGATTCTGGGTGTTGCGCACGGATTGGTCCACGAAGAGCAGCACCTCGACCCTGTCGGGGGTAGCCGACTGTATTCCCGACGCCACGACGGTGCCGGTCGCCGAGGCGTTGTTGTCCACCAAGAGCTGTCTGAGCATTTCGCTCGACTCGGCATAGGTGTCCTTGAAGTCACCGGTCGCCCCGTCGAGCACGGCCTCGAAGTTCTCGTCGAGGTCACCGGAATCCACGGTCGTCAGCGTCACCGCATAGTCGCGCGCGGTGGCTTCGGCGGCTTCCGACGCCGCTTGCAGCCGATCGCGTTCGTTCAGCTGCCAGCTGTAGAACCCGGCGAGGGCGAACGAGCCCAGCATCAAAGCGCCCATCGCGGCCGCGATCATCGTGCCCCGCCGGACGGCCAGTGCGAACTTCAGCCTGCGCTTCGTCTCCCGCTCATGCGGTGCTTCGTGCTCCTTCGGCACTGCTTCGTCGGTCGTCTCCGGTTCCGTTTCGGCTGTGCCCTTCTCCGGTCTCGTTTCGGCGATCGGTGTCATCACTACTCCTTGTCGTCGGCCTCGTCGGCCTCATCGCGGCGGTGTAACCGGCAACTCCGGTCCGCCACGTGGCGTCGGCACTGTGTTCGGCCCGACCGGCGTCGGGTCCGCGCGCTGCAACGGGTCCACTCCCGGCGGCGGTCGCGATGTATCGTCTTCCGGCGGCCGGGGGGCGTTGGCGGCACCACGCACGAGTCCCCCTGGGGGAATGTCTTGGCAATACGTCCACAGGTATGGCTCAGGGAAGCTGGGTTCCGAGGGCACCCCCCGCGGCACCCCGTAATCACAGCTGAATTTCGGGTACGGATCTCCGAGCGCCCAGACACCACCGTCATGGATCATCGACGTGACCGCTTCGAGCATCGAGCCACGGTCGTTCGGGAACAACGCCTCGAGTGCCGGTACCCGCAGGTAGGAAAGTTGCGCGATGGTCGTCAGGTTGCCGAGCAACTGCACCATCGTGGGCGAATTGTCGGCGATCATGGTGTCCAGCGCGGCCATCGTGCCGGGGCCGCTGTCCAGCAGTTGCCGGAATCCACCGTCCATGGCGGATACGCCGCCGAGTACGCTGCTCAGATTCCGCGCGATCCCCGGTAATCCCGGACCGATGATGCTCGGAGTACCGAGAATCACCTTGCTGTTGCGCACCACGGAAACCGTCTGTGGCAGGACCGAATCCACGGTCGATATCAGGAATATCCCGCCGTCGAGAATGTCCGCGAGTTTCCGGCCGCCCGCGGCGCTCAGTGTCAGTTCCGACAGCATGGCCTGAACCTTGCCGACGTCGATCTGCCGGGATGTTCCATGGAGGTCTTCGAGCAACTCGGCCAACCCGATCGGGGTTTCGGTCCGCGCCGGCCCGATCTCGCTGCCATCGGTGAGATACGGGCCCGCAGCTGAGGACGGCCGGAAATCCAGGTACTGCTCACCGGCTGCGGACAACCCGGCGACGCGTACCTGCGAATCCGCGGGGATCCGGATGTCACCGTCGATCGATACCGTGGCCACCACATGATCGCCGGGGATACCTATCGATACCACGCGCCCAATCCGGATACCGCGATAGGTGGCGTCCTGTCCGACCAGCAATCCGCCGGATTCGGCGAGATGCACCTTGATCTCGATGGCCGAGCGGAATGGGTTCAGCCGCAACGCGCCGAGGAGAAGATACCCGAGGCCGATCACGAGAATCAGCAGCAATGCGACGGCCGAACCCATTGCGCGCCGTCGACGCACGAGACGTACCGCGGTGAGTGCTCCGCGCGCCGCCGCTTCCAGCGATCGGTGTTCCGCGCCGGCCGCACTCATCGGCCGGGCCCCAGCACGCGGTCCCGCAAACGCGCGAGCACGTAGGCCAGGCTGCCCACGAATGCGGTGAAGTCGGTGGCGTCGGGAAGGTGCAGTCCGGGGTCCGCCTTGTTGTTCGGATCGCTCACCGCACCCAACGCGATTCGCTGGATGTCGACGGCGGCGTGCACGGCCGGCCCATTGGTCATTTTCAGGAATGGGGCGATGATCTGGTTGATCGCGTCGAGACTGGTCCCCGGGTCGACCGACACATCGTTGAACGCGGCCGCCAGCCGGTTGAGGTCGGCGATCATTCCCCGGGTGTCGGCGCCCTGGATCGATGGGAATCTGCCGACTTGCGCCGCGATTCGATCCGCGCCGGATGCCAGGTCCGTCCATTGCCGCGTGTCCGCCGCGAGTGTGGCGAGTGCCGGGCCGGCAGCGGCGAGAGTATCGTCGATGCTCGTCTGCTGGGCGTTCAGGGCGCCGGTCAGCTGTGCGGTCTGGTTCACGGCATCGCGTATTTCCGACGATCGTGCCGCCAAAGTGGATACCAATCGAGTCGTGTCCTCGAGTAATCGGGCGAGGTTGTGTCCTCGGCCGCCGACCGCGGCGCCGAGCCCGTTGGTGACCTCGGTCAGGTTGCGCATCACTCCACCATTGACCAGTAGCGCCGCTGTGGTGAGGATCTCTTCCACTGTCGCGGCGGCAGAGGTCGACTCGAGGGGAATCCGATCTCCGTCCCGCAATAGCGGGGAAGGCGCCCTGGGGTGCGCGGGTGGAGTCAGCGCGACGAACACATCCCCGAGCGGGGTGGCCGAACGCAACTCCACTGTGCTCCCCACGGGCAGCGCGACCCCACCCTGGATCCGCAGTTCGACGAGCGCGACATAGTCACGCACCGCCATCGACTCGACCTGCCCGACATCGGCTCCGGCCAGCTTCACCTTCGCTCGAGCGGGCAGGTTCAGTGCGTTCGTGAAGGACGCGGTGATGGTGTAGCTGTCACCGCCGATGCCCGGCGTCGGCAGCGGAAGGCTGTTCAAACTCACCGCGCAGCCTGCTGTGGCGACGGTGACGGCAGCCAGCACGGCCGCGCATCCCACCCGCGTGGACCGATACATGCTCATTTCGGGAGCCCCGTCATCGCTTCGAGCATGCTGACGACTCCGAAATCGGGCCCGTAGTCCTGAAGGGTTCCGGTGGCACAGCCCAGGTTGCGTAGTCCCAGCAGGTTGCACACTTCCTTGGCCAGCTGGCCATCGACGATCATTCTGTCGACCAAGGCGTGCACCCGCAGTGCCCGATTGTTCGGATCGACCGCGTTGTAGACGTTGTCCAAGGTCAACGGCAGCACATCGAATACCTCGGCGACGTTGCGACGGAAGTCGACCACGGCATCGGTAATGGTCGTGGTGTTGGTGACGACGTCCCTGATGTTCTCCCTGTTCTGCTCGATCAGGCTCGTGGCCTGCAGCAGCAGCGCGTTGAGCTGGGCCCCGGTATGGCCCGTGCCCAGTTCCTCATCCGCGAGCATGTCGGTGAGCTGCCCCAACTTCCCGCCGAATTCACGGATCGTCGCGTCGTTCGCCGCGGCTGCCGCGGTCAGCGTTTCCAAACTGGTCACGATCGTGGTGATCTGCTCCTCGGTTTCCGCGCCGCCATCCTGGCTGAGACGTAACGCGCGGGACAGCTCGCTGAGCGCAGTCCGCACGTTTTGCCCCTGCCCCGCTGTGATCGCGGACGCGACGTCGAGCAGGTCCGCCACCGGCCCTGCGCCGGTGCCGTCGCCCGCGAGTTCGAGGGCGAGCCGGTCGGCCGTGGCGAGCAGGCTGTCGACATCGACCGGTGTCCGAGTACGGTCCAGGCCGAGGTGGTCACCGTCCCGGAGTATCGGACCCTCGCCCCGGTACGGCGGTGTGAATTCGACATGCCGGTCGGTCAGCACCGATGTGGAGACCGTCACAGCCATCGCGTCGGCGGGCACTGCGATCGACTTGTCCACCGTCAACGTCACATGTACTGACTCGCCGTTGGGCTCGATCACTTCGACAGTGCCCACCGGCATACCCAGTATCGCCACCGAATTCCCGACGAACAGACCGGCCGCGTCGTCGAATTCGGCAGTGATGGTGATGCTGCCGCTGCCGGAAAAGCCCGGCACGGAACCGGCCAGGCACCCAGCGGCGAAACCCGTGGTCACCAGGAGGACGGAAAGCTTCAGCAGTCGCGGGATGGTCATCGGCAGTCCTTCAGGTACTCGGCCAGCTTCGATTGGCTGGCCCGCCCGCTGAGCGCGCACATCCAGGAGTCGATGAACGGCCCGGCGGGCACCATCGCATCCAGAGCGTTCTCGCTGCCGAAGCCGTTGGCGAGGTTGCGCACGGTGACCGGGGCGATCTGCAGAATGTTGCGGAACAACTCGTCATGTGTGGACAACAGCTGGGTCACGGCGCGCAGATCGGTCAGCAGGACATCGAGGCTGCCTCGATCCGCAACGACGATCCGGTGCAACTGGTCGATCAGGGTGGTCGTCGAATCGAGCAGATTCTGGATGGCTTGGCGTCGTCCGGCCAGCTCGGCGAGCAAGACGGCAGCATGGCTCATCAGCGTGCCCAGCGATGCCCGCTGGTCGGACAACACCCGGGTGATCTCCCTGGTGCTCGCCAACAGCGAGCCGATCTGGTCACGGCGGTCGGCGATGAGGGTGGACAGCGTGTGAATGTTGGCGACCGCCTGCGGCATCAACGCCGGCAGGCCCTCCAACTGCGTGGCCAGCGTCGTCAATGTCCGGTCCAGTCCATCGGCGTCCACAGCGGCGAAGGTCCCGGTCGCATCCTCCAGGGTGTCCTGGAGGTCGTAGGGCACCGATGTATCAGCCAGCCGGATGGTGCGGTCCGGAATCTCACCGGAACCAGCGGGGCGCAGCTCCACATAACGCGAACCGAGCAGCGTGGTCAGTTTGATCGACGCCTCGGTGTCGGCGCCCAGCGGCGTGCCGGTGTCGATGCTCATCGCAACAAGCACATGGTCACCGGCCAGCCGAGTCGATTCCACTTTCCCGACTGTGACCCCCGCCAATGACACCTTGTCGCCCGGCGCGAGTTCCGCTATCTGAGTGAACTCGGCCCAGTATCTGGTCTTACCGACCTCCAGTGATCCCACGATGAGGGTGCCGACGACGACGGCGATGAGCACCGCAATCGAGACAACGCCCAGCCACAGCTTGCTGTACTCGTCGAGTGGGCGGTGGAGAACCACTGTGATCCGCCTGCGCATTCGCTCGTTCACCTCCTCACCTGCACGCGGCCGAATGTTCGGGAACACCGCTGGGGGTCGCCGCTCCGACGATCGTCGGCACCAGCGGACTCAGCCCCGGCAGAAAGCTCAGCGTGGCGTCGCAGAAATAGAAGTTGACGTAGCTGCCTTCCCCGAACGACCGGGCCAGTCCCTTCAGCATCAGCGGCAGGTTCGCACCGAGATATGCGATGCCGTTCTCGTTCTCCAGCAGCCCGCGCAGAAATCCGGGCTCCCGCACCACAAGCTGTTCGAGGTCGGTTTCCACGTCGGTGAAAACCGCCGAGGTCCGAGCGGCCACGTCGGCGATGCCGTCAACCGACCGCAGCAGCGGGTCGCGCCGGGCCGCCAGATCGGACACGATCTCACGCGCCCGGTCGATCATGGCCTGTGTGTTTCCGCTCTGCTGGGCTAGACTCGTGACGACGGCGTCCATGCCGGTGATGACCGCGCCGAGCACCGCGTCATCACCCGCGACTGCCGCCGCCAGTTCCGATGTATGCGATATCAGTTGCGTCACCGAAACAACATCACCTTGCAGCGCGAGCACCAACGCATTCGCGATGCTGTTGAGCTTTTCCGGGTCGAGGGTGGAGAACAATGGTTCGAAGCCGTTCAGCAGCGCCGAGATATCGAAGGACGGCTCGGTGTGCTCGACCGGTATCCGATCGCCGTCTGCCAGTATCTCGGGACCACCGAAGTCGTCGAGTGACAAGCCGAGGTAGCGCTGCCCGATGATGTTCTGATATTTCACAGCGGCTTTCGTATTGCCGGTCAGGGTATGCGCGGCCTCCACTCGAAAAGTGACCTCGGCGAGTGTGCCGCTCAGCCCCACCGCGTCGACCCGGCCGACGCGGATGCCCGCCAGGCGTACATCGTCACCGGGCCGCAGCCCTGAAATATCCGTGAACAGCGCCGAATACGTTTTCGTCGATCCGCCGACATTGCGTTGCAGTGTCGCGAACACCATCCAGGTCATCACGACCGATACCACCAGGAAGATGGTCAGTCCGAGCCCCGCTCTGTTCCCCCTCATCGATCGCCCTCCTCGAGGTCTGGTGAGATGCCGACCGTGGAGCCGCGCACCAAGGGTCCGAGCAGGACCTGCGCGGCCGCACCCAGGTCACCGCCGAGAATGCGGCCCACTATCTCCCGCTCCTGCGCACTGCCGACCGGGCCGACATTGCCACCGACCAAGGAGTCCGGGATGTGGAAGTTCTTCGGGTCGAGCCCTTCCGGAAGCTGTTGCGGCCCAGCGGAGATCGGTGCGGTAGCGCAGCTGGTGCCGACGAGCTCCCCGTAGCGGGGGCAGTCCTCGCGGGTATATGGGGTCGTCGGGCTCAGCGAGACGATCACCTTGATCATGACCATGTTCTTCTCGGGATCCCACGCCTCGTTCACCGCGGTATCCGACAACCGGCGGAAGCGGGTGAAGATCGGCACGAACTGATCGGCGTTGTCGGAGAGGACTCCCACCACCGGCGTGAGATCGGTGGTGATGGCGATCAGCTTGCCGGTGTTGTTGTCCATCGCCGTGCCGATGGTGTTCAGGGTGCGAAGGCCGGCGGACAGGAAAGCCGTCAATTCTGTTTCCTTCTCCGCCACGGTCCGTAGTGGTACGGCCGCTTCGTGCACGGCGTCGAGCAGATCGGGGGTCGCAATTCGCAGGCTTTCCAAGGTCGCGATGAGGCTCGTGAATGTGGAGGTCTGTCCTGGCACAGGTGTCATCATCGAATCGAGCTCGCCGACGATGCGGTCGAGCTGTTCTCCGGCCCGTACCAGTTGCGTCCCCCGCTGCTCGGTGGCCTCGACGATGGCGGCCAGCAGGCCCAGCCGGTTGCCCGGCTCCACTTCTCCCAGCGCGGAGAGGATCTCGCGTGCCTTGTTCAGAGCGGTCTGGAACTCGATGGTCTCCAGACTGCGGTCTTCGGGGATCTCCGCGCCTTCCGCGAGCGGCGCTCCGTCTCCGTTGTCGATCAACTGCACCGAAGACACTCCGAACACGTTGCTCGGCACCACCCGGGCGGTTACCGAGTCATCGAGCGACGCCGCGTATCTCGGGTCCAGGTCGAGACGCACATAATGCGGGGAGCCGTCACGTGACGGCTCTATCGATCGGACGCTGCCGACGATCACGCCCAGATACTTCACGTCCGATCGCGTGGGCAGACCATCACCGATATCGCCGAGGACAGCCGTCACCTGGACCTTCGCGTCGAAGTCGCCGTCCGATTCCATGACCATCAGCGCGATGACCACGAAGCTCACCAGCGAGAAGACGATGCCACGGAGCAACAATCGCCGTTCGGTCGGCCCTCGGCCGTCGAGATCGAATGTCGACATCGCTCAACCACCAAACCTGGCACCGGCGTCGAACCCCCAGAAGGCCATGGTCAACAGCATGTTGACGATGAGCATCACCGTGATACTGGCGCGCATCGCGCGACCCGCGGCGATCCCCACGCCCTGGGGTCCACCGGCGGCATAGAAGCCGTAGTAGCACTGAATGGTGGTGGCGATCACTACAAAGACCACAGCTTTGACTACGGAATAGACGATATCCGCCGGCGCGAGCGCCAGACCGAAATAGTGCGAGTAGGTACCTGCCGCCCCTCCCCCAGCGAACAGCACGACGAGCTTCACTGTCAGGAAATTCATCGCCAGGCACATGACGTACAGCGGCAACACCGTGATCGCCGCCGCGACGAGGCGCGTGGTGACCAGATAGGGAATCGGCCGGATGGCGAGCGCCTCCATGGCGTCGATCTCCTCGGAGATCCGCATGGCGCCCAACTGGGCGGTGAACCTGCAGCCCGCTTGGGCGGCGAAGGCCAGCGCAGCCATCACCGGCGCGAGTTCCCGAGTCGACACGATCGATGAGATCATCCCGGTTGCCGGTCCCATGCCCAGCAGGTCCAGCGCGTTGTACGCCTCGATACCGACGATCGCTCCCGCGGAGGCGCCGAGCACGACGATGACACCGGCGGTTCCCCCGCCCACCACTATCGACCCGTTGCCCCAGGTGATGTCGCTCTGGATTCGTACGAGCTCTCGTCGATAGTGTTCCAGCATCGCCGGAATCGCGGCCACCGCGCGTGCGAAAAACGAAACCGTGTGCCCGATGCGGATCACCGGGCGAAGAGAAGCGGCGGCGGCCCTCACCCATGGCCGGGTGACCGGGGGATAGTAGCGAGTCGCCATATCAGAATCCGTATCGTGGGAAGAGCAGGATATACATCTGGGTCAGCAGCACGTTCACGATCATCAACAGCAGAATCGAAGCCACCACCGACGCATTCACCGCATTCGCCACCCCACCCGGCCCTCCTCGAGTGTCGAGCCCTTTATGACAGCCGACGATTGCCACGATCGCTCCGAATACCGTCGCCTTGATCAGGCACAAGACCATGTCACCGACTGTCGCGAAGGAGGCGAAGGTCGCGACGAAACTTCCCGGTGTCCCGTCCTGCACGAAGACGTTGAACACATAGCCGGCCAAGAATCCGATGAAGCAGGTGAGCCCGGTCAGCGCGACGCCGACGAGCATGGCGGCCGCAAGTCGTGGAACCACCAAGCGGCGAATCACCGAGACGCCCATGACTTCCATGGCGTCGAGCTCGTCGCGAATCTTGCGTGACCCCAGATCAGCACAGATCGCCGACCCGACCGCCGCGGCCATCAGGGTCGCGGCCACCAGCGGCGCGCCCTGCCGGATGACCGCCAATCCGCTCGCAGCGCCGGCCAGTGATGTGGCACCCACCTGCCCGGCGATCAGCCCGAACTGTATCGAGAGTGTCACGGCGATCGGCACGGTCACGAAGAGCGTCGGAAGTACCGCGGTACCGGCCATGAAGGCGGACTGGCGAACGAATTCGGTGAAGGGGAATCTGCGCGTCACGATATCCACGAACAGGAATCTGAACGCTGCCACGCCCAAGGCGAATTGACCGCCAGTCGTTTCCAGCGCGGCGATCGGGTGCCGTCGCAGGTAACCGCGACTCCAGTCGGTGATCTGGCCGAGGGCGGGCTGCTCCTGTCCCGGCGACGAAGACCCATCCGGGCACGGATCGGCCGCGTGGCTGCGTCGATACTCGGAAGCCATGGCTGCTCCCCTCGTCAGCACGTCGCGGTTATCAGCGTGGCCTGACGTTCGGCCATCGCCGCGATCGTCAGTGACGGGGGGACGCCTGGGGCCACTGGATAGGTCGATCCATCCACGATGAACAATCCCGGATAGCCGAAGACTTCTCCGCGGTGGTCGACCACACCGTCGTCGGGAGTGCGGCCGATCGATGCTCCGCCGACCGGATGGACCGTGACCAGCCTTTGCCCGGCAGTCCCGAGCGGCCAGTTCGGCCTGAAACGCGACGGGCGGTAGGCTACGGCCATTCGCTCCAGCCGATCCGCGGTCCGCGCGTAGAACTCGGGGTCGAGGTGCTTGTATGGCTGGGCGTAGGGGTAGCCGTCCGCCGACTCCAATCGCGTACCGGCCTCACGGCCCGTCGAGAAGAGAAACACCGACTCCGACAACAGACGCCGTAGCGGTCCCGGTAAGGGCAATTGCGTGACGGGTGGGGCGGCTTCGCCGATGAATCCCTCGTCGGCTGCCCGATGAACTGTCTGAAACATGGTGTGCCGACCGTGATGCGCCGCGGACGACGCACCGGAGAGCATCGCCAGGTAGTCTCCGTTGCCCGAGAAGTTCATCCCCAACCCGGGCGGCAACCGCCGCATCGTACGGTACTTGTCGCGAGCGGCGAACAAGAGCCGCAGTGTGCCGATCGTGCCGGCGGACAGCACGAGCCTGGGCGTCCTGATCACATGATCGGTACCGGTGGTGTGATCGCGCCACAGGACCTGGTAGCCGGGTCCGTCTTCGCCGATACCGGTGACTTCGCACAGCGCACGGATATCCGCGCCGTTACGCTGCGCCGAGAACAGGTACGTGAGATCGAGCGTCGTCTTGGATCCGTACTCACAGCCGAGCGTGCACGCACCGCACGCGCGACACGTGGTCTGGGCTCTACCAACCGCATTGAGCCGCGTCTCCGGATGGTCCGGATCACCGAACTCCACGGCCAGTACCGGCGCCTCTCCACTGCCGCCGACCCGCGCCCTGGTGAGCGCGTCGTCGAATACCGCGCGAGACCGTACTCGGTGCGGAAGCGGCCGGGGCCGCTGCATCGCTTCGACCTTGCCGAAATACGCTGCCATCTCGGAGTCCGAGATCTCCGCCGGATAGTAGCGGTCGAAAAACCCTGCGGCAGGCCGTGATTGATATCCGGCATAGACGAGAGAGCCGCCGCCGACACCGCTTCCCACGACAGCCGCCACTCCGGGCCAGAGATGCACATCGAACAACCCGGCAGGCCGTGACCAGAGAATCCGATCTCCTCGCCTATCGGTCCGGGTCAACGCCCGAACGTAACCCAATACACCCGCGATACCTCGTGGAAGAGCTCTGGTCGTTCCGCTCTCGTACGCACTCGCCCGATCGCCCCACCACGGGCCACGTTCCAGTACCAGGACTCTCATACCGGCTTCTGCCATTCGCGCCGCCACCACGGCACCACCGAATCCCGAACCGACGACCACCGCATCGACCTCGGTCCGGTCTGCAGAGAAGAACATAGACATCACACGTCACTGCCTAGCTTGTGAACAGACTGTGGAGCACAGTCTTCGGTTTCGCAGGGTCACCCTGGCCGACACGGTCATGGGGACTTGCTGCCGATCGCTCCGTCTCGGCTCGGCCAGGATGGCCGCCGACTGTCACGCCGCTCCGATGCCAGTCCGATTTCTTGGTTGGTCGACCAATCTAAGCGCACTTGCGGCAGAACGCAATACCCCGCTACACATCGAAGAGCCACCTCCCAACGCCATGCCGCCCCAGTCACCCCACCGGTTTCCACACCGACACAAAGAGGTCCGGGACTGACAACTGAGCAGCTCGCAGGCCACACGACAGATGATCGCAGCCAGAATCCCGAGCAGCCGATCACGCCGAAGCGGCGGATCTCAATGCCCACCCCGAGAAGGTGGCCGAAACGGCCCGCCCGGGGTTGACCGCCGGCGAAGATCAGGCTTAGCCTTGGTCACATGACCAAGGATGGATGGGTTCACGACCGATCCGAACCACACCGTCGCGATATCGAAGAAAGTTGGGGATCAGCTATGACAAAGTCAGCCGGACATCCGGAGACATCGATCGGGAAGACCTACACTCTGCGTGGACTGTTCGGCTCTACTGTCCGCTTGCTGCCCCTGGCCCATCGCGCCGCGATGGTCTGGGGATTCCGCAGCATGGCGCCCGATTTTCGGGAAGAGATCATGTTGACCGTCGCCCGCGCGAATGGGTGCCGCTACTGCAGCTACATCCACCAGGAATGGGCGATCAGAACCGGTGTCTCCAATGAGGAGATCGCGCAACTGGAGGGAACCGACCTCGCCCGATTCGATCGCGCGAAATGGAGCGCCCTGGTGTACGCCAGGGCGCTGACAGAGGCGGACTTCGAGAAAGTCCCCGACGAGATCGCACAGGATGTGGCGAAGCACTACACCGATGGCCAGATCCGGAACATCAAGACAGTGGCCCTGGTCATGACCATCGTGAATCGGTCCGCGAACACCATGGACGCCCTGCTCGCACGACTACGCGGA
The DNA here is from genome assembly GCF_015477835.1 of Nocardia higoensis. NCBI lineage: Bacteria > Bacillati > Actinomycetota > Actinomycetes > Mycobacteriales > Nocardiaceae > Nocardia > Nocardia higoensis. Next base: position 40,171 of record NZ_JADLQN010000002.1, on the reverse strand, counting down.
CGACCTCAATCGAGTTCTATACCCGCCGAGGTCGTCATCACCGCGACGTTGGTGGCGACCGCGCCCGTCATCGTCCCACTGCTGGTCCTCGTCCTACGAAAGTCGCCGATTCGGCTGTGGCGCGAATTCCGCGCCTTCAACGCAGGATTCGCACTCGGCAGTGCACGCGTCGCATGACGATCGGACCGCCCGGATCCGGCGCCGGCATCCGAGACCACAGAAAGAGATGAGCATGAACATCATCGACAGCGCGACCCGGATTCCGGGAGGCAAGCGGTCGGTCACGCAGTCCATGTCGGAGTGCGAACAACAATTCGATCGGCTTCCGGCTCCGCAACCGGATGGGGCACTGCTCGGCACCTATCGCGGGCGAGTCGTCGCCATCCCCGGGATCACCGGAAGTCCGACGCCACTACGACGCCTTGCCGACGTCACCATACCGCGAATGCGTTTCCCTTGGTACGGAAAAAGTTTCGACGGTTCTTCCGGGGCAAATGTCTGGTTGACCTCGACCGGCAGATTTCTGCGTTTCCGGTATGCCGTCCACTATTCGGACAGCGGAGTACGCCTCACCTACGACGTGCAGGAAAATCCAGCACTTCTTCGCGGGCTCGAAGCGGAGATTCGATCCCTGGCCCCCGGACGATATCTGTGCCGCGCGATACACAAGGGCCGGGTCCTGCTATACTTCACGCTGGAGTCGTAGAGCGAAAACGCCTCTGGGCTGGAGCTTTCCCGAACAGGGGCGTTTCTGAAGTTGGCCGAAGGATGCAGTCATCACCAGCAACAATCGCGGCTCGTCCGAGATACGCGCCAGAATACTCACCAGTGCCGCGCGGCGATTCCGCTCGCAGGGATACGTCGCGACAACGCTTCGAGAAGTGGCCGACGAAGCAGGGATGCTCCTGGGAAGTCTGCAATATCGTTACCCGCATAAAGAGGGCCTCCTCATCGCGGTCATGGAGCTGGCAGTCGAGCACACGACCCAGGCCATCCGTCGAGCCATTGTCGATAAGCAGGACGTCTCGGAACGCGTCCGCGCGGCCATGACCGCCTATCTGGAGACGTTGTGGAGCGGCGACGACGCCCTCTACGTGCTCCTGTACGACTGGAAGGCACTCAAAGGCGGCGACCGCGAGCGCGTCGCCCTGCTGCACGAACGGCTCTTCTCGCTGTTCGACGGCCTTTTCTACGAAGCAGCCGGCGCGGGTTACCTCGCGGCCGACGTCGATATCGCAACCCTGCGAGACCTCTGGCTCGGCGCGCTGAACTGGACAGCGGATCATCCCCCCCGGATGACGGCAGTCGAGATCAGCGAATTCATGTGGAAAGTACTTGTCGACGGGGCATCGGAAACAAGATTTCCAGAACGCCTGGATCCGTGAAACGGGGCGTCGGAATGCCACAGGATAGAGTATACGAGCTCTTCAACAAGAGGATCTACACCGTACCACAGTTGTGCGCCGATCTTCGTGAGGTGAATTGGATCGATGGCGCCAGAGTGTGGTTCAGGCGCCAGATGGATCGAAAAACACGTGAAGCCATAATGCTGGCGGTATCCCACGCCCACGACTGCCGCTATTGCACTTTTGTGCACAGGGAATGGGCTCTGTACACCGGCATCCCGCTGTCGGCGATATCGGAGATCGAGAGTCGGGAGAACGACCACCTCGATCAGCGCATCCAGGATACCTGCGGATCTCCGCACGATCCGATATGGCTCGCGACAACCTACGCCGAGGCTCTGGTCCGCGCCGAATTCGGATCGGTCGCGCCGTTTCTACAAGCCACCGTCACCGTCAGGTTCGACAGTCGCGACCGCACTCACATCGAGACAGTCGCTCGTATCATCACCATCCTGAACCGCAGCACCAACACGATCGACGCCTTGTCGGCCCGTCTGCACGGCCATCGCGTCGACGACAGCCGAGTTTCGGACGAGATCCTGGTAGCCGTATTCGCTTGGGCCATCGTCCTTCCCATGTTCGCCGCAGTCGCCCTGTTCAATCGCGAGTCTCCGCATCTCGTGCTGCAGCGCTTTCGGCAGGCCGGACTTCGGGGGCGAGCCCGGTAGCCGATGCGCACAGGACATGCTCATGGTTGAGCGCCCATACACGGGGTAGGTCCGGCGAAAACCTCGAAGAAGGAGCGTCATGGGCTTTCCCACACAACAGCAGCAGGTACCGGGTGTGCAGTCCCGGATGTCCCCGCCACCCGACTGTGGGGAGGAGACCTATCGCGGGTCGGGGAAACTGACCGGCAAGTCCGCGGTGATCACCGGCGCCGACAGCGGTATCGGCCGGGCCGTGGCCATCGCTTTCGCACGCGAGGGGGCCGACGTGCTGATCTCCTACCTCGACGAGGACGAGGACGCCGAGCAGGTCGCCGCACTGGTCGAGCAGGCGGGCCGGCGGGCCGTCCTGGTTCCGGGTGATCTCGCCGATCCCGCGCACTGCCGCGCCGTCGTGGATCGCGCGGTCCGGGAATTCGGGAAAATCGACATCCTGGTCAGCAACGCGGCCTACCAGATGACGCACGGGACGATCGAGGAGATCAGCGACGAGGAATTCGACTACACCTTCAAGGTGAATGTCGGCGCCTACTTCTCCCTGGTGAAGGCGGCGCTGCCGCACATGCCCGCGGGCGGATCCATCATCGGCAGCTCCTCGGTGAACTCCGACATGCCTTCGCCGACGCTGGCGCCCTACGCCGCCACCAAGGCGGCCATCGCGAACTTCTCGGCCAGCCTCGCGCAACTGCTCGGTGAGCGCGGAATCCGCGTCAACAGCGTCGCGCCCGGCCCGATCTGGACACCGCTCATCCCCGCCACCATGCCTCCGGAGAAGGTCCGCGCCTTCGGTGACGACGTGCCGCTCGGCCGGGCCGGTCAGCCCGCGGAACTGGCCCCGACCTACGTGCTGCTGGCCTCCGACGACGGCAGCTACATCTCCGGGGCACGTATCGCCGTCACCGGCGGGCGACCGATTCTCTGACCGTGGCACCTGCGCGATCGGCGGCGGGTGACGCCGTGACCACCGTATTCGCCGTTTCGCCCGCCTTTCGCCGGGTATAGCCGAACCAGTTTGCTTGATCAACTTCTTCGGCAGGGGGATCCCCGATGACCATCGCCGTCGCCTCGTCACCGACACTCCCGGCCGCGCGGGGCCCGCTCTCGGATGCCGTTATCGGTCTGCTCGGCCGCGCCCCCGGGTCGGCGCCGCCGCCGCTGGGAACGCCCGACCCCTTCGGCGACGACCTGCACCTGGCCCTGCACACCTGCTACGAGTTGCATTACCAGGGGTTCCCGGAGGTCGATCCGGGATGGGAATGGGATCCGGGCCTGCTCGGCCTGCGCGCGGAGATGGAGCGGGTATTCCTCGCCGCCCTGCGCGCGGCGGTTCCCGGCGGCGACGATCTGGACCATGAGCTGGAACAGTTGCTCGTCGTTCCCGACGAGCCCTCCGGGACCAGCGCGTTCCTGCTCGACGACGGCCGGTGGTGGCAGGTGCGCGAGTACTTCGTGCACCGCTCGATCTACCACCACAAGGAAGCCGACCCCTACGCCTGGGTTATCCCGCGATTGCGCGGTCAGGCCAAAGCCTCGCTGGTAGCCGTGGAATTCGACGAGTTCGGCGGCGGCCACGGCGACCGCGTGCACGCGCAGCTGTATGCCGATCTGCTGGCGGGGGCGGGGCTGGATCCGGGGTATCTGCACTACCTGGACGATGTCGGCGCGCCGATGCTGGCCCTGGTCAACATGATGTCGCTGTTCGGGCTGCACCGCGTGCATCGCGGTGCGCTGGTGGGACATTTCGCGACCGTCGAGATCACCTCGCCCCCCGGATCCCAGCGGATGGTCCAGGCCCTTCGCCGGTTCGAGGCCGACCCGGCGTGCGTGCGGTTCTTCGCCGAACACGTCGAAGCCGATGCCGTCCACGAGCAGGTCATGCGCACCGGCGTCATCGGTGATCTGCTCGCCAGGGAACCCGGCCTGCGCGCCGCGGTGACCTTCGGGATCCAGGTGACGAATCTTCTCGAGGATCGCTTCGCCGATCACGTCCTCGAGGCCTGGCGGGCCGGTCGCAGTTCGCTGCGTGAAGGAGCGATCGATGCATAACCCGCTGCGTCTGCCCCGGCGAGCTCTGGTGCGTCCCCCCGGGGTCTATCCGCCGCAGGCCGACACCTGGCTGCTGGCCCACGCGCTGGCCGAAGCGGGCATCCCGCGCGGCGCGCATGCTCTCGACGTCTTCACCGGCACCGGAGCCCTCGCGATCGCCGCCGCGCGCATCGGAGCCGCGAGGGTCACCGCCGTCGACATCTCCCGCCGCGCTGCCGCCGCGGCCTGGGTGAACCTGCACCTGCGTGGCGTCTTCGCCGAGGTGCACTGCGGGGATTTCGCCTCGGTCTTCGGCCGTCGCCCCTACGACTTGGTGGTCGCCAATCCGCCCTACGTCCCCGCCCCGCACGACACCCCGGTCGGCGCTGCCCGTGCCTGGGACGCGGGCACGGACGGTCGCGCGGTACTGGATCGGTTCTGCGCGCTCGTACCCTCCGCGCTCGCTCCGCGCGGCACCGCCCTCATCGTGCACTCCGCCCTGTCGGATCCCGAGCGGACCATCGACACACTGCGCGAACACGGTCTGAAGACCGCGGTGGTCGCCCGCGCGACGGTCCCGTTCGGACCGGTTCTGCGGGCGCGCGCGGCCTGGCTGTCGGCGACCCGTCGCATCGACCCCGCAACCGATACCGAGGACTTGGTGGTGATCCGCGGTGACCGCATCCGACGATGACCGCAAGCGAATGACCTTCACCGCCGACGGCCCCGCACTGGTCGAGGGGCCGCTCGACCTGGTCACCGCGGACGGGCGGACCATTCGTTGCGACCGATTCCTGGTGGCCGTCTGCCTGTGCCGCCGGTCGAAGATCTATCCGCTGTGCGACACCAGCCATCGGCGCCGCACACGCCACACCGGGTCGCCTACCGGCGCCGAGGCGAAACCTGCCCCTTGACCACCGTCACTGTCGTGGGCTCCCTTCATGCCTCGTACCCGCACTCGGTGGCGACTCTCAGCGAGTGCGCCTGCGGGTGGTCAGCAGCCCGGTCAGCCATCCGACCGCGAACACCAGCAACAGAATCAGCCACATCGGCGAACGCACCGTGATCAGCAGGAATTCGATCTCGACCTCGGTGCGGTTGGCGAAGATGAAGACGAACGCCAGCACGGTCAGCACGAGCGCCAGCCACTGGTTCAGCGACACCCGGGCGAGCAGCGAGGGCTTGTCCGACGGCTCCGGGACCGCGTGTGCGGCCTCGGACTTGCGTCCGGTCCAGCCACTCACGCGAGAGCCTTGGCCTTCAACACCTCGTATTCCTGCTCGCTGATCGCGCCGTCGGCCAGCAGCCGCTTGGCATCGGCGATCTGGGCGGCCGGGTTGGTGCCCGCCGTCTCCCGGATGTACGCCTGCTGTTCGGACTGCCATGTCTGCGCCTGCGCCATCGCCCGTTCCTGCATCCCTTTGCCGCGCACGATGATGTACACCAGAGAGGTGATCAGCGGAAGGATGATGAGGAACACGATCCACACCGCCTTCACCCAGCCGGAAGTCTCGCTGTCCCGGAACAGGTCGGCGATGATGTGGAACAGCAGCATCAGGTACGCGATGAACGCGAAACTCACCACGATCAGCCACAACACTTCCCAGAACGACATAGCGCACCTCGGTGATGTCGACGGAATGTCGCACGGCTGGCGACTGCGTTCACGGTATGACCGGGTGCGGCGGGCTGGGATCACCCGATCCGGGTGAAGCCGCACCCCGCGACCGCCTCCACCGACCACAGGCCCCCGGCGCCGAGACCGGCGGGCACAGGCGCGCACGGCGAGCAGCACGAGACCCGGACGTCCGGCCCGGATTGAACCACGCCGGTCCGGGTATCACCCGGCCCGTCGGCACGCCTCCACCGCGGGGTGCGCCGACCGCGACACCGAGAGCCGGAAGGACAGACGCATGGCCGGGGCCGATTCGCTCGCCGAAGAACTCGCCGACATCGCAGCGCGCGCAGACCTGACGATCGCCGTCGCCGAATCGCTGACCGCGGGCAATCTCGCCGCCGCACTCGGAGCGGCGCCGGACGCGGGCCAGTGGTTCCGCGGCGGCGTGGTGGCCTACTCGCGTTACGTCAAGCATCACGTCCTCGACGTGCCACTCGGGCCGGTCGTCTGCCGGACGGCGGCCGAGGCGATGGCGAACGGCGTCAGGAAGATGATGGACGCCACGGTCAGCGTCGCCGTCACCGGCGCGGGCGGTCCCGACCCGCAGGACGGCCACGAGCCGGGATCGGTGTGGTTCGCCGTCGCCACCGAAGGGTCGTGCGAAGCCTCGCACCGGACGTTCGACGGCGAGCCCGGGGAGGTTCTGGAACAGACCGTCGAACACGCGCTGCGCCTACTGCACACCGAGGCCGAGAAGCTCTCGGCGCGGCACAGCGGCTGAGCGCTCAGCCGACTCGGCCCAGCCCTCGACCTGCCTCAGCCCTCCTGCGCCGCCGAAGCATTGGTCACCGTCACCACCGCAGACGACTGCGACCTCATCACCGAACGCCCGCTCAGTCCGGCTCTATCCGGCTCAGTCCGGTTCAGTCTCAGCTCTATCCCCCTCAGTCCCGCTCAGTCCGGCGTATCACGTTCTTGCTCAACGGCGTCCAACTCCACCACGCCTGGCTCCACCGCGCCTGGGGCGCCGGAACCTTGCTCGACTGCGCCCTCCGCACTGCTTCGTTCGACGGATCCGCCCCGGCCGCCGGAACCGCCTCGCTCACCGGAACTCCGGCTCACCACGATGTCGGCCAAGCGCTGCAACGACTCCCGGTTGCGCGGTGCCAGCATCAGGTACTGCACCCGGCCCGGCAACACCCGGCCGGGCCCTTCGCTGGCGCATTCGGCCATCCGGATCTCGGTACCGCCGTCCCCGTCCGGCCGCAGATCCAGCCGCACCCGCGCCACCCCGAGCGGCCACGACCGCGCCCGCAATTCGAGCTGCCTCGGCTTCTCGACCCCCACCACCTCGGTGTAATCGTGCAGTGTCAAGGGCCAGGGCCCCACGCCGTGATGGATTCGCGCACCGACGGCCGGCCACGCCTTCTCGACATCGCGGATATGCGAGGCACCCACCACCCACAATCCGTACGACCAACCGTCCGAGAGCACCTCGAACACCTTCTCCGGCGGCACAGGCACCGTGACGGCGACCTCCCCGGGGTAGTCCTCCTCCCCGTTGCGCTTCCCCGAGCGATGAAGCAGATCTGCGAGCGTGCTGGATCGCATGACTCCGGCCTCCTCGATTCCAACCGCGCCACCTCGGCACGGGGCCGACCCGAACTACCCGCCCCACCCCGTCTCAAACGCGGGCGGCGAAACCGGCGCCGTCCCCCTCGGCCGGTCGTTACAGTGCCGCGGCGCCGAGCACCCTGCGGTTCTCCACGACGGCAGACCGGTCGTGCATATCAGGACGGTCATGTCGCATTCCCGCCGGTAACACGGTTGGTGCGTCCTTACGGTCGGTCGAGTGCGCATCGACACCACCCTCCGGACTCCCGCCACCGGTCGGCTCCGCGGGCCCGTCATCCTGTTCATGTCGGTCGCGGCCGCCCTCGGCACGTCGACCATCTACCCGCTGCAGCCCGCGATGGCCGATGTCGCCGACGCGCTGGGCGTGCAGATCACCGCCGTCGGGATCGCGCTCGCCTGCGGGCCCATCGGCTTCATGGTCGGCCTGGGTCTCCTTGTCCCGCTGGTCGACCGCTTCGCCCCCGGCCGCGTCCTCGCCGCGCAGTTCGGGGTGCTCGCGTGTGCGCTCGCGGCCTGCGCCACCGTCGGCACCGTCACCGTGCTGGGTCCGGTAGTCGGCCTGATCGGAGCATGTTCGGCGGTCGGCGCCGGTCTGAGCTCGGTCGCCGGGCGTTTGGCTCCCCCGCAGCGGCGGGCGACGGTCCTGGGGATGGTGACCGCGGGCATCTCGGTCGGCATCCTCGCAGGTCGGACCGCAGGTGGGTGGCTTGCCGACGAACTCGGCTGGCGCGCAATGCTGCTCGTGTTCGCTGCGGCCTGCGGCCTCGTCGCCGTCTGCTGCCTGATAGCGCTGCCCACAGCCCCCGGCAACGCCGAGCGCGGCTACTTTTCCACATTGCGTTCCCTCCCCGGCCTGTTCGTCCGCCACACGCCCCTGCGCGTCGCCGCTCTCCGCGGCTCCCTGTGGTACTTCGCGTTCTGCGCGGTGTGGGCGGGCCTCGCCGTGGCTCTGTCCGAGCCCCCGTACTCCTACTCGGCCGAACGGATCGGCCTGTACGCCCTCGCGGGCCTCTCCGGCATCCTGGCCACCCAGATCGCGGGCGCGCGGACCGACCGCGACGGCGCTCGCCGAGTGATCCTCACCGGCCTCGTCCTAGCCGGGCCCGCCGCGGCCGTCGCGGGTTTCGGTCTCTCGAACACGTTCGTGACGCTGGTCTGCCTGGCGATCTTCGACGCGGGACTGTTCGCCGCCCAGGTAGCCAACCAGAGCACCGTCCTGGCGATCGATCCCTCCGCACCCGCACGCTTCAACAGCGCCTACATGCTGGTCTACTTCCTCGGCGGCAGCCTCGGAACCGCGTTCGGCGCCGCGGCAGTCGAGTGGTTCGGCTGGCAGGCCACTGCCCTGATCACCGCGACAGCCATCGGCATCGCCGCACTGCTCACCGTCTACACACCCACGACGCCTGCCCCCAAAAACGGCGAAAGCCCTTCCCGTTTCCCCGGAAAGGGCCTCTGACCTGCTGAGCCGCCTGGGGGAATCGAACCCCCGACCTTTTCATTACGAGTCGAGTCCCTGACGTTCCGGCTGGCGTCCGGGTTGTCCGTGCTCCTACGTGAGGTGCTGGAACGCCTCCGTGGGAGTTTCGTCGTGTCCGGGGTCGTCGGGGTGAGTTGTGACAACGTGGTGACAACACCTGGCCCTGCTCGGTGGTGGGATGCGCATATCGGGGGCTGGCTTCCCGCCTGCCCCACAGGGCCTGCCCGTCACGCGCAGAGGCTCACAGGTCAAGAGTCGGCGGATGCCGATCACGTAGTGACGCCGATAGGCGCTCTTGAGGTGTGAGGGGCGCGGGATCACAATGCAGGCCGCCATCGAGCAGGGCCAGGCGACCGCAGGTCGCCCACACGAACGCGCACTCGACAAAGACTCGGCCATAAAGCCCTACAGAATCCTTGAGGACACCAACGAGCGGGAGTTCGTCACCAAGAAGTACCGCTATGCCAACACCCGGCTGAGGACACGCCCGGTTGTACGCCAGGGGCGACACGCCGCAAAATTCTTCTTACACAGGCGATCGCACGAAAGCCGCAGTTCAGGGCATCCGTCACGAAGAGGGCTCTGAGGTCATGCACAGCGTGGAACGGGTCATGCACAGGTTGTCCCCAACCCTGTAAACAGTCCTGTTTGGTGTCGGCGATTTTGATCGCTAGGTTTCCGGCGGATGCCAGGCCGGACAGTCACCGAGGTCAAGCAGAACGAGCGCTTTACACCCTTCGTTCCTGCGTCGGCCTGTGTGGTTAGGCTTCCAATCACCGCACATCAGCAGGGTTTTCACGCTGATGTCGGAATGAAGACGACCCCCGTCTCTAGCCAGACGGGGGCCGCGCAACCTTGCGCATCCCCGTGCCATAAAGAGAGGACGGAAGGCCTAATGAGCCTAACGGTCAAGCCCAACAATCCCAACGGGTACCCGGCCGATCCGCAAGACCCGGAACTGCATCCCTTGGCCGTTCTGACCCTGGCGTTGGGTCTCGGAGCGGCTGTCGGCTTCCTTGTCGGATGGCACGAAGGTGTCACCGTGTTTGGGGCGGTGATCAGCCTGTACAACCGCAATCGGTCGGGGGCGGCGGAGTAAGGCAGCGGCTTCGACTGGTCAGCTACAAGAGTGGCCAGTCGAAGCCCGTCGTTTGGGCGATAGCTCATCACGTAGACGGATGATCTACGGGTTCGACTGGCCGTAGCGGGGCCGCAACCACAGCCAGTCGACCAGGCAGAGTTCCGGCGGATGGGCGCTCAGGTGCGGGAGGCAGGTCCGGTAGGGCTGTCGTCGTGCCCAGCTCGGCTCGGTTGATGGAGAAGGCGGCCCGATAGGCATGGTCGGCGTTCTACCACGTCGCCAAAGCGGAGCCGACACGCCCAACGCGCCCCGGCCTGCCGGAGCCTGCGGAGGCCGGCCGGGCTGCGCGGTGCCGCGTGGCGGCACCGCTGGGCGGCGCGCCAGCGCCGCCCCTTGACTTCATATGGCGAGTTTCGGCAACTACTCGCGTAGGCGCCTGGGGCACAGGAAGAATCGATGTCATGCCCTTCGCGTTGACACCGCAGCGACGTTCGGAACTGGCCGCTCTGCTCGAGGACACGGAGCTGCTGCGGGCTCGGTTTCCGCGCGTGGCTGAGTACTTGGATACCGCTCCCATGCTCGCCGGCACCGGTGACCCGGAGGCGGATGCTGCGTTCGATCTGCGGTTCGTGCACTACATGGCCGGCGGTGACTCGGAGTCCGGCAATCCGTACTGGGACATCGTGGACCCCTCGGTCGGCAACGATGGCACTCGGCGAATAGTCAACGGAGGTGCTTCGCGCGGGAGCGCCCGACTGGCGTTCGTGCAGACGATCCTGCAGAGCACCTACGCCTACGCGATCCCGTCCCCAGAAACTCTGCGGTGGATCACAGACTTCGCCGCCGGCCGAACCATCCTCGAACTCGGTGCTGGCCGCGGCTATTGGGCGCATCAGCTCGCCAGGGCTGGAGCGGTGGTGCGTGCGTTCGACGTTGAGCCTCCCCACCGGGCTTCGAATGCGTCGTTCCCCGCCACGGCTGGCCAGGCCGACGTATGGCACGACGTCGAAGACCTGGACGCGTTCAATGCCGCCGTGACCGCCGACTCCGTGCTGTTCCTGTGCTGGCCTCCCGGCTGGGAGAACCCCATGGCATCGACGGCGGTGGAAATGTTCGGCAATGCCGGTGGCCGGCACCTGGTCTACGTCGGTGAACCACGGGGCGGTAAGACGGGCGATGAGTCGTTCTTCGACTCTCTGGATTCGGGCTGGTCACTGACAGCGACGGATCCGGAGTTCGTGTCGTGGTGGAATCTGAACGACACCGCCCAGATCTGGCAAAGGCACTCGTAGGACACAAAGAAGGCCGGCCCCACCGGAGTAGACAGGGCCGGCCTCGCGGAGCCGCGACTCAGGACGAAGGCGTGAGCGCCATCGTGAAGACGAACGAGTCGTAGCGGTCTCGCGGGTAGGAAACATCCGACAGCATCAGCAAGCGGTCATTGAGCAAGAACCGCTGACGAACCGTCTTGACCAGCTCGCCGGAGGCCACTTCGAGCCAGACCGCGTGGGCCGGGACGGGCGGCCGGTCAGCCAAGGTCTCTTCCAGAGACGTCGCGCTCTTGATGTCGACGCCCGGCAGATTGTAGGTGTCCGAGATCGAAACCGGGCGCCCCTTCTCTGACGCCATCGTGATCGTGTACTCGATCTCGTCCCCGTGTGCGATCCCGAATTCCGCGGCCAGGTGCTCATCGGCTCGGATGCGCTTCACTTCACGTTCGATCGACACGTCTTCATCCCCGGTCGCCGACTCGTTTGCGAAAGTGACTTCGGGGTCCTCCATCTGCCGTTCAGGCGACACACGAACCAGGGTCGGACGCGCAGCGACGAACGTGCCCCTTCGCTCGATCGTGTAGACGAGCCCTTGCCGTAACAGCAGGTCGATGACCTTGCGGATCACGATCTCGGAGACGTTGTGCCGCTTGGCCAGCTCGGCGTAACTGGGTAGCTGAGTCCTCGCCGGTAGAGCGCCGCTGCGGATGTCGCGGGCGATCTCACCGGCAATCACGACGTACGCGGGCTCACTCACGGCTGATCCTCCTGTTTCGTGGTCAGAGCTGGCTATACACAGTTGCGTATACGCAAATCTCTACCGTACCCCTCTCGCTTCGCGGACGAGTCAAGCCCCCTTCCGGGCTGTGTATACGCAAACCTCTTGTGCGTATACACAAGCTGTGTATACGCTGTTGTGTATGCACAGACGGTGCAGCAGTTCCAGCGACAAGGAGTACTGAGATGGCACTCAAGGACATGTGGATCCCGACCGACTTCCGCGCGGTCTTCCCGAAGGGCGTGCTGCTGCTCGGGGACATCGAGGCTCAGACCGAGTTCAGCGAGGACCGCAACGCGCCGAAGCGTCAGGCGGTCGACTTCGACCGTGAAGGCAACGGCTCGGGCAAGCGGCTGTGGAAGGCCACGATCATGGACCGGGCTGGCGGCAAGGCGAACCAGGCCGGTTTCGACATCACGTTCGTCGCTGACCAGATGCCGGTTCCTTCGGAGCCGGAGGTCGTGGAGGGCCTGCGTCCGATCGAGTTGGAAGGGCTGCTGCTCAAGCCGCGGGTGGTCGGTAACGGTCAGTTCAAGTCGATCGGCTTCTACATCCGCGCGACCGGGATCAAGGGCGACAACTCCGGCGCCAAGGGCGGCCAGACCTCGAACAAGGCGGCCTGATCATGTCGTTCATCAACACCATGATTGCCGGCCACGAGGGGATCTCGGCCGAGTATTCGCCCGGCTTCGAACACGAAGATCTCAGGGTTCCCGGCACGGTGCGCATATCCCTGGACGGGACGGCGCGCACCACCTCGATGAGCTTGAGCATCGAGGATGCCCGTTCGCTGCTGGCCCAGTTGCCGGGTGTGTTGGCCGAGCACGACGCGGCTGTGTCGTCGGATAAGGCGGCCTGATCATGGGTGCGGCGGGCCAGGCGGTGGGAATGCGTTACGCGCGTTGGTCCGCCGCAGCCATCATCGTCGGGGTGGGTGCGGCAGCGTTTCGGCTGTCGTACTCCACTCTCAAGGATCTCGCTGTCCTGGCACATATCCCGGCCCAGGACGCGTGGTTGTTCCCGCTGATCGTGGACGGCACGATCCTGCTGGCGACGTTCGGGGTGCTGGTGTGCCCCGGTCGGGAACGTCGCTTCTTCCTGGCGGTGCTGATCGTCGGTTCGGCGGTCTCGGTGGCGGGCAACAGCTTGCACGCGGTCGCCAACGGGCAACCGCTCCCGGCGTGGGCGTCGGCCATCGTCGCGGCGATCGCTCCGATCTCGCTGCTCGCCGATACGCATGGGTTGGCGGTGTTGTTCCGGGTCGCTCACCGTGCACCGGCTGCTGTCCCGGTGCCCGAACCTGTCGCCTCGGTTGAGTCGCCGCCAGAAGTGCCCGCCACGACGGCTGATCCCGTGCCCGAGGTGGCATCGCCGGAACCGGTGCCCGTACCTGATCCCGAACCGGTGACCGCGCCGATGCCGGTGGCTGCTCCGCGGCCAGTGGTGCCGGTCAAACCTGTCCGTTCTTCGCGACCGGTGCAGGACATGCTGCCGATCGCTCTGCCTGTAGGAGGCTGAGATGTCCACCCTGACAACCCTGTTCACCGCCGGATCGGCCGTCCTCGCCACCGGGGGCATGGCCTGGATGCGGTGGGCTGGGGACGACCGACCCCGAAAGGTCACCGCCGAAACTCTCGCTGATGCTGCTCCGGCTGGGTTGCGGACTGCGGTCTACATCCTGGCCGACCCGGCTCAAACGAACCTGATGTTCGCGGCTCTCGGCTTGGGTTCGCTCGAAGGCGGGTTCCCCTACGTCGAGCGCTACGACTTCACCGATCACGGCCTGGACGTGGAGCTGATGATGCTGGGCGGGCAATCCTTCGCCGACTGGTCGAAGGACGAAACCCTGGCCCAGTTCGCCACCTACTTCTCCGTCCCCGAGGTCACCGCCTCGTCCCCGGAACCGAGCTGGGTCCACCTGCACGTGCGGACCGTCGACACCCTGGCCGCTCTGGCGCCGGCACCGTTTGGTGGTGCGCATCGGGTCGATCTGGAGGCAGTGCCGGTCGGGGTCACCGAATCCCAAGACCTGTGGCGGCTGCGCGTCCTCTACGGGCACATCCTCCTCGCCGGTGCCACGGGCTCCGGGAAAGGCAGTGTGGTGTGGTCGATCCTGGGCGGGCTCGGTCCGGCGATCCGGGATGGCCTGGTGGATGTGTGGATGGCCGACCCGAAAGGCGGTGTCGAGTTCGGGCGCGGGGAAGACCGGTTGTTCGTCCGATTCGCCACCGACACCGCCACCATCCTCGCCCTGCTGCGCGAAGCCGTCGAGGTACTGCGGGAGCGGCTGGCGTTCATGCGCGCCAACGGGATCCGCAAGCACATCCCCACCCCGGACGAGCCGCTGGTGCTGATCATCATCGATGAGGCGGCCTCGCTGTCCTCGTACGCCGAGCGGGACGAGCAGCAGGACTTCCGACGGCTGACCGGCCTGCTGCTGTCGCAGGGTCGTGCGGCCGGGGTGTCGGTGATCGCGGCCTTGCAGGACCCGTCCAAGGAGACGATGCCGAACCGGCAACTGTTCCCCATCCGCATCGGCCTGCGTCTGGACGAACCGACGCAGGTGGCGATGGTCCACGGCCAAGGCGCCCGCGACCGGGGTGCCCGCTGCGACCGCATCAGCGAACACACCCCCGGCGTCGGCTACGTGGGTGAGGACGGCACCACCGACTTCGTTCGGGTGCGGGCGTTCTGGGTCTCCGACGCCGCCGCCGATCAGATCGTGGACACCTACTCCCCCGCTCCCGAGATCACCGGCCCGGTCGGCGATTACAGCGACTTCGACCCGGACGACCTCGGCGACGGCGACACCGGCACTTCGCCGGCCGCGGCCTGACCGCGCTCCGGCCTCTCCTCTCACCAACTCTTGGAAGGGCTCGCACTCATGAGCAACACCTATACAGATTCGAACGTGATCGACCTGGCTGCCCGGCGTCGCTGCCAGCTCGAAGCCCGCGGCCTGGACCCGATCGCGGTCGCGGTCCACGTCCTGGCCGAGACGGGCACCCCGATGGCGTGGCCGGTCAGCGATGGCTACGACGACGGCGACGGCGGGTGGGCGGCATGACCTCGCCGAAACCTGCTGCGGTGCAGTCAGATCCGGCTGAGCAAAGCCCGGAGAAGGCGGGCGGCCGCAAGAAGCGGGTCAACCTCTATGACCTGTCCCCGAACCAACTGGCCCTTTTCGAGCAGGAAGACACCGAGCAATGAGCACGACCACCACGACGACCACCACGACCGGGCGTGACCCGCTCGACGTGATCGGCCTGGCCCTGCTCAACGTCGGCGGCGCAATACTCATCGGTCTCACGGTCACGGCGTGGTGGGCGGTGCTGTTCCCGATGGTCTCGCTCCCGATCGTCCTGGCCGTTCTCGCCGGGTGCTGGTGCATCCGCTGGCCGGGGTCGGGGTGGTCGGTGGCTGGGTCGCGGGGATGGTGCTGTGGCGAGTGCGGAGCCCGCAGACCTTCGAGCGTTGGGTCACCGGCCGTGCCCGTGCCCGGTTCCTGGCCTTGTTCCGCTACCGGCGTCGCTGGGTGCGTCTGCTGACTGCCTGCGGTCTCGTCGTTGCTGACGGTGACCGGGTGCGGGTGCCGCGACTGCTCGATGTGTGGATCGGTGACAGTGATGACCTGGTGCATGTGCGGATGGTGGCCGGCCACCGCCCTGACGACTACAGCGATCGCGCCGAGCAGCTCGCCCACGCGTTTGGTGCTCGTGAGTGCCGGGTCAAGGTGCTCGGACCTGGCGTGGTCGAACTGAACTTCCACTACCACGATGCCCTCGCCGAACCGGTGAACCTGCCCCAGGTCATCGACGGCGGTGACTGGATGAAGGGGGCCGCATGAGCGACAGCACTGCCGTCCTGGCGGTGAACGGCGATCCGTCCCAGTCCCCGAACGCTCGGGTGACTGCGGCGGCTCACCGCGCACTCCCGAACCTCCGCGAAATCGCCGAATCCGCCGCCGAGAAAGAAGGCGTCTGCTCCCGCGTCCTCCCGATGCGGGCGGTCGACCCCACCACCGGCAAAATCTCCTACATCGGCGTCCCGTGCAAATCCACCGTGGAAGCGGTGTGCCCGCCGTGTGCGAAGGCCGCTCGTTGGCTGCGGATGACCCAATGCCGCGAGGGCTGGTGCCTGGCCACCGAACCCCAGCGGGAGAAGCCGACGATCACCGACGAGCAGAAGGATGTTCTCGATGCTCGGGCGCGGATGTTCACCGAGTACCACGAAGCCCGCCGCCTCGGCGACAACGAAGCCGCCGACGCCATCCGCGACCTGGTGGCCGAACTCGACCAGGAGCTAAAGGAACTCGGGGTCCGTGGCCCGTTCCCACCGCTGGACCGCAAACCCGCCCGCAAAGCCAAATCCACCCGCCGCCGCGACGACGTGCCCGACCTGCCGCGCCGCAAGGTCGCCAAAACCACGGTCGGGCGTGAGTACGCGGGCAAGTACCGGCCCTCGACCTTTGTCACCCTCACGCTGCCGTCGTATGGGCAGATCAACCAGGTGTCCGGCCCGGACGGCAAGCTCGTCACCGACGGGTCACCCCGCGACCCCGGTACCTACGACTACACCCAGGCCGCGCGTGACATCGTGCACTTCGCGAAGCTGTTCGACCGGTGGGTGCAAAACCTGCGCCGCGCGGTCGGCTGGAACGTCCAATACTTCGCCACCGTCGAACCCCAGAAGCGCGGCGCACCGCACCTGCATATCGCCATCCGGGGCACGATCCCGAACGCGATCTTCACCGCCGTCACGAACGCGACCTACCGCAACATCTGGTGGCCCCAACACAACCGCGAGCTCTACACCGGCGATCACATGCCGGTCTGGGACTACCGAGCCAACACCTTCGTAGACCCCGACACCCGGACCCCGCTGGCGGGGTGGGACGACATGTTGGCCGCGATGGACACCGTGGACGAGTTGGAGCCGTCGCACACGATCCGGTTCGGCGCCCAGTCCAAGCCGATTCAGATCCTCGGCGGCTCGGGCGAGGAAGACCGCAAGGTCAAGTACCTGACCAAGTACCTCACCAAGTCGATCGCCGAACTCCTCGAACCAGACAGCCCCCGCGTGGCCGCCCACTACGACCGGCTGTACGACGAACTTCAGCGCACCCCCTGCTCGCCCACCTGCGGTGTGTGGCTGCGCTACGGCATCGTCCCGAAGGGCGCCAAGGACAAGATGATCCCTGGTCGATGCAAGGGCAAAGCCCACCGCCGTGACACCCTCGGGCTTCCCGGGCAAAGGGTGTTGAACTCGAACCTGTGGACCGGCAAGACCGTCGCCGACCACAAAGCCGAACGTGCCGAGTTCGTGCGGCAGACCCTGGCAGCGGTCGGGATCATCCGCCCCGATAGCCGCGCCAATCTGCGCATCACCCTGGTTCGCCCTGGTGACAAGGAAGCCCCACCGCGTGAGCATCTGATCATTGCGGCGGTGTCCGAGCGGCTGCGACAACGCGCCGAGTACACCCATGCCCGCCTCGCCACCGGTGGCGCTCCGCCCGGCCCGCCGATGCCTCCGATCGTTCAGCAATCCGCCGCCTAGAAGGGACAGTCACCGTGTCGAAACTGTTGACCGAGCAGGAAGTCCGCAAGCTGATCCCGATCGGGCACAGCAAGTACTACGAGTTGATCGGCTCCGGGCAGCTGCGGTCGGTGAAGATCGGCCGGCGCCGCTTCGTCACCGAACAAGCCGTCGCCGACTACATCACCGGACTCGATGAGGCCGCGGCGTGAGCAGACGGCAACTGCCGCCACAGATCACGAAGATCACCCTTCGAGACGGGTCGGTCCGCTATCAGGTGATTACCGAGGCGGGGACGGACCCCGAGACGGGCAAACGGCGGCAGACTCGCAGGCGGTATCGCACGGAGAAGGAAGCCCGTGATGCGCTGGCGGATACGTCGATGGCTGTTCGCCGAGGCACCTACGTTCCAAGCTCGGCCTTGACTGTGGATCAGGTGTGCTCGGACTGGTTGGCAGGTAAGCGGGTTCGCGGGACGACGGCGACGAACTACGCGAACGCGCTGCAGCCTGTGCGTGATCGGTACGGCCCCGAGGCGGTGCAGAAGCTGTCGAAGCGGCACCTGGACGACTTGGTGACCGATCTTCTCACCGGGACCGCCAAGAAGGCCGATGGTCGGTGTCGGCGGCCGTGGAAGCCGGAGACGGTGAACGCGACCCTGGACCGTTTCGAGGCGGTGTTGGATTCGCTGATGGCGGAAGGCAAGTTGGTCCGCAACGTCGCTGCGCTGGTCGACCGAGTGCCGGCCAAACCCAAACGACGCCACGACACCTACTCCGAGTCCGAGGTGCGCAAGATCCTGGCGGTCGCGGCCGAGGATCGCAACGGTCACGCCTGGCACTTGGCGTTGTCCGGGCTGCGCCGCGGTGAGATAGGCGGGTTGCGGTGGTCGGATGTCGATCTGGACGGCGGGCGGCTGACCATTGCCAACAACCGGGTGTCGGTGAACGGAAAGGCTGTGGAGTACGAGCCGAAGTCGGAGGACTCTGGCCGGACATTGCCGCTGACTCGGACGCTCGAGGCGGAGCTCCGGGCGGCTCGCAAGCGGCAGGCGGCTGAGAGATTGGCGCTCGGTGAGGCGTACGGGCCTGGAACGCACGTGGTGGTCGATGAGGCTGGCCACCCGTATCACCCGGACACCTTGACGGGCTATTGGGAGAAGATCACCAGGGCCGCCGAGGTGCGGCGCCTTCGTCTGCATGATGCTCGCCACACCTGCGGGACCCTGATGCACCTTCAGGGGGTGCCGATCGCGGTGATCTCGGAGTGGTTGGGCCACGCTGACAGCGCGTTCACGATGCGCACCTACGTCCATTCTCAGGACGGCGCTCTGGTCTCAGCGGCCGGTACTTTGGAGGCCCTTGTGACAAACCGTGACAAGGGCGGTGCGGCCCCGACTCGCCGGAAGCGTCGGAAGGTACGGAAATCAGCTGGTTGAGGCTGATTTCCTGGTGGAGCCGCCTGGGGGAATCGAACCCCCGACCTTTTCATTACGAGTGAAGCGCTCTACCGACTGAGCTAAGGCGGCGTGCCTTTCGGCCACCGGAGTCTATCGTCTCGGGCCGCGGATCGCGAAAACGGGTGGTCAGCTGGTCCGGGCGGCGATGAAGGTGGCGACCATGGCGGCGACGGCGAAGCGGGGTTTGACGTTGAGATCGATGGCTTCGCGGCAGTCCAGGACGGCGTCGATGCTGCGGAGGAGACCCTCGGGCGGGACGCGGTCGGCGAGGTCGCGGATCGCGTCGGCCATGTCGGGGTGGGTGAGGGTGACCGCGGACAGGTCGTGGCCTGCGAAGCGGACGGCGAGGGCGTCGCGGAAGAGACCGGCGATGTCGATGAGGGCGCGGTCGAGGGCGTCGCGTCCGGTGCGGGTCAGGCGGGATTTCTGGCGGCGTTCGAGGTCTTTGAGGATGCCCGCCGAACCTCGGGTGGCCCCGGCCGAGCCCTTGCCGGTGCCGCCCGCGCCGAGGGCGGTGGCGAGTTCGTCGCGTTCGCGTTCGTCGCGTTCGGCGCTCATCTCCTTGGCCTCGTCGTCGGCGGCTTTCACCAGCGCGTCGGCGGCGGCATAGGCGGCGGCGGGACGGGCGGCGGCGGTGGCGATGGCGAGGGCGCGTTGCCTGCGCTCGCGGGCATGGGCGTCGGTGGCCAAGCGGCGGGCGCGGCCGACGTGGCCGCCACTGATCGAGGCGGCCCACTCGGCGGTGTCGGCGTCGAGACCGTCGTTGTCGCGCAGCACGGTGGCGATGTCGGCGACCGCGGGGGTCACCAGGTGCATGTGCCTGCATCGGGAGCGCAGTGTGACCGAGATGTCCTCGGGGTCGACCGACGGCGCGCAGAGCAGGAAGACAGTGCGGGCGGGCGGTTCCTCCACAACCTTCAACAGGGCGTTGCCCGCCCCTTCGGTGAGCCGGTCGGCGTCCTCGACCACGACCACCTGCCATCGGCCGGTACTCGGCCTGCGTGCGGCGATCTGCACGATGTCGCGCATCTCCTTGGTACTGATGCTCAGCCCTTCGGGAACCACCCGCCGCACGTCGCCGTGCGTGCCCGCCATGGTGGTGGTGCAGGCGTGGCAGCGACCGCAGCCCGGAGTCCCCGGATCGGTGCATTGCAGAGCGGCGGCGAAGCAGAGCGCGGCGATGGAGCGGCCGGAGCCGGGCGGGCCGGTGAACAGCCAGGAGTGCGTCATCGCGCCCTCGACGACACCCGCGCGGGCCGCCACCGCCGCGGCCGTCAACTCGGACTCGACGGCGTGCTGCCCGACCAGTCGATCGAAGACTCCCGCCACGACTACACCCTAGCCGCCCGGTCCGACCCGTCCGTCGGGGTGCGGCCCGGATTCAGGAGGTCTCCGCGCTCGTATTCGCCGAGGCCTTCTTGGCCGGAGCCTTCTTCGCGGCGGTCTTGGTGGCGCTCGCTGTGGTCGCCGTCGCCTTCGCGGCCGCGGCCTTCTTGACGGCCGTGGTCTTCTTCGCCGCCGTCTTCTTGGCCGGGGTCTTCTTCGCAGCGGCCTTCTTCGCGGTGGTCTTCTTGGCAGCTGTCTTCTTCGCGGTCTTCTTCACCGGCCCACGGGCCCGCCGATCGGCGAGCAGTTCCGCGGCCCGCTCGTCGGTGATCGACTCGACCTCGTCGCCCTTGCGCAGGCTGGCGTTGGTCTCCCCGTCGGTCACATACGGGCCGAACCGGCCGTCCTTGATCACCATCGGCTTGCCCGACACCGGATCGGCGCCCAGCTCACGCAACGGCGCGGTGGAGGCGGACTGACCGCCGCGCCGCTTGGGCTCGGCGTAGATCTTCAGCGCCTCCTCCAAGGTGACCGAGAAGATCTGATCCTCGGACGCCAGCGAACGAGAGTCCGAGCCCTTCTTCAGATAGGGGCCGTAACGGCCGTTCTGCGCGGTGATCTCTTCGCCGTTGGCGGGATCGACACCGACTACGCGCGGCAGCGACAGCAGCTTCAGCGCGTCCTCGAGGGTGACGGTGGTCAGGTCCATCGACTTGAACAGCGAACCGGTGCGCGGTTTCGGCGCGGCCGCCTTCTTCGCCGCCGCGGACTTTTTCGCACCCTCCGGCTCGGGTTCCGGCTCGGGCAGGATCTCGGTGACGTAGGGGCCGAAACGTCCCTCCTTGGCGACGATTTCGTGCCCGGTCGCCGGGTCGACGCCGAGCCTGCGCCCCTCCTGCGGGGTCGCGAACAGCCTTTCGGCGACCTCGGCGGTCAGCTCGTCCGGGGGCAGATCGTCGGGCAGGTTCGCGCGCTGGGAGATCGGATCGCCGTCGGGATCATCGGGATCGACGACCAGGCGCTCCAGATACGGACCGAAACGGCCGACCCGCACGACCACGTCGCGGCCCTCGGCATCGGTGAACAGCTTGATCGAGTTCACCGCTCTGGCGTCGATGTCGTCGAGCTGCCCGCCGACCATCTTCTTCAGACCGCCCGAGCGGGCGACCGAACCCTCGGCCCCGCTGTCGCCGCCGAAGTAGAAGCTGGACAACCAGTTCCCGCGGCGCTCCCGGCCACCGGCGATGGCGTCGAGATCGTCCTCCATGGCGGCGGTGAAGTCGAAGTCCACCAGTCGGCCGAAATACGCCTCCAGCAACCCGATCACGGCGAAGGCGACCCAGGACGGCACCAGCGCGCTGCCGCGCTTGTAGACGTAGCCGCGGTCGAGGATGGTCTTGATGATCGACGAATACGTCGACGGGCGGCCGATCCCCAGCTCCTCGAGCGCCTTGATGAGCGAGGCCTCGGTGTAGCGGGCGGGCGGATTCGTGCTGTGCCCATCGGGATTCAGCTCGACAGCGGTGACGTTCTGCCCCTCCTGCAGCGCGGGCAGGCGCGACTCGGCGTCGTCGGACTGACCGCCGGCCTCCTCGTCCACGCTCTCCACGTAGGCCTTGAGGAAACCGGCGAAGGTGATGGTGCGGCCCGAGGCGGAGAACACGCATTCCTCGCCGGTGCCCGCGACACCGGTGATGCGCAGCGTCAGCGTGGTGCCACGCGCGTCGGCCATCTGTGAGGCGACGGTGCGCTGCCAGATCAGTTCGTAGAGGCGGAACTCGTCGTTGTCCAGCCGCGAGTGCAATTGGCCCGGGGTGGCGAAGGTGTCACCCGCCGGACGGATCGCCTCGTGCGCCTCCTGGGCGTTCTTCACCTTCCGGGTGTACTGGCGCGGCGTCGGATGCACGTACTCGGCGCCGTAGAGCTGGGTGGCCTGGGTGCGTGCGGCCGCGATCGCCGACTCCGACAGCGTCGTGGAGTCGGTACGCATGTAGGTGATGTAGCCGTTCTCGTACAACCGTTGCGCCACCCGCATCGTGCGATCGGAGGTGAAGCGCAGCTTGCGACCGGCCTCCTGCTGCAGGGTCGAGGTCATGAACGGCGGATAGGGCTTGCGGGTGTAGGGCTTGGATTCCGCGGAGGTGACCGCCAGATCCACGCCGTCGAGCGCTTCGGCGAGCCTGCGTGCCCGGTTCTCGTCCAGCACGACCACGCCGTTGGCGGACTTCAACTGCCCGTCGGGGCCGAAATCACGGCCGCCCGCCACCCGGGCGCCGTCGACATTGACCAGGCGCGCGCCGAACGTGCGCGGATTCGCGCTGTCGGCCTGCTCGCCGGTGCCCGCATCGAGCTTGGCGGCGATGTCCCAGTACTCGGCCGAACGGAACGCCATCCGTTCGCGCTCGCGCTGCACGATCACCCTGGTCGCCACCGACTGCACCCGGCCCGCCGACAGCTTCGGCATGACCTTCTTCCACAGCACCGGGCTGACCTCGTAACCGTAGAGACGGTCGAGGATGCGGCGGGTCTCCTGCGCGTCGACCAGATCGGGGTCGAGTTCCCTGGTGTCGGCGGCGGCCGCGCGAATGGCCGGCTCGGTGATCTCGTGGAAGACCATCCGGCGCACCGGCACCTTCGGCTTCAGCGTCTCGAGCAGGTGCCAGGCGATCGCCTCGCCCTCGCGGTCGGGGTCGGTGGCGAGATAGAGCTCGTCGGCGTCGGCGAGCAGGCTCTTGAGCTCGGCGACCTTGGCCTTCTTGTCCGGGCTCACCACGTAGATGGGCTCGAAGTCGTTGTCGACGTCGACGCCGAGGCGGGCCCAGGACTGGCCTTTGTATTTGGCGGGCACGTCGGCGGCGCCGCGCGGCAGGTCGCGGATGTGACCGACCGACGCTTCCACCGTGTAGTTGCGGCCCAGATAGGGGGCGATCTTGCGCGCCTTGGTCGGGGATTCGACGATCACGAGACGACGCAGGGGACGACCCTGGTCGGCTGCACTGCGGTCTCGTGTTGCCACCGGCGAAAACACCTTTCCTTCTCAGAACCCGCGCCACGCGCCCTCGCGTCGTGCACGGCTGTAGGCAAGCGACGACTGCGAACATCGCTACCAGTGACGTTTATACCTTGACGACGGCAGCGGCCGGGCGCGCGCGACCCGAACCACTGAGCGTACGTGATGGGGAGATGGTAGCGCTCGACCCCTGAGGCAGCGCCCCACCCCGGATACAGCTCGTCCCTCATCCCGGTACCGGTGATGAGGGACGAAGCTGGATATAGATGCGGCTCAGCTGAGCGCGCGCACTCCGGTGGCCTGGGGGCCCTTGGTGCCCTGGCCGACCTCGAACTCGACCTTCTGGTTCTCCTCGAGGGTGCGGAAGCCCGAACCCTGAATCTCGGAGTAGTGGACGAAGACGTCAGCGGAGCCGTCCTCGGGCGCGATGAAGCCGAACCCCTTCTCCGCGTTGAACCACTTCACAGTTCCCTGTGCCATTATGTTCCTTCTCTTTTCTTACCGGAACGGCGGACAACTGGGTTCGTCCACCGGGCCCGTTCCGACCGCTGTACTCTTGGCCGTTCCCTGCGGGAAGATCCTTGCGGAAAGCACCGCAGGTAAAGCGCCAGGCACACCGCTCGCAACATCGATCCTGCTGATGGTTTGGACTTTCGATCCGTCCCTCGAACACAGAAGCTTGCGACCAGGAACCAGTGAACCATGTCTCAGAGGAATTCAACAGTCGAGTTACCGACAATTTGCAAAAAACTTGATCTTGCGAATGCGCGGATAAGGGACACAATCCCCAAATCCAGACTCACGGTTGGTTTGCCTTGGGATAACCGGGCGGTAGCTCCGTTGAAAGGCTGTGACGCAGGTCGCTATTCCGCATCGAGTATGCAGGTCGGTCGACCGGTAGAAGGCCATTCGATACCCGTTGGGCGCTCATCCGTGCTTGCCTCGTGACCGTGTACCGCGAAACCACCGCCGATATCGCCCTCGGTTACGGGCGATCGTTGCTGAACCGTGTCCTGGATTCTCCGGGAGATCCGCGGTTGACCCACGTGGACGACCAGCCCGCCAGGCGGGCTCGTACGACCGCATGGCCGGCGTGGGCCCATCCCGAGGTCGTCGCCGCGTTCCAGGCCGCGGGCATTCCGGCGCCGTGGACGCATCAGACCGAGACCGCCGATCTGGCCGCGAACGGGCAGCACGTAGTGATCAGCACCGGCACCGCCTCCGGCAAGTCGCTCGGGTATCAACTGCCGGTGCTCACCGCTCTGCGCGAAGATCCTCAGGCCACGGCCCTCTACCTGGCGCCGACCAAAGCGCTGGGTGCCGACCAGTTGCGCGCGATCTCCGAACTGACCCACGAAGGGGCTCTGCGCGATGTCCGCCCTGCCACCTACGACGGCGACACCCCGGCGGAGGTCCGGCAGTGGGTCCGTGACAACGCTCGCTGGATATTCACCAACCCGGACATGCTGCACATCGGCATGCTGCGGTCCCATCAGCGCTGGGCCAGACTTTTTCGCAGACTCCGCTACATCGTGGTCGACGAATGCCACTCCTACCGGGGAGTCTTCGGGTCGCACGTGGCGCTGGTGCTGCGCAGGCTGCGCCGCATCGCCGCCTGTTACGGAGCCGACCCGGTGTTCGTGCTCTGCTCGGCGACCACAGCCGATCCCGCAGACGCGGCAACCCGGCTGGTCGGAGCCCCGTGCGTGGCGGTCACCGAGGACGGATCGCCCTGCGGCGCCCGCACCGTCGCGCTGTGGGAACCTCCGTTGATGCACGCCACCGGCGGGGAGAACGGCGCGCCGGTCCGGCGTCCGGCCACCGTGGAGGCGGCACGCATCATGGCCGATCTGGTGGCCGAAGGCGCGCGTACGCTGACCTTCGTCCGCTCGCGGCGCGGCGCCGAACTGGTGTCACGGGAGACGCGCAGGCTGCTGTCCGAGCGAGATCCGGCACTGCCCGCCCGCGTCGCGGCCTATCGCGCGGGCTACCTCGCCGAGGATCGGCGCGCCCTCGAGGCCGCCCTGTCCGACGGGACCCTGCTGGGTGCCGCCACAACGAACGCGCTGGAACTGGGCGTGGACATCGCGGGCCTGGACGCCGTCGTCATCGCCGGTTTTCCCGGCACGGTGGCCTCCTTCCTGCAGCAGGCGGGCCGGGCAGGCCGACGCACGCAGGGGTCGCTGGTGGTACTGGTCGCCACCGACGACCCGCTGGACACCTACCTCGTCCATCACCCCGAGGCGCTGCTCGGCAAGCCTGTCGAGGCGACCATCACCGACCCGGCCAATCCCTACGTGCTGGGCCCGCAACTGCTCTGCGCGGCCGCCGAACTGCCCGTCACCGACGCCGAAGCCGATGACCTCGAAGCTCGCGGAGTACTCGCCGACCTGGCCGAACAAGGGCTGATCCGGTATCGGCCCGGCAAAGGTTCAGGCCGCTGGCACGTCACCGCGCACACCTACCCGCACGACGAGGTGGACGTGCGCGGCGGGGTCGGTGCGCCGGTGATGATCGTCGACGGCGAATCCGGGCGGTTGATCGGCACCGCCGACGCTGCCCGGGCGTCGTCCACGCTGCACGAAGGGGCTGTCCATCTGCACCAAGGCGAGACCTACGTGGTGGACGAACTCGACCTGGACGACGGCGTGGCGTTCGTCCACGAGGACGAGCCCGGCTGGACCACCACCGCCCGCTCGCTCACCTGCCTGACCATCGACGGCATCGTCGACGAGCACGCGCACGGCGCCGTGACGAGCGCGTTGGCGCAGGTCAGCGTGACCACCCAGCTCATCGGCTACCTGCGGACGCTGCCCACCGGCGAGGTGCTGGACATGGTTGAACTCGATCTTCCCGCCCGGACCCTGCCGACCAAGGCCGTCCTCTACACCGTCACCACCGACCTCCTGGAGACCGCGGGCGTCTCCGCCCGTGAGCTGCCCGGTGCGCTGCACGCCGCCGAACACGCCGCCATCGGCTTGCTCCCACTGATCGCGACCTGCGATCGCTGGGACATCGGCGGCCTGTCCACAGCAGAACACCCCGATACCGGCCTGCCCACGGTTTTCGTCTACGACGGGCAGCCCGGCGGTGCCGGCTTCGCCGAGCGCGGCTTCGCCCGGCTGCGTCCTTGGCTGGCGGCCACACTCGACGCCATCGAATCCTGTGTGTGCGTCACCGGATGCCCGTCCTGCGTCCAGTCACCCAAGTGCGGGAACGGCAACAGCCCCCTCGACAAGGGCGCTGCGACCCGCCTCCTGCGCGCGATGCTCACCGAACTCGACCGGACGCCCTTCCCGACATAGACGCAGGTCCACACGGTACGGACGGAGACACCGCCGGACCACCGGCCACATAGCTGGCTGTGGGCTGGGTCACGGCCGGAAGATTGACCGGCCGCCGCCGTCACCGGACGGACATCTCGGCCCTGAGAATAAAACGGAATAGTTTCATGTTAACTACGGCATTGCGGCCGATGCCTACCGGGTGGGACGCTTTCGCGATTTGAATTAGCGCAATCGGGCTCATTTAGATACCCCATCGTAATTGTCGACAGCCGGAGTATTCGGTAATTCAACCTTGCAGCATCCACTGTGGAACATTCCCGACCGGTCGGTCTTACTAATGCGCAGGTCCGGCGCGTGCACTCGCGCGCACGATCCGGTCGCCGAGGACACCGGCCGACACATTTCCTTCCACCGAGACCGTCACCTCCCATCCCACCACCTCACACGCGGTGACCGAACCGCCCATCCGGCGCACGATCGCGGCCGCTCGAGCGCATGCGTGATCTGTTCCGTTGTCCAGGACGCCCGCCGCCGCGAGCGCGCCGAGATCCGCGCCCGCCTGCGCCCGATGCCGCGCCACCACCACCGCGCCGAAGTTCACCAGCATCGAGGTGACCGCGATGAGCCCGACCAAGGCGATGCACGCGAACACGGTGGCCGCCCCCTTGTCGCCACCCCTATCCACCGTGGGCCTCCGTTCCCGGTTCGGGCACCGCGACCGCCTCGGCCCGCAGGCGAAGCGGCAGCAGTGGTGCGCCGACCGTGACCACTGCCACGATGAACCCGCCCTCGCGCCGCACCGAGATGTCGGCCTCCGGCGGCGCGATCCGCCCGGCAGCGGAGCGCGCGGCCGCCGAATCTCCCCTGGCCTCCAGCCGGGCGGCTTCGCGAGCGGCGTCGACACAACGGACCTGTGCCGACGCCGCGAACAGCGTCCCGAGGCAGAGCATCACGGCGATCATGATCGCGCTGACAGCGATGGCGGCCTCCACGGTCACCGCGCCGTCGTCGGCGACCAGACGGGCCGGCGTGGTGCGCGGTTGCGACCTGTCCACCAGCACATAGGACATCGCTGCGCGCCCGTTCAGACGCTGGTACTGAGAGCCTTGTCGATGATGCCGGTGAGCGCGTCCACGATAGAGTCCCCGGTCACCACCCCGTAGAGGACCGCACCGAACGCGGCCGCGGCGATCGTGCCGATGGCATATTCGGCGGTGGACATACCGTCGTCCGCACGCATCGCACGCACCAGCCGGATGCGCAGTTCCGTGCCGATCCTTCCGAGAGCGGCCCGGGTCATCCGGAGCATGGAGCGGGCGCTGTGCCGTCGCCGGTTCCCGGACCGGACGGAGAATGCGCGTGGGCCGCGACAAGCCGTCGCGTGGGCATGCGCGGCGAGGATGCGGCGAACGAAGTCCAGCCCGCGCACGCGCTCGTCCGCGCTGGGGCCGCCCGACGCGGCGCGGCGACCCGCGACGATACGCATCGCCGACGAGAGGGACCAAGCCGCCACCGTGGCGGCGGCCGCGACGACGCGGCGATCTGCCCATGCCGTGACCACCGTGCGCGGCAGTCGGCGCCGCAGGCTCAGACGCAGCCCCCTGAGCCGTCGCGCCCACAGGCAGTGCGCAGCGCGCGACTCGAGCGATGTCGCGGCGTGTGACGACCGCACCAGCGGGCGCGATCCGGACGTCCCGGCCTCCGGACGCGAGACCGGTGCCCCCGGAGCGGTGGTGCACTCGTCGCCCGAGCGACCGGGAAGAACGCATCGACGGGAAGCGCAACGCAACGGCGCCTTCCGCGCATTCACCGCTTTCGGGCCGGAGGTCACCGCGGGCATTTCTTCATCCGGCCCGGTCCGCATCAGCGCCTCCTCCGCACCAGCGGGCAACAGTTCCTCGCCTGATCCGATCGGCGGCACCGCCTCACGTGAGCCGATTGGCGGCGGTGCCCCGTGGGGACCGGACGCACACGGCGCCGCATCTACGCGGGAGAGGCTCGGGCTGGTCTCCGGCGAACAGGCATCGGCTACGCCCACAGCGAGATCCAGCGATTCCTGGACCGTGCCGGATCGGTGGGTGCTCATGGCATCGTCCGCCCGCGGCGGTCGCCAGAACATCGGGACGTGGATCAGCGGTCCGGCAGCGGCCACTCGTGACGTGCCGGGCCGCTGCGTATCGTGCCCCTCGTTCCGCGTCGTCGCTCCCGCACCGGCGGTCGCTGCGCGCAGGCTCGGATTCGACTTCGCGTCGAGGCTGCTCGGCGATGCGGCCGCGACCGCGTTCGGGCCGTCCGCCTCGACCGCATGGGCCGCAGGACCTCCGTTCCCGGCACCGTCTGCCGATTCGGTGGCGTCCTCGCCCTCCGTGGCAGGTGCAGCCTCGGATCCCTCATGCTGCTGAGTGACCATTTCGCGGGCAGAAGGCTCGGTGGCCTCCGTGCCGCCCACCAGGTTCGGACCGTCCACCGTGGTGGGATCGCTCACGGAACTGGGGCGGATGGGCTGCGGATCGGCGTGGCTACGGCGAACCATGAGCAGGGTGCCGAGCCTCCTGGTGGTCCGGCCGGTCGTGGTGGTGATCTGCACAGGCTGTCCTTTCTCATTACTGTCTGCGCGCGGCGGATGCCGCGACGAATGGGGACCGGGCACCACATCAGACGGGCAGGGGTAGCGCCCGGCGAGCGGAGGCCCGGAACTTTGGCCCGAACCTGCGTGGACAGGGCCCACGTGATCGACCGGTTCGAAAGCACGGGCACCCGCGGATCGCGGAGCGGGGTCGCCGGGCCCGCACGTTCGGCCACTGGCCGGTCGGTCGGATTCCGGCGATCGAGCTCCGGCCGGTCGCGAACCGCGTGCTCGGGCCTCGGCCGGTCGGGTCAGGCACCGCAGACCACCATGCGGACTCGAAGCCACGATGCGGCGGCACCGACGGCGCTCAGCGGGCAGAGCCGCGTACCCTCTCAGCCGGTGGTCTGCTCGGGTATGACACCGAGGCCGGCGGGACGGGTCGCGACGGAGCAGACCGAACCGACCGGACGCGGGTGAGAGCGATCCGGGTACGACAAGCGGTGCGAGGCGGCGGACCTGGGGCAGATCCCGGCTGACCGCGTCGACCCGGACGGACCCGGACGGCTCGATTGTGGCGTGGATCGGCGGCGGAGCAGCGGACTCGCAGCGTCGAGCGAGCGACGCGCCATAGACCGGCCGGGCGCGTCGGCCGAGCACATGGCGGCGTACCGGAGATCCCGTCCACGGACGGGCAGGCGTGGGGTGGCGCCGCGCACGCGCACGCCGCGCGCCGGTGGAACCGGGCGCCTGCCGGGCTCGCGCCGTGGAGATGACGGGATGGGATCGCATGTGGACAAGCGTCGTGGACAAGACCTGTGCCCGACAGCGTCCGATCGCCGAATGTGGACAACTCGGCGGCTGTGGACAACTACGTCGCGGCGGCCTGTTTGCCCATACCCATCCGCGCCAGCACCGCGTTCTCCATCAGTTGCACCACGTTGTAGAGCACCAGTGTGATCGCGGTGATGACCGCGACCGAGGCCCACAGCTCGTCGAACTTCGCGGCCGCGCTGAACTTCTGGATGGAGCCGCCGATGCCCTTGCCGGTGGACAGCCATTCGGCCAGCAACGCTCCGGTCACCGCTCCCGGCACCGAGACCCGGGCCGCCGCGAAGATCGACGGGAGAGCACCCGGCAAGGCCACCATGCGCAGTGCCCTCGCGCTGCCGCCGCCGTATACCCGGACCAAATCGAGGCTGTCGGGACTCGCCCGCCCCAGGCCGTACAGCACTGACGCCAGTGCGGGAAAAAGCACGACGATGCTGCCGATCGCGGCGACCGAAGCCGTGGTGCCGCGCCCGGTGATCAGGATGATGACCGGCGAGATGGCGACCAGCGGGACGCTGCGCAGCAGCAACGCCAGCGGCAGCACCCCGGCCTCGACGGCACGCGACAGTGAGAAGATCACGGCGAGCGTCACCGCGATCGTCATGCCGACCACGAAGCCGAGGCCGGCATCCTGGAGCGTCTGCACGGTGAGCGGTCGCAGGGCGGCACGGTTGTCGGCGGCGAGACCGCCCGCTTTCGCTCCGGCTTCGTCGACGAACAGGAACTCGAACACCTCCACCGGGCCCTTGGCCACGTACGGCGAGACGCCGGCGAAACTGACCACGGCCTGCCACAGCGCGATCACGATCAGCACCGTCAGCACGGCATCGACCAGTGCTCGTCGGACCGCCCGCACCATCGCACGGCTCATGCGCTCCCCCGTCCCGCCACCCAGGGGGTGACCAATCGAGCGAGTAGCCCGAACACGCCATATCCCACCAGCGCGACCAGCGCGCATAGCAGGAACACCGCCCAGACCCGCACCGAGTCCAACTGGCCCTGTAGCCGGATGAGGGTGATGCCGACACTCCGGTCCGTCGCTCCCATGTACTCGCCGAGGACAGCGCCGAGCAGTGAGGCCGGGACGGCGATCTGGAGCGCATTGAGAATCGCGGGCAGGGCCGCGATCAGCCGGACCTTGTACAGCTGCCGGAACCGGCCGCCGCCGAACACCCGGACCACGTCGAGGCTGGCCTGGTCGGCGGCATGGAAACCGAGCAGTGCGCCGACCACGGTGGTGAAGAAGACCGACAGCGCGGCGAGGAAGATCGCGGTCGCGGAGGGGTCCCCCGGCGATTCCGCACCGCCCAGCGCGACGATGGAGATGCCTCCGACCGCGACCAGGGGCAGGCAGTAGCTCACCACGGCGATCTGTGTGACGACCGTTTCGATCCGCGGCGCCAGCAGCACCGTGGCCGCGAGCACCAACGCCAGGCCGTTGCCCCACAGGAAGCCGACGACGGCCTCGTGGATAGTGACGGAGAAGAAGTCCCAGTACGCGGTGAATCCGTCGTCGGCGATCTGCCGGACCACCGCCCACGGCCCGGGCACCGGATCGTAGGTCGTGCCCGGGTCCGGCCGGAAAGCCAGCACCGAGAACAGCCACCAGCCGAGTACGAGGGCGACGGCGCCGAGGAGGACAGCGAGTCCGCCGGGAATGCCGCGTACCCGGAGCTGGGAGCGGGGCCCGGTCACGACTCAGCGCCCGCGCGTCCGTCGGCGCCGAAGAGGATCTCCGACGCCTTGTCCACCAACGCGTGGAACTCCGGCGTGCGCATCATCTCCGGGGTTCGCGGCCGGGGCAGATCGACCTCGATGATCGCCTTGATCCGGCCGGGCCGGGGTGACATCACCGCGACCTGGTCGGAGAGGAAGATCGCCTCGGAGATGCCGTGGGTGACCAGCAAGGTGGTCGCGGGCTTCTCGGTCCAGATCCGCAACAGTTCCAGATTGAGGTTCTGGCGGGTCATGTCGTCGAGCGCGCCGAACGGCTCGTCGAGCAGCAGCACCGAGGGCTTCAGCACCAGCGCCCTGGCGATGGAGACCCGCTGGCGCATGCCGCCGGAGAGCTGCGCGGGACGGCTGTCCTCGAAGCCGCGCAGCCCGACCAGTGCGATCAACTCTTCCACGTAGTCCTTGTCGACCTCCCGCCCTGCCACTTCGAAAGGCAGCCGGATGTTCTTGCGCACGCTGCGCCACGGCAGCAGTGCGTGATCCTGAAAGGCGATACCGAGTTCGCTGTTGCGGCGCAATGTCTCCGGCGCCTTGCCATCGACGACGACCGTGCCCGAGGTCGGGTGCTCCAGGTCGGCGAGAATCCGCAGGATGGTGGACTTTCCGCAGCCGGACGGTCCGAGCAACGCCAGGAACGAGCCCTGCTCGGTGTGCAGATCCGCGTCCGCCAGCGCCGTGACGGTGCGGCCACGGCCGGCCCGGAAGGTCTTGGTGAGACCGGTGATATGGATGCCGGTGCCGGACACGGAGGACGCCGCGTCGGCAGCGGTGGTGTTGTCGATGGACATCAAGGCCTCCTGGGTCACGGCAGGTAGGTCTCGAGTTCGGGATTCTCCGCGTAGATCTTCTCGATGATGCTGGTATCGAACAGTTCCTCGACGGTGACCTCCCAGCCTGCGGCGGCCAGGGACGCGACGGTCTGCTTCTTCAGCTCCGCGCTGATCGTGAACAGGCCGTTGGCTTCGGTCTCCGGGGTGGAGACGAGCAGGCTCTGGGCCTCGAGCCCCCGCTTGGTCTTCACCGGATCCAGGGCGCCGAAGGTGGATTCCAAACCGTCGGCGTTGTCGGAGGCCGCCTTGTCGTAGTACTCGGTCACCAAGGCCACGGTCTCGTCCACGGGATTGGCGAAGACATCCGACCAGCCTTTGATCTCGGCGATCAGGAAGTCTTCGAGCAGATCCCGGTTCTCGGCGAGATAGTGATCGGTGACGGTGAACGTCTCCGCGACGTAGGGGAGTCCGTTGTCGGCGTAGGGCAGGTTGGTGACCTTGTGGCCGGCCAGTTCGACGGTCAACGCCTCGTTGGTGAGGTAGGCCATGAAGCCGTCGACCTTGCCCTCCATCAGCGGAGTGGGGTCGAAGTCCACCGGCACGACCTCCACCTCGCTCGCGGGGATGCCGTTGGCATTGAGAATCGCCTCGAAGACGCTGGCGTTGGAGTCCTGGACGCCGATCTTCTTGCCCCGGAGATCCTGCGGCGTAGCGATATTCGCGCCGTCGGCGAGGGACAGGATGGTGAAGGGATTCTTCTGAAACGTCGCGCCGATGATCTTCAGCGGGGCGTCCTCGTTGGCGATGGCCGCGCCGACGGACGCCGCGTCGCTGAGCGCCACCTGGACGGTTCCGCTGAGCAGCTTGGCCACGCCGGTATCCGGGCCGGAGATACCGTTGACCGCCGAGAAACCGGCCTCGGTGTAGTAGCCCTTGTCGTAGGCGTAGAACTCGCCGGCGAACTCCTCGTTCTTGATCCATGAGTACTGGACGCTGATCTTGCCGTGTCCGTCCACGGTCGCCGAGTCGCTGCCGCCGCAGGCGGCGAGTCCGAGGGCGGCGAGCGTGGCGACCAGCGAGGTGGCGACCAGACGACGGCCTCGGCGGCGGGGGAAACGGTGCGACATCATGAATTCTCCTGCGTGAGCTGACAGTTCCGCCCGAGAGACGCAACGACAGTGCCTGGGCGAGCAGGTTATGAGACGGGCATTTCCACATGGAGACGTTCGGTTTCGTGGTCGTAAATTCTCCGGACGGCCGTTATCCGAACATCGCGGTGACGGATTCACAGCAGGCCGCCGTCCAGTACACGACCGGCGAGACCGACGACGACCGGAATGATGCCCAGGCAGAGGAACGCGGGCAGGAAGCACAGGCCGAGGGGGCCACTGATCAGCACCCCAGCACGTTCGGCGCGGGCGGCGGCCGCGTCCTCGATGGCACCGCGGTGCTGCACTGCGAGCTCGCCGACGGCTTCGGCCAGGGACGCTCCCGAGCGGGCCGAGCGCCGGGCCATTCTGGCCAGTGACTCGATCTCGGTGGCGCCGGGGCGACCGGCGGCATCCTGGGCGGCCCGCTCCCATGCGGTCGCGGCATCGGCACCGAGGGTGAGCATGTCGGCGGCGCGCAGCAGCGCGGCGCCCAGATCGGGCGGAGCGCTGGATGCGACGGCGGAGGCCGCGGCGGCCATCGGGAGTCCGGCACGTAGGCAGGCAGCGAGGAGATCGAAGACGGAGGCGATCGACAGCGGATCGAGGACGGACGGTTCCGATGCGGACGGATTCGGGTCCCGCCCGGTGGGCGGGATGCGCAGGCGATGGCGCGGCGCGGCGCGGGCGGGCCAGGACAGCAGCGCGACGGCGAGCACAACAGCGGCGGCGGCAGACATTCCGGACATCGCTCACACCAGACCTTTTCGGGTGATCGCATCGGTCCAGAGCACACCGACGCAGACGAATGCCGCGCCCAGCGGCAACAGTACGTCGCCCGCCGCGGTGGTGAGCAATACGCGCAGCGGTTGGGCGCCCATCAGTTGCCCGAGAGCCAGACCTAGCAGGGGAAGGCCGGACAGCACCGTCGCGGTCGCCCGCGCACCGGCCATCGCGGCGGCGCTACGACGGCGGAAGCGCACCCGCCCGGCGAGATCGGCACGCGCGGCGGCGAGCAGTTCGGCCAACGCCAAGCCGTGCCGCTCGGCGACCTGCCAGGCATCGGCGATGCGGTCCAGTTCCACGCGTATCACCGAATCGTCGTCGCGCAGACCGTCGGCGCCCGAGCCGCCGAGCCTGCTACGGGCCGCGCTGACGGCGAAAGCTCTGGCCGCCGGACCACTACCGGACTCGCGCGCGGCCACCTCGGCGGCGGCACTGGGATGCGCGCCGACCCGCAACTCGCCCACCACGGCTTCCAAGGCGTCGAGCAACCGGAGGGATTCGGCGCCCTGCTCACGATCGCGTCTGCCCCGGCGAGCTCGGACGGTCACGGTGGCAGCGGCCAGCGCGGCCGCGATGAACGGCCCGACCCCGGTCCCCACCACCACGGCTGCGGCCCCGGCGAGGCCCGCGATGCGCATCACCCTTGTGGACGACACACTCGGCCGTGCGAGGAACAACGCGCGCCGGCGGCGGCGGGCGGTGGGAGCCTGCGGTAGGAGCAGCGCCGAGGCCAGACAGAGGAGGGCGGGGATCATCCGCCGAGCCGCTCTGTGAGCAGGGCTGTCAATCGTGCCGCGGCCGGGACCGATCCGCCGTCCGCTCGCCAGGCGGCGGTGATGCGCACCCGGCCGTCCTCCGCGCGTTCGACCACACCGACCTCGCGCAACCCCCGCGAGCCGTCCGAGGCGCGTCGCACGTGCAGCACCACCTGGACCGCTGCCGCGAGCTGGCTGTGCAGGGCGGCGCGATCCATGCCGCCCAGCGCGGCGAGCGCTTCCAGCCGCGCGGGCACCTCGCGGGGCGAGTTGGCGTGGACCGTACCCGCGCCACCGTCGTGACCGGTGTTCAGCGCGGTGAGCAGATCGACGACCTCGGCGCCGCGCACCTCCCCGACGACGATCCGGTCCGGCCGCATGCGCAACGCCTGCCGCACCAGGTCGCGGACTGTCACCTCGCCGACCCCCTCGACATTCGCGGTGCGGGCGACCAGTCGCACGACATGCGGATGCGGTGGGGCGAGTTCGGCGGCGTCCTCCACACAGACGATGCGCTCCGCCGGATCCACCGTTGCCAGCAAGCTCGACAGGAGCGTGGTCTTTCCGGATCCGGTGCCGCCGACCACGAGAAACGCCAGACGGGCGCGAATGACGGCTTCGAGCAACGGCTTCGCCGACGCGGGTACCGCCCCCGAGGCCGCGAGCGCGTCCAGCCCCTGGGTCGCGGGGCGCAGCACCCGCAACGACAGACACGTTCCGCCGTGCGAGATCGGGGCGAGCACGGCGTGCAGGCGCACGCCGAACGATGCGCCGAGGGCCGACCCGGTGCCGCTGAGCCTGCCGTCGACCCAGGGCTGGGCGTCGTCCAAGCGCCTGCCCGCCGACAACGCCAGCCGCTGCGCGAGCCTGCGCACCGCCGCTTCGTCGGGAAAGGTGACCGACGTCTTCTCCAGGCCGTGCCCACGGTCGATCCACACCGCGTCGGGCGCGGTGACGAGCACATCGGCGACCCGTGGATCGTTCAGTAGCGGTTCGAGCAGTCCCGCGCCCGTCAGCTCGGTCTGCAGCAGGCGCAGGACACGCAGCAGATCGGTGTCGCCGAGGACGCCCCCCGTTTCGGCCCGGACCGCGGCGGCCAGTCGCGCCGGATCGGGATCACCGCTGTGACCGGCGATCCGCCGACGCACCCTGTCCAGCAGATCGGCGGTGACCAGGGTGCTCATCGAACCCGCTCAGGTGCGTCGAGGACGTCGAGCACCGCCGCCGCCGCGATGGCGAGCGGACCGCGCCGTGGCACTCGCAGCCCGCCACGTTCCAGCCGAGCAGGCAGCTCGGCCTGCGCGCGCACCGCGGCGAGCAGCGGTAGGTCGAGCACTTCGGCGATCTCCTCACCGTGCAGCCCGCCGGGCGCGGGCCCGCGAACTATCAAGCCCAGCTGGGGATTTCGAGCCGATATGTAGGCGGCCGCGGATTCCGCGGCCGCCACGGCGCGCAGGCGCGCCGGTACGACGAGCACGACCAGATCGGCCGAATCGAGCACTTGATCAGTGGCCGGTCCGCGCTCACCGGAGAGATCGCAGATGACGAGATCGCCTGCGGCACGGCCTGCTTCGAGCACCGCGTGGATGGCGGCAGCTCCGATGCGGGCGGGCAATCGACCGGCACCGCCGCGCCCGCAGGACAGCACCGCCAGCCCCGGCGCCGCGCACGGCAGCGCGTCGTGCAGTGCGCCCGCCGCGACACGGCCGTCCTCGACGACGAGATCCGACCAGCGCAATCCGGCCGTGTTCTCGATGCCGAGCAGCAGGTCCAGACCACCACCGAAGGGCGCGCCGTCGACCAGGAGAACGCGCCGGGCGGACGGTCCGCCGGCCGCTCGCACCGCTGTCGCGGCGGCCAGAACAGAGGCGCCCGCGCCACCGCAGGCCCCCGCGACAGCGACCACGACGCCATCGCCTGCCTTCGGTTCGCCGTGCTCAGCAAACTTCTCGACAAGCCCGACCGCGGCGCCGGGAAGCGCGATCACCCGCTCCGCTCCGACGGCCGCCGCGCATTGCCAATCCGAGAGCCCGGGCTCGCCGTCGGTCACCAGGATTACCCCCGCCCGGCGTTGGTGAAACGCACTCACGCACTCATGAGCACAGGCTGTGTCGAGGATCACCAACGGTGCGCTCGACCAGCTGTGCCGGCCCACCGGAGGGTCCGTCTCCAGCAGTGCGCGCTGGGCCGCGGCGGCGACCCGGCGCACCTCTTCGCGGAGTCGATCATCACGGATCAACACGAGTGCGGGCCGCGTGAGCGGGTGTTCGAGCGGATCGTGGGCCATGTGCGTCAGCGTCGCCGAATCGGCCGAGCGCCGACAGCACACGAATGCCGAATGTGGATAACTCACCGGTTGTGGAGAACGCCGCGGGACCGAAAGTGCGTCCATCCGGAAATAGAGGACGGCCCCAGCCGGGGGGGGAGGAGGCTGGGGCCGTCGGGGTTCAGCCCCGGGGGGTCGGGCTGAACACGCCTGGAACATGTCCAGGTGCCAGCAATACTACACCCATTGCCCGCCGCCGACGCAAGTGCGGCACGGAAGAACTTTTGTGACCGTTCACGTCTCCGGCGTCTCGCGAGCAAACATCGCGGCGGATGCACCGACCCGGCTGTGACCCGCGGCACCGTAGTCGCGCCTATCCTGAACAGGTGACGGCCGAGGACGACGATCCCGTGGTCGCGGCCTCCTGGGCGGCGCCCACCTTCGCGCACCCCCCGGACGGCGCGGCGCGCGTCGCGGCGTTCTTCGATCTCGACAAGACGGTGATCGCCAAGTCGAGCACCTACGTGTTCAGCAGACCGTTCTTCGCCCAGGGCCTGCTCAACCGCCGGGCGGTGCTCGAGAGCAGTTATGCGCACTTCCTGTTCCTGCTCTCCGGCGCCGACCACGACCAGATGGAGCGGATGCGCGAGCACCTGACCAAGATGTGCGCGGGCTGGAACGTCGAACAGGTGAAAGCCATTGTGGCCGAGACACTTCACGATATGGTCGACCCGGTCATCTACGCCGAGGCCGCCGACCTGATCGCCGATCACCGGATCCGCGGGCACGATGTGGTGATCGTCTCGGCCTCCGGCGAGGAAATCGTCGCCCCGATCGCGCGCGCACTCGGCGCCCAGCACACCGCCGCCACCCGGATGGTGGTCGCCGACGGCAAGTACACCGGCGAGCTGGAGTTCTACTGCTACGGCGAAGGCAAGGTGAGTGCCATCGAAAAGCTCGCCGCGGCAGAAGGTTACGACCTGTCGCGCTGCTACGCCTACTCCGATTCGATCACCGACCTGCCGATGCTCGGCGCGGTCGGCCACCCCACCGTGGTCAACCCGGATCGCGCGTTGCGCAGGGAAGCCCTCACGCGGGGCTGGACCGTGCTGACCTTCTCGAACCCGGTGTCGCTGTGGGCGCGCTTCCAGGCTCCCTCGTCGACCACGGTGGCTGCGACAGCCGCCGTCGGTCTGAGCGCGGCGCTGGCCGGAGCCGTCGGTTACCGACTGTTGCGGAAACGTCGCTGACACTGCTCGACGCGATTTCGAGACCGTAGGGCGACACGCGAGACACGGTTCCCTCCTGCAGATTCAACCCCTTGAGTGAGATGTCTCACGATGGTAGAAAGGTAGCTACGGAAGGCCGGATGGCCACGACGGAGCCGGAAGAGAAGGTTCAGTCCCCCGCCCGACTTTCCCAGCACGGAGGCCAGGTACCCACGCGGAGCGCGCCGCTACAAGGGCAGCAGCGTTGTGGGCCTGCGTAGTTCGACTGCCGACGGCGAGAGCCTCGCACAGGTTGCGGGGATGAACCGGCGGAGTACGAATGATCGCCGAGGCCATGGAACACAACCCGAATATGCACGCTTGGTAACCGGGTACTCCGTGCTAGCGGGCGGTGGAATCGTCGCAGGACGATAGCACCGCCCGTTTCGACGTGTATGGGGTTCTTCCGTGCAGCGTCCAGGTCTCCGGGAGGCGTTCAGCCCGCGGCGGCGTCGGCGATCGACGTCGCTTCCCGCGCGCCGTCTTCGAGCGCACCGCAGCACAGGATGACCCAGCCACCGACGCCGGTCGGGTCGCCGGTGCCGAACGCGGCCGCGGCGTCCAGGTAGGCCTGCCTGCGGCGCAGCCAGAAGACCTCCGGCACCCCGAGGCTGTGCGGATCTAGCCCGCTGGCCACCGTCACCAGTCTCGACGCGGCGCGCGCGACGATGCCGTCCGCGCTGCCGAAGGGCCGCAGCGACAGCAGCTCGCCGTGCACGACGGCGGCGATCACCGGTGCGGGGGCGCGGGTGACCTGCAGAGTCTGCACGAGTAGATCGAGGCGTTGCGCCACACCTGGTTCAGGGCGCGGTCTGCCCAGCGACAGTTCGTCGGAGACCAGATCGGCGGCCGCCAACAGATGCAACCGGGCGAGCGCCTGGAGGGGAGCGCGCTGCCAGGTGGCGGTCAGATTGCGCAGTGCGTCACCGTCGAGGGCTTGGCCGACCCGCAGCGAGCCGGCCAGGATGGGATCGGCGACCCGGCCGTCGGCGGGGATGTCGGTGCCGCCGCCGTCGATCGCGGCCGAGGACCGGGCGGCGCGGACAGCGGCCTCGGCCGCGGTGGTCGGCCAGCCGCGCCGGTTGGCTCGGTGCCGGTGGACAGTCGCCAGCGCGTCGCGGGCGCGGTCGGCGGCCTCGAGCACACCGGGCAGGTCGACGAGGGGCTGCAGCGGATCGGTCACGGGGACGAGGCTACTGAGGCAACCGGGAGCGATGCGGCGGGGCTCGCGCTACGAACCCGACACTCCACGCGGCGTGGATCACAGTTGACTAATCTCGGACTCGGCCCTGCCGACGTGAGAGAAGAGATGTGATGTCCGAAACCACCGCAGATCATCGAGAGTCCTACCCGCCGTCGGCGGAGTTCGTCGCGCAGGCCAACGCCGACAGCTCCCTCTACGACCGAGCCCGCACCGACCCACTGGAATTCTGGGCCGAACAAGCCCGCCGCCTGCACTGGCACACCCCCT